>CAYQAP010000061.1:12859-14101 GCA_964415515.1 uncultured Gammaproteobacteria bacterium | reverse complement strand
CCAGTAACCAGATAAAGGCGACGACAGCACAACCAGCAAATACGCCGGCCGGGCCATATTGACCCAGTAGCCAGCCACCGGCAGCGCCGCCACAAAATGCGCCGAGAAACTGGGAGCTGCTATAGACGCCCATCGCGGTACCTTTGCTGTTCGGTGGTGCGAGTTTGGAGATAAGGGAAGGCAGGGTGGCTTCCATTAGATTGAAACCGGCAAAAAACAAAAAAAGCAGGATCGCGACCTGATAGATTTGTTGGTGAAATAGCGACAAGCCCAATTCTGACACAATCAGAATACTGATCGCACCGAGAAATACGGCTTTCGTTTTGCCATAACGTTCGGCAATGATGATGAACGGAAACATGGCCAGAACGGCCAACAACAGCACAGGCAGATAAATCCACCAGTGGTGCGGAGCCGGTATCTGCAGGGTATCGCGCAGCAGCAGTGGCAGCGCGACGAAAGTGGCAGTAATCAGCAAATGCAGGGAGAAAATGCCGAAATCCAGCCTCAGCAACTGAGTATCTTTGAGAATTTTACCAAACTGAGCCAAAACCGGTTCGGTGTCTGCATGAAAGTGACTTTCCTGTGGATTCGGAACCACGTAGACCACGACCAGAATTCCGATCAACGCGAGTGCGGAAGTCAGCCAGAAAATGCCCGGTACACCAATCCAGCCGTTCAGTATGGGTCCTAGCAGCAGCGCCAGGGTAAAAGACATGCCGATGCTGCCACCGAGTATAGCCATGGCTTTGGTGCGGGTTTCCATACGTGTGAGGTCAGCCAACAACGCCATAATGGCTGCAGCGATGGCCCCTGCGCCTTGCAAAGCACGACCGGCAATCACTCCGTAGATCGAATCAGAAACGGCAGCCAGTACGCTGCCGGCTGCAAAGATCAACAAACCGATGACGATGACTTGTTTGCGTCCGATACGATCAGAAAGCAATCCAAAAGGGATTTGCAGAAAGGCCTGGGTGAATCCATAGGCACCGATGGCGACACCCATTAATACCGGAGTGAAGCCTGTGAGTTTGTGTGCGTAAAGCGAAAATACCGGCAGGATCATGAATAAACCCAGCATCCGTAGCCCAAAGATGCCACCCAGCGAAGCTGCGGCACGCCGCTCGAAGGGTGAAATCTTGAATTGTTGTATGGTATCTTCTGGCATACTAAAATCTTTGGAATGTAGTTTTCGGTAATCGGCGGCTCTGGCCGAGGTCGGACCTGCCGAGGTTGGACCTG
>CAYQAP010000061.1:0-12759 GCA_964415515.1 uncultured Gammaproteobacteria bacterium | reverse complement strand
CACAGGCTTGATCAAACGTGTATACTACCCGCGCGATTTGTTTTGTATTTCGACAAAACGCACAAAATTTTGAAGAAACCAATCATAGATTCCGTAGGAGAACAGGTATGTCTGAGGAGCATAGGTATCCAGTACCGTCTGAATTCAAAGCCAGGGCCTTCATCGACGATGACGGTTACAAAGCAATGTACAAGCATTCTGTCGATGATCCGGAAGGCTTTTGGGGGGAGATGGCCGAGGAGTATTTGAGCTGGTCGAAAAAATGGGACAAGGTCCTGGATTGGGATTTTAACAAAGGGCATATTCGCTGGTTTGAAGGCGCTGCATTGAATGTGACCTACAATTGTCTGGATCGCCATTTGGACAGCCGCGGTGAGCAGGTTGCGATTATCTGGGAAGGGGATGATCCCGGTGTCGACAAGAAAATCACCTACCGAGAGTTGCATGCACTGGTCTGCAAGTTTGCCAATTGCCTGAAAGACAAAGGTGTCAGCAAAGGCGATCGGGTAGCGATCTATATGCCGATGATTCCAGAGGTCACAGTCGCAATGCTGGCTTGTGCCCGGATCGGGGCCATTCACTCTGTGGTTTTCGGTGGCTTCTCACCCGATGCCCTGAAAGACCGCATTCTTGACTCAGAGTGCAAAGTGGTCGTGACCACCGATCAGGGTTTTCGTGGTGGACGGCATGTGCCCATGAAGGCCAATGTGGATGCTGCGGTGCAAAATTGTGCTTGTGTCGACACCGTCTTTGTGGTCCAGCGTACAGGTAACGAGGTCAGTTGGAATGATGACCTTGATGTTTGGTATCACGAAGTGATGGACCAGGCCTCGACGCAATGTCCTCCGGCAGAAATGGATGCCGAAGATCCGCTCTTTATTCTGTACACATCTGGTTCCACCGGCAAACCCAAGGGTGTGTTGCATACCACGGGTGGTTATCTGCTGTATTCAGCGGTCACCCATAAGTATGTATTCGACTATCATGACGGTGATGTGTTCTGGTGTACGGCCGATGTCGGCTGGGTAACCGGGCATTCCTACATCGTCTATGGCCCGCTGGCCAATGGCGCCACGACAGTCATGTATGAAGGGGTGCCCACCTATCCGGATTCCAGCCGTTTCTGGCAGGTGGTGGATAAACACCAGATCAATATTTTCTATACCGCACCCACCGCGATTCGCGCACTGATGCGTGATGGTGATGATCCGGTGACCCGCACCAGCCGCAAATCCTTGCGTTTGTTGGGCACCGTCGGCGAACCGATTAACCCGGAGGCATGGGAGTGGTATAACCGGGTAGTGGGTGAAAATCGCTGTCCCATTGTGGATACCTGGTGGCAGACCGAAACCGGTGGCATTTTGATTACCCCATTGCCCGGAGCTACGGAGACCAAACCGGGTTCTGCGACCCGACCATTTTTCGGAGTGGTGCCGGCGCTGGTGGATAATGAAGGTCAGTTGCTGGAAGGGGCTGGTGCAGGTAATTTGGTGATCTCCCATCCCTGGCCGGGTATGATGCGCACGGTGTATGGAGATCATCAGCGATTTATTGATACCTATTTTACCTCGTTCCCGGGCTATTACTTCACCGGCGACGGTGCCCGCAGGGATGAGGATAGCTATTACTGGATTACCGGGCGTGTAGACGATGTGATCAATATTTCCGGCCATCGCATGGGCACGGCCGAAGTCGAAAGTGCGCTGGTCTTGCATGATGCGGTCGCCGAAGCGGCAGTGGTCGGGTTCCCGCATGAGATCAAGGGCCAGGGGATTTACGCCTATGTTACTTTAATGGCCGGTCTTGAGCCCTCCGAAGAGTTGCGTCAGCAGCTGCGGCAAATCGTGCGCAAGGAAATCGGCCCGATCGCTACTCCCGATGCCATTCAGTGGGCGCCGAGCCTGCCAAAAACCCGTTCCGGGAAGATTATGCGGCGCATTTTACGCAAAATCGCTGCCAATGAATTTGATAGCTTGGGTGATACCTCCACGCTTGCAGATTCTTCGGTGGTTGAGGATCTCAAGGCCAACCGGGTCAGCCTCTGATTCTGCAGCAACCATGGCCCGGAGAACGATCTTCGGGCCATGTTTATGGTGCTGGATCACTTGCCGGATCGGCTCAGCCAGGTCTCCAGGCCCATCGCATTGAGACGGATGTCGTTACCGAGCAGATCGGTGAGTTCGGTCTCGTTCAGGTTGAGCTGCTGGTGAAAGTGCTGTTGCAGTTGTTTTGCGATGCGTTGTTCCCTGGTTGCCGACGTGCCTGGTATCGATGCCCTGTGGCAAGCGAGGGCGATATCTCGGTGACAGGTGACACTATTGCGCAGTTGGATGAAATAGCTTTCGTTTAGCCGATGCAGTCCAAAATGGGTGAGGGCAGCCCAGTCAGCATTGAGCGCTTTAAGCCGGTCAATTGACTCCAGCAGTAGTTGTGGCTGAAATTGCACCGGGGTAGTGGATGCAAAAATGAATCGCTTGTTTGTCTGTTGCAGTGCGGGGTAGGCGATACCCAGGGTGTCACCGCTGAAGAGGGTTTTCAGTTGCGGTATATGGATACAAAAATGATGCGATGCATGGCCCGGTGTATCCATGAACTGGAGTGTCAGCCCACCCAGCCGCAACTGCTCCCCGTCCTCCATATTGCGGATACGTGATGCGGCTATCGGGATAATTTCCCCATACAGTTCGCGGGTTCGTTGCTGGCCGTATACTTGTATCGTGCCTGCCAGTAAACGGCTCGGATCGATCATATGGTGGGCCCCTTTGGGGTGAATCAGCAGCGTGGCTTCGGTGCAGTGCTGCATCAGTACGCCGGCACCACCGGCATGATCGAGATGCACGTGGGTCGGGATAATATAACGGACTTGGCCAGGAACAAAGCCACATTGCCTGAGGGCCTCGAGCACCCGGTTGGCTGCCGGGCTGGTTGCTGTTTCAATAATAGCCACCTCATCGCCATCGACAAGGAGGTAAACTGCAGCCAGTTCGGGTCGGCAATATCCGCTGTCGACCACGGTTATTGGCGTTACAGGAGAAGGAAATATCGTCATTAATGGCCTTTCGTATCGGCTTTTTCCGAGCTGGTTATGGCTCTGAATTTCAGCCAGTCACTGTTGTTGATGTGTTCAATAAACAGGTCAAAAGGCATTGGTTTGTTGATGTGGTAGCCTTGCGCCAGGTCACAATCAAAGTCATGCAATTGTTGCAAGGTGGCCTTGTTCTCGACCCCTTCAGCGGTTACGGACAATCCCAGGTTGTGGGCCAGGTTGATGGTGGCATTGACGATAACCCGGTCATTGTTATTTTCGAGCATATCATCGACAAAGGAACGGTCAATCTTTAGCTCTGACAACGGCATTTTCTTCAAATAGGCCAGTGAAGAATAACCGGTGCCATAATCATCGATTGAGAGCGAAAAGCCTTGTGCATGCAATTTTCGGATGATTTCAAGCGACCGCTCAGGGTCGGTCATGATCGCACTTTCAGTGATTTCCATCATCATCCATTCAGGATGAATTTTTGAAGTAACGGCCAGGCCTGCGACCAGGTCCGGAAACTCCGGGTCGTGCAGGTTACGGGCCGACAAATTCACCGAGACCTTGATATCTATACCCATTTGATGGAAGAGCGCGCAATCAGTGAATGCCTGGCGGACAGCCCAGGCCGTGAGATGATGGATCACACGGGTGCGTTCGGCCATGGGAATAAATTCATCCGGTGGTACCAGCCCATGTTTGGGATGCAACCAGCGTACCAGTGATTCCGCCCCCAGGACATTATAATCCCCGGTTGAAGCTTTGCCCTGATAGTAAAGCACCAGTTCATTGCTTTCCACGGCTTTGCGTAGCTCTCCAATCAGGGTCAATCGATGCGAGCTGTAGATATCGAGTGCAGGATCATAGACGGCGTAGCCTTTTTCTTCAATCCGGGCATAATTCAAGGCCACGCCTGCCCTCTGGATCAGTGTATCCACATCATTACCATGCGCCGGGTACTCGACAATGCCGATGTTGGAATTGATTGCAAGCGGAGATTTGTCTACTTCAAAGGTTGATTCCAAAGCTTTTAGGATATTGCTTGCAACCGGTTGGGCCGCTGCCGTGTCAGCACGTAGCAGAACACTGAACACGCTGCCGTCTATCCGGGCCAGAGTATTGCTCTCACTCAGCACCCCTTGCAGGCGTCGGGTAAATTGCTTGATCATCAAATCGCAATTGTTGCGGCCCAGTGTGTTATTGATTTCATCGTAGTTTTGAATTTCGATGAGCAGAAACGTCACCTGGCTGTTGTTCCCGGCATGGATAATCTCTCGCTCAGCGCGATCCAGAAACAAAGACTGGTTCGGCAGATCGGTGAGGGCATCATGAGTGGTTGCATAGTTGGCGGTTCTTTCCAGATCTTCTGCTCGGCTGCGTAAAGCATTGGTTTGGTCAAACACCATGGCACCGGCTTCATAGGCGATGATGGCGCTGGAGTACTGGCCCCAGAAACCGAATACGAAAGGCATCAGATCCAGAATCCAGAGCGCGATATTGTTTTTTTGTGCGGCAATAATACTGTCTAGTGTGACTTGGCCCGTGCTGTAGGCTCCGACCAGGACAGTGGCAAGAATGATGGTGATGATGGCAATGCCGATGCCCATATAAGCAGATTTGGTCGCCCGGCTTTTAAGCAGGTCCACATTACTATGCAGCAGCTGGGAAGACTGGCGAATTGGGGTTTCCATGGTTCAAGAGGCCTGTCGGGTGAGTTTCTGGGGCGCAATAATCAAGACGGTTTCGCAGTTTCATCTGGTCTTCAGCCGCCCGTGTGATTGGGCTGAACTGGGGTGCCTATTGACTGGAGTAAATTTGCGAACTTGCACAGAAAATTATACCTCCCAAGAGCATGACATGATAGGATTACGGTCGTAGTTTCAGTTTATGGCGGCAAGGTTCGGCTTCCAGATGACGATAGGTTGTGAACCCGGTCAGGTCCGGAAGGAAGCAGCCGCAGCAGCTGATTCGGGTGTTTGGGTCAGGCTGATCTGAGCCGCCACCCTATTTATTGGCGATCCCCTTTTATGACCTATCAGGCACTGGCCCGAACCTGGCGGCCAAAGCAATTCGGCGAGGTTGTCGGTCAGGAACATGTGACCGATGTGCTGATTCATGCACTGGATAATGACCGGGTGCATCACGCTCTGTTGTTCAGCGGAACCCGTGGCGTGGGAAAAACAACCTTGGGCCGTATTGTTGCCAAGGCACTGAATTGCGAGCAGGGGATTAGTTCGCATCCCTGTGGAGTTTGCGCCCATTGCAAGGCGGTCGACGAGGGGCGGTTTATTGATCTGCGGGAAGTGGATGCCGCTTCAAGAACCCGCGTTGATGACACCCGTGAAATGCTGGACAATGTCCAGTACGCACCGGCTGCGGGTCGCTACAAAGTCTATTTGATTGACGAGGTGCATATGCTGTCGGCGCATAGTTTTAATGCCTTGCTCAAAACGCTGGAGGAACCTCCGGCTCACGTACAGTTTTTGTTGGCTACTACTGATCCGCAGAAACTCCCGGTTACCGTATTGTCACGCTGTCTGCAGTTCCACCTCCGGGCTTTGCCTTCACCACTCATCGTCGATCGTCTGAAAGTGATCTTGCAGGCTGAACAGATCTCGTTTGATGATCCGGCTCTGCAGTTGTTGGCCCGGGCTGCTGCCGGCAGCCTGCGAGATGGACTGAGCCTGCTTGATCAGGCCATTGCCCATGGGGGAGGAGAGGTCCGCCAGGACTCTGTGCGGTCCATGCTCGGCCTGATCGAGTCTCGTTACATCATCGACCTCATACAGATGCTGGCAACCGGTAATGCCTCCGGATTGCTGGGCGTTTCCGCGCGTATTGCTGAACGTGCAGCGGATTATTCCGAGGTGCTGGACAGTCTTCTTCGAGCACTGTATCAGCTGGCCCTGGTCAAGTCAGTCCCGGAAATACAATCTCAAGACAATATAGTTGAACCTGAGTTTGCAGACTTGGCCCACGTCCTGCAGGTAGAGGATGTTCAACTGTATTACCAGATTGCGCTGCTCGGCAAACGGGATCTGCCATTGGCTCCGGACCCCAGAACCGGTTTTGAAATGTGTTTGTTGCGGATGTTGGCTTTTCGACCGGTGGAGCCCGATACCGGTACTGGTGACAGCGGTCGGTCGCCATCCAGCGGTACTGTAGAAACCCCCAAACTGCCATCGCAGCAGGCATCGGAGCCTGCCAAAGCATTGGATCAATGGAGTCGTGTCGTCGCTGCTCTGGAGCTTAAGGGGGTGACCCGAGAACTGGCCAGAAACAGCGTGCTGGTCAAACAGGATGAAAAACAACTGGAGCTGATGATACCCGAATCAATGCGCTATCTGGCAACCCCAGCACGTATTCAAAAGCTCGGTGCTGCACTGAGCCGATATTCCGGCTCCGTGTTACAGGTCAGGGTCGAATTCAAGGCAGACCTTTCATCTGAAAGTCCGGCCAGTCAAGATCGCCGACTTGCCAGGGAGCGACAACGTCGGACCGAAGCTGCTGTTGATGCACATCCGGTGGTTCAACAGCTACGACAGGATTTCGATGCGCTCCTGGTCCCGGGTTCGGTGCATCCGGTAGATTCGTTATCACCCTCACAAAGCAATGGAGAATGTGCATGATTAAAGGTGGGTTGGGTACCCTGATGAAGCAGGCCCAAACAATGCAGGAAAACCTGAAAAAAGCCCAGGAAGAGCTGGCGAATATCATCATTGAAGGCCAGTCGGGTGGGGGTATGGTACGGGTTCGGGTCAGTTGTCGCCACGACGTGCACAGCGTATCAATCGAAAACGCCCTGCTCAATGAAGATAAGGAAGTCCTGGAAGATCTGTTGGCAGCTGCCATGAACGATGCCACCCGTAAAATTGAGCAAGCCAGCAAGGACAAACTCGGTGGCTTGGCGTCTGGACTCAATATCCCGGGTCTCAACTTGCCACTTTGATGGCGGGTATTATTCTCTATGAGTCTCACAGCGGCATTGCAAAAATTGCAGCAAGCATTGCGCCGCCTCCCAGGTGTGGGCCCGAAATCGGCACAACGGATGGCGTTTCATTTGCTCGAACGCGACCGTGAGGGGGGGCATCAAATCGCTACTGCCTTGAATCAGGCGCTTAATAAAATACAGAAATGCCGTCGTTGTCAGAATTTTAGCGAGTCTGAACTGTGTGCTTTATGTGCCTCTCCACGTCGTGATTCCAGCCTGCTCTGCGTGGTTGAGACGCCCGCCGACCTGGCTGCTGTCGAACAGTCCGGTGCCTATAAGGGCATGTATTTTGTGCTGATGGGACAGCTGTCACCACTTGATGGGATTGGCCCGGATGAAATGGGGATCGATAAACTCCAGCAGCTACTCACGAGTGAATCGATCAATGAAGTCATTCTGGCGACCAATGTAACGGTAGAAGGGCAGGCAACGGCTGATTTTCTTGGCGAATTTGTGTGCCGTCATAAGGTGCCGGTGACCCGTCTAGCTCGTGGCCTGCCAGTGGGTGGTGAATTGGAGTATCTCGATCAGGGCACATTGACTCAAGCCTTCGAAGATCGCAAATCTGTCGGCTAACGTCTGCAGCCCACGGCAACTATCGCGCTGGGTGTGTGATCCCTCGGCAGGTTGATGAAAACCCTGATTATCACACTCGTTATGCCTGCGGCCAGGGGGCAGGATCGATTGAATTTGTGTGGCCATAATTCATCTGGCTCGCTGCCGCTATTTGCTCACAGTAACTGAATCCTGCAGTCGGGACAGTACCTCATGCAGCCTTGTGAAACGCAGATTCGAATCTGCGCATCCCTGCAGAAGCTTAAGAGAATTCCCGGCCTGCTCGAGTCGGTACTGTCGCGGATGATGCTGAATCAGCTGAATCAGCAGCATCGGGTCGATATTGGCGTGCTGTGCAAATACCAATTGCCCACCCTGATTATCCAGATGGATTTTTTTCAGACCCAGTGGTTTGGCCAGTAGTTTCAGCGCTGCAAAATTGAACAGATTTTTCGCAGCATCTGGCAGCAAACCAAAGCGATCCACACTTTCCACTTCGAGTTCATACAGGGCTTCCTTGCTGGTTGCAGTGGCGATCCGTTGGTACATCACCAGGCGGGTGTGGATATCGGGTAGATAACTGTCCGGAAACAGGGCGGGTAGACCCAGTTCGATACGGATATCCGGATCTTCGTCCGGGTCGGTCATCAGACGGCTGTTGCCCTGGGTGCGCAAACTGGAGATGGCACGATTCAGGTAATCGCTGTACAGAGAAAAACCGACTTCATCGATGGAACCACTTTGTTGATCACCGAGCAATTCTCCCGCACCGCGGATCTCCAGATCGTGCGATGCGAGTGCAAAACCTGCTCCCAGTGCCTCCATGGTTTCCAGGGCTTCGAGGCGTTTTCTGGCGTTTGCGGTGAGCCCGTGATGGTCCTGAATCAACAGGTAGGCATAGGCCTGATGATGAGAACGACCCACCCGGCCACGCAGTTGGTGCAATTGTGAGAGCCCGAAGCGGTTGGCCCGATTGATAATAATGGTATTGGCATTGGGGATGTCGATGCCGTTTTCAATAATTGTGGTGCACAACAGGATATGAAAGCGGCGATGGTAGAACTCGCGCATAATGTGCTCGAGTTGACGTTCCGGCAATTGCCCATGGGCGATGGCGATTTCAAGGTCAGGCAGTATTTCATGCAGGCGTTCGGCCATGGCATTGATGGTGCTGACTTCGTTGTGCAGAAAATAGACCTGACCGCCACGCCGCAGTTCCCGCTGGCAGGCCTCACGGATCATCTGGTTGCTCCACTCTTTGACGAAGGTCTTGATACTGAGGCGATGCAGCGGTGGTGTCGATATGATCGAGATTTCACGCAGGCCCGACATGGCCATGTGCAGAGTTCGTGGAATGGGTGTTGCGGTCAGGGTCAGGATGTCAACTTCGGCACGCAGCTTCTTGAGCTTTTCCTTTTGCCGAACACCGAAACGTTGTTCTTCGTCCAGAATAAGCAAGCCTAAATCATGGAAAGAAATATCGTTTTGTAGCAAACGATGGGTACCAATCACGATATCCAGACAGCCGGTTCGCAGTCGCTCCAGTACGTCATTGACATCATGGCGACTGCGAAAGCGTGAGAGCAGTTCAATGCTGACAGCCTGATCGGCAAATCGATCGATAAAGTTCTGATAGTGCTGCTGTGCCAGCAAGGTCGTCGGCACCAGGATTGCGACCTGATGGCCGCTTTCGACCACCACGAAGGCAGCCCGCAGCGCGACCTCAGTTTTGCCGAATCCTACATCACCGCAGACCAGTCGGTCCATGGCTTTGGGGGCAATGAGGTCTTTGATAACCGAGCCGATTGCCAGGGCTTGATCCGGTGTTTCTTCAAAGTTGAAACCACTGCAAAATCCCAGGTAGGATACTTCATCCAATGTACAGGCCTGGCCTTTACGGCTTTTTCGCAGTGCTTCGACAGCGAGTAATTCAGCCGCCACATCACGGGCACGTTTATCGGCTCGTTTTTTTGCCCTGCTCCAGGCGTCGGCACCGAGCTTGTGCAACGGTGCAGTTTCGCTGCTGCCACCGATATAGCGTGTGACCTGTTGCAGCGACAGAATCGGCACATAGAGCTTGTCTTCGTCCCGATAGAGGATGATCAAAAATTCCTGCGAGTTGCCGTTAATCGTCAGGTGTTCCAGGCCTTGATAGCGTCCAACACCGTGATCCACATGCACCACAGGATCTCCAGGATTCAGTTCGGCCAGTGAGCGAATGACCGCATTCGGATCTGCACTGCTTTGGGCGCGGCGGCGGCGTTGCTGGACCTGGTTTCCGTAGAGCTGCGATTCGGTAATCAGGGCAATTGAAGGCTGTCCATTGAAGATCAGGCCGCGATCGAGCAAACCCACCAGGATGCCCAGTCGGCAACCTTGGTCTTCGGTAAAGGCGTTGTACGACGTGAATTCTTTGGCTTGGAGTCCGGCCAGGCCGAGAATGCCGAGCAGGGCTTCGCGACGACCGGCAGTTTCAGCGACCAGTGCGATACGCCCGTCAAATTGCTCGATAAAGGCAGTCAGTGCATGGTAAGGTTTGGGTTGTTTATGGTCAACCGGCAGTTGTGGCGGGGGGCTGTAGGGGAAACAGCAGATACCGTTCTTGGAGGATATTGTATGGGTGTGATCCAGCCAGATCTGGCGGTAGTGTTGGCAATAATTTTGCACTTCAACCGCTGACAGATACAGATCTTCAGGGGGTAATGCAGGTCTTTCCTGGTCATCTTTGATGGCCAGATACCGGTCATTGGTTTCTGCCTGAAAGTGGTGGGCAGCATCACTGACATCATCGTCCAGCACCAAAATGCTTGATTCTGGAAGGTAATCAAACAATGTGGCAGTCGCTTCGAAAAATAACGGAAAAAGAGCGTCAACTCCGACCGGCACGCGGCCTTTGCTGACCCCGCGATAGATTTCGCTGGCATTTGGATTGCCGGTAAATCTTTTTCTAAATTGCTGGCGAAAATAGCGGATGGCCGATTCGGTCATTGGAAACTCACGGGCCGGGAGCATGTTGATCAGCTTCGTCTGCGCTCCGGAACGCTGTGTTTCCGGGTCAAAGAAATGAATGGATTCGATGAGATCATCAAACAGGTCGAGCCGAAATGGCTGTTGACTGCCGATAGGGAAAATATCAAACAGGCCACCCCGAATCGCGTACTCGCCACAGGCCAACACTTGGGACACAGCGGCATATGAGGCTTGTTGCAATTGTTCGCGCAGCTTATGCACATCCAATTGTTGTCCTGTTTGCAGGGAAAAGGCATGTCCCTGCAGATAGTCGGGAGGAGGCAGGCGCTGCATGAGGTTTGCCACAGAAGTCAGTACAATCCCCGGTGGCTGTAGATCGAGTGCGCGCAACAAGCCCAGTCGACGCGATATGATGTCCGGGTGTGGTGAAAATACATCATAGGGCAGGCATTCCCAGTCAGGGAACAGGGCGACCCGAGAGTCTGGGTCGGGATGATTGGCCGTCAGGAAAAAACGAATTTCCTCTTCCAGTCGCTGAGCCTGGCGGCTGCTGCGACAGATGACCAGCAAGGGAGCTGATTGCTGGCAACCCAACTGGCTGATGGCCAAACCCGTGGCGGCGCCGGGCAAACCTGACCATTGAACTCTGGCCTGATTGAGTGACGGCACTGAGTGGGTGGCAACAGTGGTAAAATCAGGCATGACGATAGGAAAGCATTACAATGCGCGGAGGTGACCAATCAAGGGGCCGGGAGTATACCGAAATCCGCTCTGGGAAGATAATCGATGACCGGAAATAAACGAGCAATCTGGGCCTTGTTGCCAGCAGCCGGGCAGGGCCGACGTGCCGGCGTGGGGTTGCCAAAACAATACCGCCTGCTGGGCCAAAAGCCGGTGATTTGCCATACGCTGGATCGCTTGTTATCGGTCCCTGGATTGTCGGGTCTGATTGTGGGTATCGCTGCTGATGATACGTATTGGGCGCACATTCAGCCCCAGCATCCCTTGCTGTTCAATGCCTATTCAGGCGGAGCCGAGCGTGCCGATACAGTGCTCATGGGGCTGGATGCTTTGCATCAGCATGGTGCTGAAGACAACGACTGGGTGCTCGTTCATGATGCAGTGCGCCCTTGTGTGCGGGTCGACGACATTCTGAAATTATTGCATGCTCTCGAAGTCGCAACTGCAGACGGTGGGTTGCTCGCGGCACCGGTCAGTGATACGTTAAAGCAGGCAGGCGCCGATGCTGTGATCGAGAAAACGATCTCAAGGTCACAGCTTTGGCGTGCCTTTACCCCACAATGTTTTCGTTTTGGGCTACTGAAATCGGCTTTGACTGCGGCCCAAAGTCGAGCAGCCGGGCCCACCGATGAGGCAGAAGCGCTGGAGTGGACCGGAAGCCAGCCCCTGCTGGTCCACGGGCATACGGACAATATTAAAATTACCTACGCAGAAGATTTGCTACTGGCCGAACAACTGCTGCGATTACAGCGAGAACAGTCATGATTGCACCCGTTTTTAGAATTGGTCATGGCTTTGATGTTCATCCTTTCTCAACCGATCGAAAACTAATTCTTGGTGGCCTAAAAATTCCTTTTGAGTCGGGTTTGCAGGGTCATTCCGATGCGGATGTGTTGCTGCATGCCATCTGTGATGCGCTGTTGGGTGCGGCAGGGCTTGGCGATATCGGTCAGCATTTTCCAGACTCGGATTCCCGCTATGCCGGGATTTCCAGCCAAATTCTGCTTCAGAATGTGGTCAATATGTTGCAGGGTAACAACTGGCAAATCAGCAATATCGATACCACAATTATTGCTCAGCAGCCACGGTTGGCAAACCATATACCAGGTATGCAACTGCAAATCGCAACATGCATCGGTTGTGCCCCTGAAATAATCAATATCAAGGCGACAACAACAGAACGGCTTGGTTTTGTTGGCCGGGGAGAAGGAATAGCTGCCGAGGCAGTTGCGCTGATTTGTAAAGCGGGTTAGAGACCCCCCCGGTTACCCGATGTAGCCTTTTTGGGTCCAGTGAAGGTGTACAGCACCGTAACGCACTTGAACGATTCGTTTATAAGTCTTTCTCAACTTTCATGCCAAACGCGTAGAATGAGCAAATGATCTTCATCCAGCAAATAGCGTACTGTGTACTGACCGATAAAAAGATCTCGAATCGCTTCAGGGTCAGGAGCACGAGCAACCGGTAG
>CAYQAP010000060.1:0-14245 GCA_964415515.1 uncultured Gammaproteobacteria bacterium | reverse complement strand
GAGTGAATAAGCAAGAATCAATGGTTTATTAGCCTCTGGAACACACCGTGGCAACTCCTGTCAAAACACAGCCGACCTGGTTTATTCCCCACGGAAGAGTACAATAAAACCGAGGCGGAAATCGAAGCGGTATTCGTCTGGTGCTGAAGTACGCGTGGCTTTGCTGCAGACAAACCGGTTACAATCGATGCCCTGACAGCCTGTTAAGTTTCTTGTGCTTGCAACAGGCCCACGAGTAATCCTGGCATTTTTTTTGCTGGCTTACCGCTCCTGAGTTGTCGAAAACCATGCATCAGCTGCCGTCTTTGTGACTGGGATAAGGCATCAGCCTGAAAGGGCTGGCTGATCTGGTCAATGGTCAACACATCCCGGATGGCATGATTTCGGTGACTGACTAACTGGTGATGGGTCAGAGCACGACCGAGGATGACAAAACCAAAATTATCAGCATGCACCGGCCCTAGACGCAAAAGTGGTTCGCCGTGATTATCCCGATGTGAGGTTATTTCCAGGCTATTGTGATGCAGAAACAGGCCGCTTAAGGCACCAGCCACCACCCCGGCCCCGGCCCACAGCAACATGGACGTACCGCCAAATGCGGCATCCAGACCAGCCCCGGCAAGGCCGCCAGCTCCGGCACTGGCGGTGGCCAGTTGGGACCGGGTCAGGCCGAAGCGCAGCCAAACTTGCTCACTGAACAAATCATCATCAAGCACACTGAGTTTTGATTCATGACGAAGCAAGCCCGGATGCTCGTATAAATTCTCAATGAATTTTCGCCCTTCCAGCTCCTGCTGATGCAGTCGGTTGTGAAAGCGCTGCTGTAATGCCTTGCGGACGAATGGCTCGTTAGCATCAACAGTGATGACCTGCTCCAACCGCAGCGCAAGCATTGCAGCCAACTGGTCTGTGATCGCTGCGGCACTTTGCTGCAATCGGTCCTGGCGTTGTTGTTGTAAATGCTCGATGGCAAGTTGCAGGGGCCGACGCCAGGTTTCTTCAAGCTCAGCAAAAGCACGCAACAAGTCCAGATGCTGCTGTAGGGGTGCTTCATGGGCGTTGAAAGTACGGACGACACGGAAATACTGAGATAGCGCGTCTTTCCAGTGGCGGCTGTAGTCGCCACTGCCTGTACTGTTGACCAGAGCCATGCTGGGTTGCCCCGACCAGCGAAGGATCTCCATCTCTGCCTCGTATTCTATGCCATAAGGTCTTGAGCCATCGACCACATAGAGAATGCCGGCACCGTCAACAATGGGCGCCAGCAGAGCACATTCATCATGAAATAACTGCCCCTTGCAGCATTGCTCAAGAAACTGCCGCAATGCCTGTGGTCTTTGTGCGGCACTACCAGCGTGCTGCTGCAACCACTCGAGCACATAGCGAGCCTGTTGGAAACCGGGGGTATCATAAAGTTCATAAAGGATTTCACCGTCCACTTGCATGGGAAAGCGACGCGTAGAAACGGTGGTGCCTGGGATCGGGCTGACTTGAACGGAATTGTCTCGGGCCAGGGTCGCAACAATACTGCTCTTGCCCTTATTGGGGTGACCAACGACGGCAAAACATGGCGGTTTCATGGTATTTGACCGAGCAAAAACTGACTGTATATGGCCGGATCCTGCAACTTTCCCAGGGCCTGCTCCCAGATCATCCTGTCCTGCTCGCCGTCATGATCCGGCAGCCCGATGAGTGTGACCAGCAATGGAATATGCCCACCAACGGTCTCGCGCAACTGCCTTAGAAATCGCTGATGTTCCTGCAGGGGGGGCTCCCAAGCTTTGACCCGCAGCCAGATAATATCAGCAGAAAGGGCTTGAATCCTGGCTGAAATCTGCCGCTCATCTGCCAAGGCAACCTGCCCTCCGGCGAAAAACTCGCTAATGACGGTGAATGTACGCTGTCGGCCAAACTGCTCCAGTGCAACCGAGGCAAAATCATTGACAGTTGACCAGTTGATGACGGCAACCCGGCGGCAGGAATCTGGCAGTTGCCCGACACCGGGGATGGCTGAATCCATACCGTTTATTTGTGGCGTTATGACCTCCGCTACAGGGGACCGGGTGCTGACCGGGTTGCTGTCGAGCTGCTGCAACAGGCGCCGGGCGGTGCTGGAGTGCAGCAGTTGCCGCTGCAGGCAGCGCCGCAGTCGCCAACCGGCAAGTACAGTCGACAAAAGACGTGGCAGCAAGCTGTAACTACTAATACTGAGCAACAAAAAGGGCCACCATTGTGTCATCTGTGCGGCTGAATTCAAGACCTGAGGCGTACTGCTTTGCAGGCGAAAGTACTGACTGGCCTCGATCAGCGTGGTCGTGGGTACGGCTTGAGGCAGCCACCAAGACCAGGGCCAGGCCAGAATATTTGTGATCTGTTGGAATTGGCCAGCAGAAAGGTTCAGTGTGGTACTCCAGGCAAAGGCCAGATCAAAAATACTGATCTGGTAGAACAGCGCGAGCAGGCTGCCGATGGCAAAACCGAGGGAAAATAGCTGTGTCCACCACACGGCAAGATGTTGACCCACCGGCAGCGGGATCACAAAAGTGTTTCCCGGTACAGAACTACGCCGACGGGACTGCAGGTGCTGCCATAGGTCCAGTGTCCAACGGCCGGGAGTCAGCGCCTTAAATATATCCAGCAGGTGCTGCGCTGGAATCAACAGGCCGAAATAAAAAGGCAGGCTTAACAACAAGGGTATCAGTGCAAGTATGACCACTGCGTGCAGGATGTTGACAGGTGCCGAACCGTCATAAAACAGGACCACTGCAGCTGTGCTCCAGCCGCTGACCAATCCGATTAGAAATACCAGCAAATGCCCCAGGTGTAAACCGGCACAAATTGGCCTGGAGCTATCGGTAGCGGTACGATAGTTAGCCAACCACAGTCGCAAGCTACGCAGGGGTTGCCGTCGAACCAGCTGGAGTGGTATCGACTTGGCAGCTGCCCGGAAACTGGCCTCACTGGCAGCCGCTATGGCCTCACTTTCAAGGTCCGCAAGATCCTGCAGCAAACAACTCCTGTCAAGCATGTGCCTCAATCCGAATCATCCCTGTCCAGGAGTCTGCAGGCTCCTAGTCACTAAGCAACCCGACACCAGGCCTTCGAGGCAGCGGCACGCTACCGGCGATGGTACACAGAATGGTCCCCGGTCTGACCAGATGGTCGCGAGCACGCGCAAAAACCTGGCCTTTGATTCCGGAATAGACCGTTGTTCGCCCCTGTTCAGGTGTGCTGGCCGAGGGATCGATAATAACAGCCAGCGGTTGCCCAGGTTCAACCAGGTTGCCGGGGGCAACCAGGAAGCTGACGATTCCAGCTACCCTGGCGCGTACATATTCCACCCCTGTCAGTGGTGTTGCCGTGGCAACAGCTGTGGGCAAAGGAGTTGATTTTCCGGTCAGCAGGCCACGACGACGCAGAAAAGTCAGGATATTACGAGCATCCACGGTAGCCAGTTCATCATTGACATCACTCTGACCTCGCAATTCAACCGTGGCGGACAGGCAGGCAGCAGGAATCGGGAAATCTTTACAGCGTTGCGCCAACTCCCACCAGGGAGAAGCAACCGCCTCATCAAATGGCTGGCCACCAGAATTGCTGGCCAACAATACCGTAGCTGCACCCAGTTGGGCCGGCAAATCCCGGGCATCTGGCCATAATGGTGTACCCAGATAAACATGCATCAGGGCTTCGAGATCACAGTGCAGATCCAGACAGATATCAGCATCGATAGCTACCTCGAGCAAATGGCATTTGAGTGTTTCAATAGCCCCTGTTGCCAGCTCTCGCTGTGCGGTAGCAGCCTCTTTCAAGGCCCTGCGAATAAGCTTGATATTGTGCTTGGAATCCTTTGTCAACAGCGTATCGACTTGTGCAGCGACGGCTTCGAATAATTGTGGAAAATTCCGGTTGAAATTGCCTCTGCCAGCGAGATCATAGCGCCCCAGGACCCGCTCACCGACGATCTGCCCCAGACCAATCGGGTTTGCCATTGGTACCAATACGATCTGACCTGTGATCTCACCTGCAGCCTCGGCTTCATCGAGCAGATGTCGCAGGTGATGGAGCACCAGTAACCCGGGTGGTTCGTCCGCGTGCAACCCAGCCTGCAGATAGGCTTTGGGTCGGGCCTTGGCCGCCCCATAACGAAATAGACTGAGGCTATATCGACAGCCTGGGGCATTTTCCGGCAGGATGAAATCAGTTCGTTCAGACATGGCGGTCGCTACAAGTTCTGGCAACACAGCAGCATAGCTCATTTTGAGCATTTTATCGATCCAGTTTGAGATTTGGCATATCGAGATGAGGATTGCCGGGTTTCTCATGCCCTCGTTGCGTGACCTGGGTCGTGTCTACGCATACTGGCGGCGTAGAAAAGTTCGTATTATTAGTGTCGCCTACAGAAGCCCGGGGATGCTAATCTCCTCATCGCTGAAAAAATATTGCTCCATTTTCTCGGCCAGCAGCTTCCTGCCTGCAGGATCCATAGCATTGATCCGGTATTCGTTGATCAACATGGTTTGCAGCTGTTGCCATTCCCGCCAGGCTTGTTTCGAAACCTGGGCAAAGATCCGTTGACCGAGCTCACCGGGCCAGGGTGCAAAATCCAGACCTTCAGCCTCAACTCCCAATTTAATGCAGTGTACAGTTCGGGTCATGCGATATTCTCCCATGCAGGCGTTATTCTCGAACAGCCTCCTGCGGCTATTCGTGCATCAGACCAGCTCAAATTGACCTTGCCAGTGCTGGTCGACATAATCTATTGAAAGTAAACGTGGAGTGAAGGCGGCTTTGTTCACCATTGGAAAATCAGTTACTGGCGGTTCAATCCCTGCATAATCGATACCGCATTCCCGGGTCATAACCGGGCGAAAAGAAATGTTCAACTGCTCTTCAGCAGCTGTGCCAGACAGAGCTGGCGCCGACTTGCGAAAGACCACACGTTTGCGGATCAGACAACTGAAATAAAGCTCCATCTCAACGTACAGTGGCTGTGGTCGACGCGCCAGTTGCCGTTCGGCCGCCCGGCTGAGTTTGACCTTGAGTGTCTTGCCGTTGAGTTGAATTTCTCTGCTCATGGGAGGGTCCTCAATTCCTTGCGTTGTTGCAGGGTGCGATCTACCAGGGCTGCGTACTGACACCGGGTAGGTTGGCATCAATCCAGCCATCCGCAGCCGGCTTCTTCCCGGCTTGGATTGGCTTGAAGGACAGTATACAGGGCAGGGTCAGAAGATGAAAAGGAGAGGTTTATAACCGGGGCGTAGTTACCGGGCACAGTCCTGCTGTTCCTTGAGCTGTTGCAACAGGCGACGGACTGGGGCAGGGACAGCCGGGAGTATGGGTTGGTGCAAATCCAGCCACTGGTAGCTGGCTTCAGCAACAGCTCCTATATTCCCACAGGACAGCAGTCGAGGCTGAATTTGAAGATGATAGTGACTGAAGCTGTGCCGGAATATGGGCCAGGTATCCAGCAAACGAGCGGATATTTGCAGTTGCTCAAGGCACCATGTCACCGGATCCTGGTTGGTGTTGATTTGTGGCAATACCCAGAGCCCTCCCCAAAGTCCTATAGGAGGCTGTTGTTGCAACAACAGCCGATGCTGGTCCCGCAGCAGCAACATCTGAACGTCCCGGACAGGCAGCACCCGGTGCGGTTTCGGGGTCGGGTACCAGGTGACTGTGCCTTGTGCCAACGCTTGGCAGTGGCCCGCAACCGGGCAACGAGTACACTGCGGAGAGCGTTTGCAGACGGTGGCTCCCAAATCCATGATTGCCTGGGTATAGTCAGCAACACGTTGTTTTGGGGTCAACGAAGCGGCCAGTTGCCAGAGCTGTCGATTCACTGCGCTGCCTCCGGGCCAACCGGAGAGCGCAAAAAAACGACACAACACGCGTTTGACGTTGCCATCGAGAATGACGGCAAACTGATCCATACTCAGCGCCAGAATTGCCCCGGCAGTGGAACGACCGACCCCGGGCAATTGACAGAGGGTCTCGATATCACTGGGAAAGCGGCTTTGATATTGCTTCACAAGCAGTTGCGCAGTACGATGCAGATTGCGTGCCCGGGCGTAATAACCCAGGCCGCTCCAAAGCTGCAGCACCTCATCCAGTGAAGCTGCCGCCAGTCGTTCCAGGCTCGGGAAACGTGCACAGAAGCGGGTAAAGTACTCAATGGTGGTTGCAACCTGGGTCTGTTGCAGCATGATTTCCGACAACCAGACCCGATAGGGTGTCCTCGGTTGTTGCCATGGCAGATCCTTGCGACCGGCAGTGTCCCACCAACAGAGCAGGGCAGTGGAAAAGTTCTGTTCGTCAAATGATCTCATTATTACAATAGTTGAGGAGATAAACTTCAGGGAACCTGGGCGAGCATACAATGATTGTGGCTACCACACGAGTGATTCATTGCGTGTATTGATGATGATTGGGTAGATTTTCTTCAGCATTCGACCAGCATGACTTGACTCACCGCCTTCTTACCGGTACACCGTAGTTATGGTCTTATGTACAAAACCCCATAGCATTTATCTGCTGCGACTGATCACACCCATGCTGTTGGGACTCGCTGGATTGATGCTACCAGCGATCTGTACCGCAGCCGAGCATCAAGCCCACGCCATTGCCATGTACGGCAGTCCAAAGTATCCGGCAAATTTCGCGAACTTTGACTACGTCAACCCATCGGCACCCAAAGGCGGCAAACTACGTCTTGGCAAGGAGGGTACTTTCGATAGCTTTCACCCCTACATCCCCAAAGGCAATGCAATCAGTACCGGCTCCATTGAATCCCTGCTGATCGAGAGCAATGATGAACCCTTCACCGCCTACGGGCTGATTGCGGAAAGCATCGACTGGCCGGATGATCGTTCCTGGGTCATCTTTACTCTGCGCCCCGAGGCACGCTGGCATGACGGTCAGCCGATCACGGCCGATGATGTCATCTGGTCATTCAAGATCCTGACCACTCAGGGTCTACCGCAGTATCGTTTTTATTACCGCAGCGTCTCCAAGGTGGAAAAACTCGGGCCGCGCCGAGTGCGTTTTCGTTTTAGTGAGAAAAACAACCGGGAGCTGCCGATTATCGTAGGTCAGATACCGATTCTCCCCAAGCACTATTGGGCTAACCGCGACTTCACAAAAACCACACTCGAACCACCATTAGGCAGTGGGCCTTATCGGGTTACCCGTTTCGAAGCCGGCCGCTACGTGGTCCAGGAGCGGGTCAAGGACTACTGGGGTAAGGATTTAGCGGTCAACAAGGGGCTGAATAATTTTGCTCAAATTCGCACGGTATACTATCGTGATGCCGTGGCCATTCGTTTGGCCCTGAAGTCGGGCGATATCGATTTGCGTCAGGAAAATCAGGCCAAGGCCTGGGCCCTGGATTATGATATAGCTGCGGTCAAAAAAGGTTGGCTGAACAAGGAGCGGGTCCCGCATCAGTTGCCAACCGGCATGCAAGGTTTTGTCTTCAACACTCGCCGCAGCCAATTTCAGGATCCACGCGTTCGCGAAGCACTCGGGTACGCTTTTGATTTTGAATGGACCAACCGCAACCTTTTTTTTAATGGTTATACCCGTACCGCCAGTTATTTTTCCAACTCTGAACTGGCTGCACGCGACCTGCCAAAGGCAAGAGAACTGGCCATTCTTGCACAGTACCGTGGCAAAATACCGGAGCGCGTCTTTACCACCAGATTTCAGCCACCCACGACTGATGGCAGTGGCTGGCCACGGCAAAATCTGCTCAAAGCCAGAGCCTTGTTGCGCCAGGCCGGTTGGCAGGTGCGGGATATGCAGCTGGTCAATACCCGTACCGGCAAACCTTTTCGCTTCGAAATTCTGCTGGTAGCCCAGGCTTTTGAACGTATCGTGCTGCCGTTTGCCCATAATTTAAAGCGACTGGGTATTGCGGCCCGGGTACGTCTTGTGGATCAGAGTCAGTACATCAACCGGCTGCGCAGCTTCGACTATGATATGCTGATTTCGGTCTGGGGCCAATCGGAGAACCCAGGTAATGAGCAACGCAGTTACTGGACCAGTGCTGCGGCGAAACAATCTGGCAGCCGCAATCTGGCTGGGATTCACGATCCGGTTGTGGATCAGCTGGTCGATGGCATTATTTCGGCCCCGAATCGTGCACAGCTGCTAGCCTATACCAAGGCGCTGGATCGGGTTCTATTGTGGAGTTTCTATGTCATCCCCAACTGGCATATCGCCGCCGATCGAGTGTTGTACTGGAACAAGTTCAGTCGTCCCACGATTCCGGTCAAAGTCGGTGTCATGGTCAATCGCTGGTGGTATGATCCAGTGAAAGCAGCTAATCTGCTTGCCCTCAGGGCCGATGATCCGGGTTCGGGAAGCTCCAGAAATTCTCCATCGAAAACGAGCTCCAGGCTCTGGTGGGGGCTGCTGTTGGTATTGCTGGCCGGTAGCTGGCTGTTGTGGCATGATCGACGACGGAAACACTGATTATGGGCAGTTACATTCTACGACGTCTGCTGCTTATCATCCCCACTCTGCTGGCAATCATGGTGATCAATTTTGTGGTTATCCAGATCGCCCCGGGCGGCCCCGTAGAGCAGATTATCGCCCAGGTCACCGGTCAGGGGGAGGCCATTACCCAGCGTGTAACCCAAAGTGGTGGCAGTGCCACCTTGCAGCAGAACAAGTCTTCCACTACTACGGCCAAACAACCCAGCAAATACCGCGGATCCCAGGGTTTGGATCCGGCTTTTATCAAGGAACTAGAAAAGCGCTTCGGCTTTGACAAGCCGTTGCATGTCCGCTTTTTTGAGATGCTCAAAAACTATGTGATATTTGATTTTGGAGAAAGTTTTTTTCGCGATCGCAAGGTTGCTGATCTGGTACTGGATAAATTGCCTGTGTCGATTTCGCTGGGAGTATGGACGACATTGCTGGTGTATTTGATCAGCCTGCCATTGGGCATCGCCAAGGCAATGCGTGATGGCAGTCGCTTTGATATCTGGAGCAGCGTAGCGGTGGTGGTGGGTACGGCCATACCCGGCTTTTTATTTGCAGTATTCCTGTTGGTCATCTTTGCCGGGGGCAATTATCTCGACTGGTTCCCACTGGCCGGTTTGGTTTCCGAAAACTGGGATCAGCTGAGCTGGCCGGACCGGATTCTGGACTATTTTTGGCATCTGGTACTGCCGATTACAGCCATGACTATCGGTGGCTTCGCCACCCTGACCATGTTGACCAAAAACTCCTTTCTGGATCAAATTCACCAGCAATATGTACTGACTGCACGTGCCAAGGGCCTGAGTGAACGACGGGTTATGTACGGCCACGTATTTCGCAATGCCATGCTGATCGTAATTGCCGGCTTCCCGGGGGCCTTCATCGGTATTTTATTTACCGGCTCGCTATTAATCGAAATTATCTTTTCACTCGATGGGCTCGGCCTGCTCGGCTTCGAGGCTGCCTTCAGTCGTGATTATCCGGTGATGTTCGGAACCCTGTATTTTTTCTCTCTGCTAGGGTTGCTGATGAATCTGTTGAGTGATATTACGTATATGCTGGTCGACCCGAGAATTGATTTTGAGAGTCGTGATGTCTGATTCCGAAACCAGGATGCCTGTCCGATACAGCCTGAGCCCCCTGACCCGACGTCGCTGGGCAGCGTTTCGCAGCAATCGGCGCGGTTGGTGGTCATTGTGGGTTTTTCTGCTGTTGTTTGTCCTGACTATCGGCGCAGAACTGATCGCCAATGATAAGCCGATATTGGTATATTTTGATGGGGATATCAGTAGCCCGATATTTCGGGCTTATCCGGAGACACGTTTCGGTGGGCAATTCAAGACTGAGGCGAATTACCGGGATCCCTATGTCGTCAATTTAATCCAGGACAAGGGATGGATGTTGTGGCCACCAATACGCTATAACTACCGTACTGTAGTCTGGGACCTGCCGGTTCCGGCTCCCTCTCCGCCGGATGCCAAGCACTGGCTGGGTACCGATGACCAGGCCCGTGATGTGATGGCCCGCCTCATTTATGGTTTTCGAATTTCGGTCTTATTCGGTTTTGTTCTGACTTTATTTTCAGCCGCAATCGGGGTCGCTGCCGGTGCTGTGCAGGGCTATTTTGGTGGTTGGGTTGATCTTATTTTTCAGCGCTTTATCGAAATCTGGTCGGGGATGCCAACGCTGTATCTGTTGATTATTCTGGCCAGTGTGGTCGAACCCAACTTCTGGTGGCTACTGGGCCTCATGCTGTTATTTTCCTGGATGGGTTTTGTCGGTGTGGTCCGAGCCGAGTTTCTGCGTGCCCGCAATCTCGACTATGTGCGTGCAGCACGTGCACTGGGGGTCATCGACCGCACCATCATGTTCCGCCATGTGCTGCCCAATGCGGTGGTTGCTACGCTGACTTTTTTGCCCTTCACTCTGGCTGGCTCGGTGACGGTATTGACCTCGCTCGATTTTCTCGGCATCGGTCTGCCACCAGGCTCAGCTTCCCTGGGCGAACTTCTGGCCCAGGGCAAGGCCAATTTACAGGCCCCGTGGCTGGGTCTGACCGGCTTTTTCTCGATCGCGGTGATGTTGAGTCTGCTTATTTTTGTTGGTGAAGCGATCCGTGACGCCTTTGACCCGCGCAAGCACCTGGGCTGAGCTGTGACCAACACACCGAATACTCCTTTGCTTGCCGTCAACCGTCTTGCGGTGCGTTTTGCGGGGCAACACCAGCCAGTCGATGCTGTTCGGGGCGTGAGTCTCTATCTTGACCGTAATGAAACGGTCGCCCTGGTCGGTGAATCTGGCTCCGGCAAATCGGTGACCGCGCTGTCGATCTTACAACTCCTGGCCTACCCCACTGCCAGCCACCCTGAAGGCAGTATTGTGTTTGATGGTAATGAGTTAATCGCGGCACCACCGACTGTGCTACAGAAAATCCGCGGCGACCGAATCAGTATGATTTTTCAGGAGCCAATGACCTCGCTCAATCCACTGCACGTGGTAGAGAAACAGATCGGTGAAACCCTGATGTTGCACAAGGGTTACAGTCATGAAAAAAGTCGTCAACGAATACTCGAACTGCTCGATCTGGTTGGCATCAAGAACCCGGAGCAACGCCTGCAATCCTATCCACATCAACTGTCCGGCGGCCAGCGCCAGCGCGTCATGATCGCCATGGCACTGGCCAATGAACCGGATATTTTGATTGCCGATGAACCCACTACTGCGCTTGATGTCACTGTGCAGGCCCAGATTCTGGAGCTACTGGAGTCGCTGAAACAACACTTTCACATGGCCATTTTGCTGATTACTCACGACCTTGGCATTGTCGAACGAGTCTCAAATCGTGTGTATATCATGCAAAAGGGGAAAATTGTGGAACATAATTTGACGGCTGAATTATTCAAAAATCCACACCATCCGTATACTCGGGGACTGTTAAGCGCCGAACCCGGTGGCAAGGCCGAGCCGGTTGCTGATGACGCCCCGTTACTGCTTAAGGTCAAGGACCTACGGGTCTGGTTTCCGGTCAAGCGAGGTTTATGGCGCCGCACTGTACGTCATATCAAGGCTGTAGACGGAGCAAGTTTCGACTTGCGCAGAGGCCATACGCTTGGCATTGTAGGTGAGTCTGGCTCAGGCAAAACCACGCTGGCCCTGGCAGTACTGCGCCTGTTGGAAAGTCGTGGCAGCATTCAGTTTGCTGGTCAGTCAATTGATGCCCAGCCTGGTAAGGCACTGCGCAGCCTGCGCCAGAAAATGCAAATCGTGTTTCAGGACCCTTTCGGCAGTCTCAATCCCCGGATGTCGGTACAACGCATTATTGAGGAAGGTTTACTGGCCCACGGTCTGGGTACAGATGCTGCTGAGCGAGAGCAACAGGTCATTAAGGTGTTGGAAGACGTGGATATGGACCCGGCGATTCGCCATCGCTATCCACATGAATTTTCCGGTGGTCAACGCCAGCGTATTGCCATTGCCCGTGCCTTGGTACTCAAACCGGCGTTAATGGTGCTCGATGAACCAACTTCTGCACTCGACCGCTCGGTACAAACACAGATCCTCGGCCTGCTTATGCGGCTGCAGCGTGACTATGCCCTGTCCTATATTTTCATCAGCCATGACCTCAAGGTAGTACGATCGATCAGTCACTCTCTGTTGGTTATGTTGCAAGGCAAAATCGTTGAACAGGGTGATGCCAGTGTAATTTTCGCCCAACCACAGCATGCCTACACCCGCTCTCTGCTGCAAGCCGCCCTGTTCCATCAGACAGCGACAGAGTCTGTTTGATGGTGGCGCGATACAACGGTGGTGAATCCAACTACAAACAAGTTGGCAGATACAAAGACACCCTCGAAGATTACACCCCCAACCTGGGAAGTTCGGATGTCACACTGCAGATTTTGTTGCTTGCTGAAGGTGTGGCAATTATTATTGAGTTAAGCCGTTACAGCGAGTGGTCGTCACAAGTCTGGAACGAGTTTGTCGCGATATCATCATTCTGTCAGGTATTGGCACTGGCTGGTATTTTCAGTGTGAAACTGCTGGCCTCTGTGCTTAGAAAATTACCTGCAGTCATGGGTTCTGTGATTATATTTTTTGCCCTTCTGGCGGTAACTTATCTGGTCACTGAAGGCCTGTTTCAACTGCTCTATTTTATGCGCTGGATACCTGAAGCACTGCCGCCCTGGCACAACAGCTTTGTCCTGAAAACCATGACCATCAGCAGCTTGATCTATTTGATAGCACTGCGTTACATCGTCCTTGCTCAGCACGCCAGAATGGAAATGAAATCCCGGCAAGCTTTCGAACTGCAAGCCCTGCAATCGAGAATTCGCCCGCATTTTATCTTCAATAGCCTCAATGGCATTGCCAGTTTGATCACCATTGATCCGGTCCTGGCGGAAAAAGCCCTCGAGGACCTCGCAGATGTATTTCGCACCATGCTTGCCGATGCTCGAACATTGGTCCCTCTGGCCACGGAATTGCAGCTACTGAGGCAATATCTGGACATCGAAAAACTGCGACTTGGTGAGCGGCTGGAATTGCATTGGCACTTGACCACAGTACCTGAGTCGGCATTACTGCCTTCTTTAACACTGCAACCCTTGCTCGAAAATGCGATCTATCACGGTATTGAGCCGAGTCAACACGGTGGGGCTGTGGACATTGCCATCACCGGCAATACCCGGGAAGACGATACCCGGGAATTGCATATCCATATCAGCAATCCAATACCAAAAAATCACCGTACTGGTCTGCACAAGGGGCATAAAATTGCATTGCAGAATGTCCGGCAGCGACTACGACGCCATTTTTCCGGTCGTGCCAGCATGCAGGCTGGTGTAGAGGGAGATGAGTACCATGTTAGACTTCAACTGCCAGTCGTATTCGCGGTTGATGAAGTAACCAGGCAGTGAACACAACTGGTAAAGAGCTGTGGAATATGCTGTACTCTGTAGCGAGCAACTCACACTGAACGGAAGTGGTTCGGGCTAAGGAGAAACAAGTTGAGGATACTTTTGGTTGATGATGAAAAGCTGGCGCGTGCCCGCCTGCGGGAGTTGGTCAACCAGATCGGCGGTCATGTCATAGTTGGTGAAGCTGAGAATGGCAGCGACGCTATTGAAAAAACCATGAGCTTGAAGCCCAATCTGCTATTGATGGACATTCGAATGCCGGTCATGGATGGTCTCGAAGCCGCCATGCACCTGATGTCGCTGGAAATGCCGCCCGCGGTAATTTTTACTACTGCCTACGATCAGCACGCCCTCGAAGCTTTTGAGGTCAATGCGGTGGACTACCTGCTCAAACCAATTCGCAAGGAGCGACTGGCCGCAGCCTTGGGTAAGGCGCGCCGTGTCACCCGCCGTCAGTTGCAGGAAATTCACCGCAATCAGGATGATTCAGCATCCAGAACCCACATCAGTATTCAACTGCGTGGCTCCATCAGCCTGGTTCCGATCGAAGATATTATCTATTTCATGGCTGATAGCAAATATGTCACGGTACGCACCGAGAACGGCAGTCACTTGATTGAGGATTCTCTGGTCAGCCTGGAAAAAGAATTTGGTGAGCGTTTTTTACGGATTCATCGGAATGCCCTGATTGCAGTTCGCTTTATCGAAGGGCTGGAAAAGCAGCCCAATGGGCGCTGGCGGGTACTCTTTAAGAAAATAGATGATAAGCTCGAAGTCAGCCGTCGCCATACTCCGACCGTGCGGCGCTGGGTTCGTCGCTAAACAGCAAAAAAGGGCTCTGA
>CAYQAP010000059.1:0-14689 GCA_964415515.1 uncultured Gammaproteobacteria bacterium | reverse complement strand
GTGCTGATCACAAGACAGAGAATAGGGGTTTGACCTCCTGGGAAGCTGCGCCGAATGAAAAAATCCACAAATATGATGTTTCTATTGCTAATGACTACCTGTCGGACTTTGAATTGGCGCAGATGGAACGGATTGTTTCCGCCTACCTGGATATAGCGGAAATGCATGCCATGCGCTGTATGCCGATGACGATTTTAAGTCCAATTTTGACCGCCTGCTAAAACAACATCACGCATTGGAAAAGCAGAGCAGTTGACCTATCTCATTTTCCTGAAGTATTCAATTGGAACAGTCTGCACCATCAGCGAAATGACAGGCCACCTGGCGTCCTGCGACCTGACGGGACTCCGGACGCTGCTGTTGGCACCACTCCCGGGCATAGGGACAACGCCGATGAAAGGCACAGCCGGATGGCGGATCGAGGGGCGAAGGAATCTCGCCGCTTAACACGACACGTTTAGCCCGTCGTGTGGGGTCCACAAACGGGGTGCTGGCCAGCAAGGCCTGGGTATAGGGATGGACCGGTTTGGAAAAAATCACTTCTGCTGGACCCTGCTCGACAGTCCGCCCCAGGTACATCACCATCACTTCATCGGCAATGTGCTCGACCACGCTCAAGCCATGGGAGATAAACAAATAGGCCAGATTGAACTCATCCTGCAGGTCCATTAACAGATTCAGGATCTGCGCCTGAATCGAAACATCCAGGGCCGACACCGGTTCATCCGCCACCACCACCTGAGGCTGCAACATCAGGGCCCGGGCAATGGCAATACGCTGGCGCTGGCCGCCAGAAAACATATGCGGATAACGACCGTAGTATTCGGCACGCAAACCAACCCGCTGCAACATGGCGAGGGCTTGTTCACGGCGTTCACTGGCTGACAGGCTCGTGTTGATCAGCAAGGGTTCTTCAAGAATACTCCCCACTTGCTGGCGTGGATTGAGCGAGCCATAGGGGTCCTGAAATACTATTTGCACTGTGGAGCGCAGCCGCTGCAGTTGTGATTTATCCGCGCCAACGATATCGGTCCCGGCAATCTGTAACGACCCCGAAGTCGGTGGCTCGATCATGGTAATCAGTCGAGCCAGAGTTGATTTTCCACAACCGGATTCTCCGACCACTGCCAGAGTCTGGCCCGCTGCCACACTGAAACTGGCCCCGTCGAGGGCTTTAAGCGTCCGAGTTTCGCTCAACAGGCCGCCCCTTACCGGGTAATATCGTGCCAGATTCTTGGCCTGGACGACTGTGGCAGTCAAGCCGTTTCCCCTTGCAGCGGAAAATGGCAACGCACTCGGACCGAGCCTGTGGTCTGCAGCGGTGGGATCTGTTGCTGACACACGGCCTGTGCAAATTGACAACGGGGACTAAACAGGCAACCCTGAGGTCTGTCGAAAGGCCCGGGCACTACACCGGCAATCGTGGGCAATCGGCGGCAACCACGACTGCGTTCCGGCAAGGCATCCAGCAAGGCCTTGGTGTATGGATGACAAGGTGCGGCAAACAGGTGATTGACCTCCTGCTCCTCCACCACCTGCCCGGCATACATTACGATGACCCGCTGGGCAGTTTCTGCGATCACCCCCATGTCGTGGGTGATCAATACCAGTGCCATTTTGGTCTGCTGTTGCAAGTCCAGCAGCAGATCGAGGATTTGCGCCTGGATTGTCACATCCAGGGCAGTCGTTGGCTCGTCTGCGATAAGCAACCGCGGACTGCAGGCAATCGCCATGGCGATCATCACCCGTTGATTCATGCCCCCTGACAGCTGATGGGGAAACGCAGACAGCCGTGACCTGGGGTCAGGTATCCCGACTTGCTCGAACAAAGCGATACAACGTTCCAGGCGTTGCTTGCGATCACCGGGCTCATGAACCTTGAGCGCCTCCATGACCTGAAAACCGACCGTGAAGCAGGGATTGAGGCTGGTCATGGGCTCCTGAAAGATCATGGCCACTTCCTTACCGGTCATTTTTCGCCGGGCCTTGTAGGACAGTTGCAGCATATCCCGGGAATCAAAATCAAGCTGCTCGGCGCTGACCACGCCGGGAAAAGGAATCAGCCCCATGACCGCGAGCATTGAAACACTTTTACCGGACCCGGATTCCCCTACCACACCCAGTACCTCACCCGAATCCACCTTGAGACTCACCTGGTCGACAGCCTGAAAATCGTCGAAGCGGACCGATAAATTTTCTATCTCCAGCAGCGCCATCACTAATGCTTCAGCTTGGGGTCCAGGGCATCACGCAAACCATCGCCCATGAGATTAAAGGCCAACACCACCAACAGAATCGCCAGGCCAGGAAACGTCACCACCCACCAGGCGCGTTGAATGAATTGCAGGGCGTTAGACAACATGGTCCCCCACTCCGGGGTTGGTGGCTGTGCTCCCATGCCGAGAAAACCCAGGGCAGCCAGATCTAGCACCGCATTGGAAAACCCCAAGGTGCCCTGCACAATCAGGGGCGCCATACAGTTGGGCAGTACCGTCACAAACATCAATCGCAGTGTGCCGGCACCACTGACCTTGGCTGCGGTCACATAATCACGGGTGGTTTCGTTGATGACCTGCGCCCGGGTCAAGCGCACGAAATGCGGCAGTTGCACGATGATCACAGCCATTGCCGCATTGGTCAGGCTGGGGCCCAGAATTGCGACGATGACGATGGCCATCAGCAAGCTCGGTAGTGTCAGCATGACATCCATGATGCGCATAATGACAATTTCACTAATTCCACGAAAAAACCCGGCGATCAAACCCAACACAATCCCACTGACCAGGGCCACCAAAACCACCATAAAACCAACGGACAGGCTCAAGCGAGCGCCATACATGATCCGAGCCAAAATATCGCGACCGATATCGTCGGTACCTAACCAGAATCGGCTTGAGCCACCCTCGGCCCAGGACGGTGGCACCAGCAGCGCATCGCGGTATTGTTCATCCGGTGGATGAGGTGAGATCCAGCCCGCCAGCACCGCCATGGCGACCAGAAACACAATGACCACCAAGCCAATCAAGGCCCCACGATTGCTGATAAAGGAGTACCAGAACTCCAGCAGTGGATGTAGCGGTTGTTGTGGCCGAGGTTGCTTGGCCAGCGGTAGATGGGATAAAGATTCGGTCATTTTCGCCGAATCCTTGGATTGATCAGGCCATAGAGCATATCGACCAACAGGTTAATGGTCATCACCAGGGTGGCGATCAGCAACACGCCCCCTTGCAAGACCGGGTAGTCGCGTCGGCGCACAGATTCCACCAGCCACTTGCCCACCCCGGGCCAGGCAAAAATGGTTTCGGTCAGGATTGCCCCGGCGAACAAAACGCCGACCTGCAAACCAATCACCGTCACTACCGGGATCAGGGCATTACGCAAGCCATGCAAGCCAATCACACGCAAGGGGCTCAAACCTTTGGCCCGAGCCGTACGAATATAATCTTCACTCAACACTTCCAACATTGAGGAACGGGCCATTCTGGCAATCACCGCCAGGGGGATGGTCCCCAGCGCCAGAGCCGGCAACAACAGGTGGCTGACTGCAGAGGTAAAGGCACCACGTTCGTCGGACAACAAACTATCGATCAGCATAAAACCGGTAACCGGATCAACATCAAACATAACCGAAATACGTCCCGAGACCGGGGTCCAGCCCAAATACACAGAAAAAAACAACATCAGCAGCAATGCCCACCAGAAGATGGGCATGGAATAGCCGGTAAGCGAGACCCCCATGGTCGAATAATCGAATATCGAGCCGCGCTTGACCGCGGCCAGCACCCCCATGGGCATACCGACCAGAACAGCAAAAAAGATCGCAAACAAAGACAGCTCGACGGTGGCAGGAAACAGGGTAAAGAACTCTTTGGTGACCGGTTCCTTGGTCACGATCGACCGTCCCAGATCGCCACGCAGAACATTGGCGATATAGATACCGTATTGGGTCAATATCGGTTTGTCGAGACCTAAATCGGCGCGCAACAAGGCATGACGGGCCGGGTCGATGCCACGCTCGCCCACCAGCAGTTCAATCGGGTCCCCCGGGACCAACCGGATCAGCGCAAAACTCAATAGTGTGACCCCGATAAAGGTCGGAATCACCAAGCTGACCCGGGTCAGAAGAAATTTAAACATGGGATGGATACGGTACCCAGAAAAATGGTCATCGGGAAGGCGCTCCCGATGACCACATCTGGTTCATAGGTGACAGCGTGTTATTTCAAATCCACGCCATAGAACGCATGGCCACCAAAGGGGTCAATCTTGTAACCCTCCACCTTATTGCTCATCGGCATATAGACGATGGAATGGGCGATGGTGATCCAGGGGGCTTGCTCCTTGAACACCACCTGGGCTTTTTTGTACAACTCGGTGCGCTTGGCCACATCGGTGGTCCGCTTGGCCTGAATCAACAAGTCATCAAAAGGCTTATAGCACCAGCGTGCCCGATTGGCACCCTTGGATGCGGCACAGCCCAGCAATACATACATGAAGTTATCCGGATCCCCATTATCACCGGTCCAGCCCAGCAGTACGGTCTGGTGTTCTCCGGCCTTGGAGCGCTTCAGGTACTCTCCCCATTCATAGGTCACGATCTTGGCCTTGACCCCGACCTTGGCCCAGTCCGCCTGGATAATTTCAGCCATTCGCCGGGCGTTCGGGTTGTAGGGACGCTGCACCGGCATGGCCCAGATATCGGTTTCGAAGCCATTCGGATAGCCTGCCTCTGCGAGCAAGTTCTTGGCCTTGGCTGGATCATAGGGATAATCCTTAACCGCGTCGTTATAGGACCAGATGGTCGGCGGGATCGGGTTCTTGGCAATCTTGCCGGCACCCTGGAACACCGCATCGATGATGGCTTGCTTGTTGGTGGCCATGTTCAAGGCCTGACGGACCCGGGCATCGGTGAAAGGTTTTTTCTCGGTATTGAATGCCAGATAACCGACATTCAGGCCTTCCTGCTGCAGCAACGTGCTGTTGGGATCTTTCTTGATCGAAGCGATGTCTGCCGGATTCGGATACGGTATGACTTGGCATTCCCCGGCTTTGAGCTTGGCATAACGTACGGCCGCATCCGGGGTAATCGAAAATATCAGCTTATCGATACTGGCCTTGCCGGCCCAGTAATTCGGGTTGGCCTTATAACGAATGATCGCATCCTTTTGGTAACTGACCAGTTGAAAGGGACCGGTCCCAACCGGTTCCAGATCGATTTTATCCGGCGCCCCGGCAGCGCGCATCTTGGCGGCATATTCGGCGGACATGATCGAGGCAAAATCCATGGCCATATCTGCCAGGAAAGGTGCTTCCGGGGTATTCAGTGTGAATTTAACGGTGTAATCATCTACTTTTTCTATGCTCTTCAATAGCTTGGGCATATCCATGCCATTGAAATATTCGTAGGTACCACCGGACAGTTTATAGTCGGGGTGGGTTTTGACCCACTGCCGGTTAAAGCTGTAGAGCACATCATCGGCATTGAAATCGCGGCTGGGTTGGAAATTCTTGGTGGTCTGAAATTTCACGCCCTTGCGCAAATGAAAGGTATAGCTGAGGCCATCGGCAGCAGCATCCCAGGATGCCGCCAGGCCTGGCTCAATCTCGGTGGTCCCACGTTTAAACTGCACCAGCTTGTCAAAAATAGTGTGCGAGGAAGCATCAAAGGTGGTCCCCGAAGTATAGAGAGATGGATTGAAGCCCTCCGGACTGCCCTCAGAGCAATAGACCAGCGTTTTTGCGGCCACAGAAGCCGCCAAGCCCATGGATACCGCAGCACTGACTGCCAGGATAAGTGATCGATGTCTCATAAAATAACCCTCATTCATTGGTGTTTTTCATTTCTCATACAGACCCTGCGGCAATACCACAGTGCCCGCCTATCACTGAGCAAACCTTACCACCGAATATATAGTAAGCCAACAGTTTTAGACTATAATCGGCCTATTCTTTCAACCCGCACGATTGATTCAAAACTCCATGAAGCTTTTTTCCCGTCTCTATCCCGCAACAATGGACAGCAAACAGGGCTTGTGGCCCTTCAGGCCACTGCTCACTGTACTGCTCCTGATCCTTGCAGTCGTTACCACGATTCCTGCTTTTTCCAATGTCAAACTGATTGAGGCCAAAGATCTGACCCCTTCTGCCGATGAGGCACTCGCCGCGCGCTTTGTGGTATTTTTTCTGCGTCAGGGGCATTACCGGAAAATTCCGCTGGATGATGCCATGTCGAAAAAGATCCTCGCACGATATATTGATGCGCTGGACCCATCACGCAGTTTTTTTTCCGCCGCCGACATCCGTTCCTTTTCCCGCTACCGCAACAGCCTTGATGACGCCCTGAAACGCGGCCACCTCAACGCTCCGTTCAAAATTTTCAAGAAATTTCGCAAACACGTCAAAGAACGTGTGGCCTACGCTTTGTCTCTTCTGCAACAAGACCTGCCTCTGAACAGCAATGACAGCGTGCTCCTGGACCGCAGCAAAACAGCCTGGCCAACCGACACTCCGGCACTCGATGAAGTCTGGAGAAAACGGGTCACGAATGATCTTATTACCCTGAAACTGGCTGATAAAAAAGAGCAATCTATCCCTGAAACTTTAAAGAAACGCTATCAGCGCCTGCAACGGCGCACCTTTCAGTTAACCCGGGATGATATATTTCAACTCTTCATCAACAGCTACACCCAGTCATTGGAACCACATACCGGTTATCTCTCCCCCCGCTCTTCAGAAAACTTTCGGATTCGCATGAGCTTGTCGCTGGAAGGAATCGGCGCAGTCCTGGCAGCGGAAAAGGATTACACGGTAGTGCGCCGTATCGTCAAGGGTGGGGCAGCCGATCTGGCCAACGAATTGCGTGCCGGCGACCGGATAATCGGTGTTGGCCAGGGTCCACAGGGTGCCATAACAGACATTATCGGTTGGCGGCTCGACGACGTTGTCGACAAGATCCGTGGTCCTCGAAGCACAGTGGTTCGCCTCGAAATCCTGCCAGCAGAAACCGGACTCGGTGGCAAATCCAGGACGATCGCCATCACCCGCGATCGCATCAAATTGGAAGAACAAGCCGCACAAAAGTCTGTACTGACCATAACCACCAGCCACTCCGTGGTGCCTAAACGCTTCGGCGTCATCACCCTGCCAACCTTTTATCTTGATTTTGCGGCCAAAGCCCGGGGCGAAAAAAATTACCGCAGTACCACCCGTGATGTCCAACGGCAGATCAGCGAACTCAAACAGGAAAATATTGACGGCTTGATCATCGACCTACGCAGTAACAGTGGTGGCTCTCTTTCCGAGGTTACCAGCCTGACCGGTTTGTTTATTCCCACTGGCCCTGTGGTGCAAATCCGTGATGCGAAAGGCAATGTACAGGTCAATAATGACCCGGACGCATCGGTGCAGTACACAGGGCCACTGGCGGTATTAATCGATCATGGCAGTGCTTCCGCTTCGGAAATCTTTGCCGGCGCCATTCAGGACTACGACCGTGGCATCATTATCGGCGAAACCTCGTTTGGTAAGGGCACGGTGCAAAATCTGATTTCACTGGATCGCTATGCCCCCGGAAATCGCAAGCTCGGTCAGCTGAAAATGACCACGGCCCAGTTTTTCCGGATCGATGGCGGCAGCACCCAACTTCGCGGCGTAGAGCCGGATATTGCCATGCCGATCACCTCTTCCCACAATCGTTTTGGAGAACACACCCTGGACAATGCTCTGCCCTGGATCACCATACCCGGGACCCGTTACCAGCCTTGGAACAATCGACTATTGGCCAAAACTTTTCCATCCATTCGTCTAAAGCATCAACAGCGCATGCAATCTGATCCGGCGCTGGCTTTAATCGGCAAGGAAATTGCCAGTATCAACACCTTGAACCAACAGAAAACCCTGTCATTGTCTCTGCAAAAGCGCCGTCAACAAATGAAACTGGATGCTGCGGAGCGAAAAACTCGCAATGAAAAACTCAAAAAGCTTTTTTCGGCTTCCAAGCTGAAAAAACTGATCGTCGATCGCCTGCTGAGTTCCAGTGGCAACCAGGATGAACCTACCCCGTCGGAAATGACCGCCACCTTCATCCTGCGTGAGGCTGCCAGAACCTTGTCTGACAGTCTGGCCACAACAACCACTTCGCTGTCTGCCGCAACCACCAAACCTGCAGAGAACACCCTCTCCCAGTAGCCTGTCTTCCACCTCACTATCGACTCTTCAACCGGACCTATGAAATTCTCTGATTTTGGTAATAAATTCACCGAGCACTGTGGCATTCGGCTACTCATGGATGACCTGGGTGATGCCATGCATCATGGCGAGGATATTATGATGCTCGGGGGTGGCAACCCAGCCTATATTCCCGAGGTCCAACAGCATTTCCGGCAAGCCATGTACCGGATTCTCCAACAAGGCAACCATTTTGAACACATGCTGGGTGACTACGATGCGCCTCAGGGCAATGCCGATTTTATCCAGGCACTGGTAACCCTGTTCAACCGTCACTATAACTGGAATCTAGGCACCGAAAATATTGCCATCAGCAATGGCAGTCAACACGCTTTTTTTCTGTTGTTCAATCTCTTCGGTGGCCTGCGCCAAGGGCAGAACCGGCGCATCCTGTTGCCAATGACACCCGAGTACATCGGCTACAGTGATCTGGGTCTTGCAGAACAACTGTTCACTGCCCGCAAACCCACGATTATCCGCGGCGAAGAACGGTTTTTTAAATACCATATCGATCCATCCCAGCTCAATGTAGATCAGAACACTGCTGCCATCTGTGTATCTCGCCCCACCAATCCGACCGGCAATGTACTGACCAACGGGGAAATCCAGATTCTTTCCGAACTGGCGAAAAAACACAGTCTGCCGCTCATTATCGACAATGCTTATGGCATGCCCTTTCCCAGCATTATCTTCAATGAGGTTACCCCGGTCTGGGAACCGCATATTGTGCTCAGTATGAGCTTGTCGAAACTGGGCTTGCCGGGTGTGCGCACCGGCATCATCATCGCCAACGAAACCATTATCAATACCATCGCCAATCTGAATGCCGTGCTGGCGCTGTCGATCGGCAGCATCGGCCCCACCCTGGCCTGTGAACTCATCCAGACCGGCGAAATCCTCTCCCTCAGCCAAGAGGTGATACGCCCATTCTATCAACAGCGGGCCGAACAAGCGGTGCGCTGGGTCGACGAAGCAATGGGTGACTGCCCCTGCCTGATTCATCAACCGGAAGGGGCGATTTTCCTGTGGTTATGGTTCCCTGATCTGCCGATCAGCAGTCAGACACTCTATGAACGACTGAAACGGCGCAATGTACTGGTCATCCCCGGCCATCATTTCTTTCCCGGCCTGGAAGAGGCATGGCAACACAAACACGAGTGTATCCGCATCACCTACTCCCAGGATCCGGAAGTGGTCAGGCAAGGCATCGGCATAATCAGCGAGGAAGTCAAATGCGCCTACGATGAGGGATCAGCAGACTGGCCCTCACGGCGTTCCTTGTAAATAAAGTACAGATTGCGGGCGTAGATAAACAATCCGGTGCACTGACCAACGATAAATACCGGATCCTCACGGTGGATGGCGTAGGCCAAAAGTACGATGCCACCCGACAGGCTAAAATACCAGAAGGCCAGTGGAATAACAGAACGGCGCACTTTCTCGCTGTGCAGCCACTGGATTAAAAAACGCATCGAAAAGAGGCCCTGACCTAGAAAGCCCACGGCCAGCCACCAGGTGTTCATTGTACCCATAGTTACTCCAATTCGTTGACTGCAGTGATCCTGGACCTGCGCTTGAGCCAATATACACCGGCCAGATCAATGAGGCCGGCCCACAGGCGGTTGTTGAGACCGTATTTGGAAGATCCGTGTTGTCGACTGCGGTGCTCCACAGCCACGGACACCACCTCAAATCCGGCCCGACGCACCAGTGACGGCAAAAACCGGTGCATATGATCAAAATACGGTAGGTCAAGGAATAATTGTCGTTGAAACAGTTTCAGACCACAGCCGGTATCCGGAGTGGCATCCCCCAAAATTGAGGCACGTACAACGTTGGCTACACGGGATGACAAGCGTTTAAGCCAGTCATCATGGCGTGATTTTCGCCAACCTGCAAGCATGCCAACCTGCGCAGACAGACGTTGTGGATGCAACCACAATGTCGCTATTTCCTTTGGAGGATTCTGACCATCTCCATCAAGAGTCGCGATCCATTGCCCCCGGGCGGCTCGAATCCCTGAAACAATCGCCGTACTCTGACCGCTGCGTTGCTGATGACGCAACACCCGCAATTGCGTATAACGCAGCCGCAACTCACGCAATATTGCCGCACTGTCATCCATGCTGCAGTCATCCACATAGAGTACCTCGTAGCCCATCTCAAGTGGGTCAACTGCGGCAATAATTTCCTGCAACACGGGCTCGATATTGTCCTGTTCGTTGTAGACCGGCACAACGACAGAAAGCACAACGGCACTGCCTGGTCCGTCTATCGAACCCATGAAAACCTCAAGAGTGAATTACAGAAAATAAAAACCTGACCAGTACAGTGTAGACAACTACGTCAGCACATGGGAGTAAGCGGCGCGATTCTAGCAAATTTATGTCATCACGTCCCACTCTTGCGGGCATATGCCTTGTGATATGACAGTTGAGGTGAGGCCTCATCATGCACTGCACCCGATTGAGTGGGACTGCCGCTGCGCTGCATTTCCCGCAATAACAACCGGGTTGTCGTTGTGAGCACGTATGCCCGACCCTTGCCAAATACCGTTTCTATGCTCAATAGCAACGCCCTATTACTGCCAGCTGCCTGCCGGTCGCCATACAGTGCTGGTGGTTGGCAAAACGATGGCTAAAATATTGCTCATCGGCTCGATAGGTGTCCACGGGAATCCGCTCTACCGTCACATGCTGTGCTTGCAATTGTGCTTGCAGGAGACCGGACAAATCAAACAGAAAAAAACCGGCACGAGATGACGGAACAAAAAAGCTCGCCCAGTCACTCTGTTGTGCCAGAAACGCGGCCCGCACTTCACCACCCACCGCAAACGAGGCCTGCTGGATCATGGGGCCAATCGCAGCATGAACCGTGACAGGATCCGGCACCCCCAGCCGACACATGGCTGCCAGAGTTTTGGGCAAAACACCGGCGAGTGCACCTCGCCAGCCGGCGTGGGCTGCGGCAATGACACCGGCCGAGCTGGACTCCAGCAACACCGGCGCACAATCTGCCGTGGCAATGCCCAACATCAAGCCCTGCTCACAGGTTACCAGGGCATCGGCCTCGATGCGGTCCACCGGCAAAGGACAGGTCGTGGTGACGACCTGAACCCGGGCACTGTGTACCTGATGCAAGGTACACAGATTGAATGCTGATGCAGACAATGCCTGCAATATACGACCTCGGTTGGCCTTGACGGCAACTGGATCATCCCCAACCAGCATACCGCCATTTAACGACGCAAAATCCCCTCGGGAGATCCCACCCTGGCGCCCGAAAAACCCGTGTACAACGGAATCCGAGACAGCCAGCAGGCTGCTGTGTAACAAGGGAGGTGGCATTCAGTTTCCTTGCACTGAAAGATTAGCCTGAGGCAAGATTTTGCGGTTAATCATCCTGTCTTTGACCAAAAGGCAGCGCATCCATCGCGGCCTGCTGATAGCGCTCAATATAGCTATTTTCCCGTTCAAGAAACCGGCCGATTGCCTGACGAAATTCCGGCTCTTTAATCCAGTGCAGTGAAGTGGTTTTGACCGCCTCAAAGCCGCGGGCAATCTTGTGTTCCCCCTGGGCGCCGGAATCGAAACGCTGCAGACCCCGCTCAATACAAAAATCAATGCCCTGATAGTAGCAGGTTTCAAAATGCAGGCTATGGTATTCCTCAAGGCACCCCCAATAGCGTCCATACAAAGCCTGATGATCGAAAAAACTCAAGGCAGCAGCCACCGGTTGCGGTCCATGGTACGCCATCACCAGCAACATTTGATTTTGCAATGATTGCGCCCATTGCTCAAAACACGCCAGCGAAAGATACGGAGCACGCCCACGTTTTCGATAGGTTGCCGCATAAAAACTATAAAACTGAGGCCACACCGACGCATTCAAATCCGTACCGATCAATCGGCGCATTTCGATCTTGGCCTCGACAATGCGACGCCGTTCGCGCTTGATCTTCTTGCGTTTTCTCGAAGACATCCGCTGTAGAAACTCCGCAAAACTGCCATAGCCTCGATTGAACCAATGAAACTGTACATCGGTTCTGAGCAGCAGGTCTGTACTTACCATAGGCTGGCTCTCTCCTGCCAGCAGACAACGTGACCTCGGGTCGTTGACCCCCGAACGGATCGGTGGGATGCATTGTGCATCGAGGATGTCACCACCAAATTTTCGCTGATCTGCAGTCACTAATGGATATTCTCGATCCTTGGAAAACAACAAATGCCAGGAAGAGATCGACTCACGGTGACAATAAGCCTGGATCGCCACCAGTAGCTGCGGCCAAAGTTCAGCCCTCAGCGCAACCGAACAGAGCAGCCGTGGTCCAACACAGGGGGTAAACGGGATCGCAGTCACCAGCTTTGGATAGTAGCGTCTGCCGTGTAGCTCATAGGCCTGCGCCCAGCCCTGATCAAACACATACTCCCCCCAGGAATGAAGCTTGCGATACAACGGCATCGCAGCGACCCGTCGAGAGCCCTGCCAGACCAGCACATGCTCTGCTATCCAGCCACTTTGCTCACCAAGGCAACCGGAGTCTTCGAGTGCAGCCAGAAAAGCATATTGTGTAAATGGATAATCTGCCTGCTCGGAAGCCTTCAGCGAATCCCAGTCGGAGGCTGAAATATCCGCCATGGTGTGCGAGAATGTACAATGAAATTCTGTTTCCAAACCGCCCTCTTGTGCCCGTATGCTCTCTGCCATAGGCCCTCACTATAGAGTGAACTGTAATGCATGACAAACCCTTTTCCCAAGCCTGTGAAAACAACAAAGAACCGATCCTGCAGGTGCTCAGGGAAATTTTTCCCGGATCAGCCAAGGTGCTGGAAATCGGCAGTGGCAGTGCTCAGCATGCGGTCTACTTCTGCCATAAAATGCCCCAGCTGCATTGGCAACCCAGCGAGCGCCCAGAAAATATCGAAGGTATTCTGGCCTGGCGTAACTGGGCGATTGCGCACTGGAATCTTCACAACATGGCACCACCACTGGTGCTGGATGTCAATGATCCGAACTGGCCGGTAACCAGCATGGATGGTGTATTTACCGCCAATACGGTGCACATCATGGACTGGGACAGCGTGCGGACCTTTATCCCCAAGGCCGCTGCCTGCCTTTCAGATCATGGCCACCTTTGTATCTACGGGCCGTTTAATTATCCTAATCCGGATGGGCATATTCGCTATACCAGTGCCAGCAATGCCCGCTTTGATAGCTGGCTGAAACAGCGTGATCCACGCAGCGGTATCCGTGACTTGCCGGCGATCCAGGAACTGGCACAACAAGCAGGTCTGGGCCTTCTGCAGGACCACACCATGCCTGCCAATAATCGTTTATTGGTCTGGCAGAAACTGCCCGCATAAGACACAACATTTCCTGCAATACCCACAATCCGTTCTGCGGCCCATTCACGGCAGGCACCTATCTACCACCATGATTTTTTCCAAATCACTACAAGCCAATATTCTGCTACTGCTGTCAGCCGCCATCTGGGGCTTTGCCTTTGTCTACCAGCGCCAGGGTATGGAGCATCTGGGCCCCTTCGCTTTCGGGGCAATACGCTTTCTGCTGGGCTCCCTGGCCCTGACCCCGTTGCTATGGTGGGGAGGATTTAATCCTCATCATTCCCGAACCATACCCGGCAGAAAAATTTTGCTCTACGGCTTTATCGCTGGTGTGGTGCTGTTTATCGCTGCATCGCTACAGCAGGTCGGCCTGCAATATACCAGCGCCGGCAAAGCAGGTTTTATTACCGGCCTGTACATTATTCTGGTCCCGGTGCTGGGCCTGGGGCTGGGCCAGCGTACGCAGCTACCAACCTGGGTCGGTGCCGTGCTAGCCGTCGCTGGGCTCTATTTGTTAACCAAGAACGAGAACATGGGCCTGGATACCGGGGCTCTACTGCTGCTGGCCGGGGCCCTGTTCTGGGCCGTGCATGTGCTGGTAATCGGGCGCTTCTCGCCACAGGTGTCACCGCTTGCCCTGTCGATCGTCCAGTTTGCGGTCTGTGGTCTGTTAAGTCTGGTGGTGGCACTGTTTACCGAAACCACGCTCTGGTCACAAATCGTTGATGCTCGTACGTCCATTCTCTACACCGGGCTGATCTCAACCAGTGTCGGTTTCACCTTGCAAGTTCTCGCCCAGCGTATCGCCCACCCCGCACATGCGGCCATTATTATGAGTCTGGAAACCGTCTTCGCTGCAATCGGTGGCTGGTGGTTATTGAACGAAATCCTATCAAACCGTGCCTTTCTTGGTTCTGCACTCATGCTGGCAGGGATGCTAATCAGTCAAATCAAGTCATCTCGAAAGCATGTTGGGTCGAAAGCTTCTCCTGCGAGCACTGCAGCTGGACTGGTTGCCGGAAAAGATGGAAAAACCATTATTGAACCGACAAAAACACCAACTGCCGACGACCAAACAGGGTGATGAGCCAGTTGCTGGCACGCTCGGTCGCCTTCTT
>CAYQAP010000058.1:0-15015 GCA_964415515.1 uncultured Gammaproteobacteria bacterium | reverse complement strand
CGACGACCGCCATGGATGGCGGAAGTGCCGGTTTTGCAGGAGCAACAAACCGGTCGGTTCCTATGCTCGGACAGCCTCCCAGGACCACCCGATGAACAAAAATGACTGGAGACAGAAGATCCTCACAGCTCGTCGCTCCCTGCCTGTTCCACTACTCCGGTCTCTGAATACAGCGATCTATCATCATGTGCGACGGATTCTTGCCGTTCGACGCTTTCAACGCATTGGCCTGTACTACCCGATCCAGGGCGAGGTCGATACTCTGGACCTGATTGCACAACTCTGGTGCTGGCATCGGCAATGTTATCTGCCGATTCTGCCACCGCCTCGTGGCCGTAATCGCCTGCGCCTGCAATACGCTTTGTTTACCACAGACAGCATCATGCAAAATGACCGCTTCGGCATCCCTGAGCCAACAGTACTGCCCCGGCATCGCTTGCGTGCCCGTGATCTCGACTGTGTGCTGGTGCCGTTGGTGGCGATCGATTCCCGGGGTGTCAGACTGGGTATGGGTGGCGGCTATTACGACCACAGTTTCGCATTTCGTCATCAGCCATCGCACGGCAGCAAACCTCAGCTAATCGGCCTGGCCTATGGGTTTCAGTGTCTTGCACAACTGCCTTGTGACCCCTGGGATATCACCCTGGATGCGGTAGTCACCGAACAGGGCCTGCAACAGGCCCGCCCCACACCCACCACCACGATCAACTACCCTGCCGACTCATGAAACATTGGCTCATGAAAAGCGAACCCGATGTCTTTGGTATCGAACATTTACAAAAAATGCCCAATCAGCGTGATCACTGGGACGGTATTCGCAACTACCAGGCCCGCAATTTCATGCGTGACCAAATGGCGGTCGGTGACCCGGTATTCTTCTATCATTCCAATTGCCCTGCACCGGGCATCGCCGGAATCATGGAAGTAGTACGCACGGCCTACCCTGATTTCACCGCATGGGATCCACAAAGTCACTACTTTGATCCCAAAAGCAGCCCGCAGAACCCGCGTTGGGTCATGGTCGATGTGCAATTTCGGCGCCGCTTCCGGCGAATCATCACCCTACGGGAAATGAAAGCCTGTTCCGAACTGACCCAAATGCGCCTGCTGCAACGCGGTAACCGTCTCTCTATCCTGCCAGTGACCCCCGATCAATGGTCCTTCCTCCTCACTCTGGAGTAAAACAAGAAAAAGGGGTCTACCATTGGAAATAAGGGGTCAGAGCCCTTTTTCTGCCGGACCCCAACCAGGCTGTCATAAACTCGTCATATCGAGTCGCTAGAATCCACAAACTCTGGCGTATGGCAGTCATCCCAGAGCCGGATTTGTTCCCTTTCGAACATTTGATTGCGGTACACTATTGGCTGTGTTGTAATGCGAGCAATCGATTGGGGAGACTGTGTATGCCCCGATAAAGTGGTCCCAAGTTAGTGGACGCATCCCTTTAATTACAGGTGGAGAAGCAATATGTTGAAAAAAACACTGCTCTGTGCGGCAGTAACGGCTGGCATGTCGATGTCAATCGCCCAAGCGGCAACAGAAATTCAATGGTGGCATGCCATGGGTGGCGCCAACGGTGAACGGGTGAATAAAATTGCTACAGATTTTAATGCAACCCAGTCCGAATACAAGGTTGTGCCAGTCTACAAGGGCAACTACACAGAAACCATGACCGCTGCAATTGCTGCATTCCGGGCCAAAAAACAGCCTCATATCGTTCAGGTGTTCGAAGTCGGTACGGCCACCATGATGGCTGCCAAAGGAGCCGTCTACCCGGTGGAAGATGTCATGGCCGATGCGGGCCAGGCCTTTGACAAATCCGACTATCTGCCGGCCGTGATCAGCTATTACCAGACTCCACAGGGCAAATTGCTGTCGATGCCGTTCAACAGCTCGACCCCGGTGCTGTGGTACAACAAGGATGCCTTTGCCAAGGCCGGCATCAAATCACCACCCACCACCTGGCCGGAACTGAAAACCGATGCCGAAAAAATCGTCAAGGCCGGCTACTCATGCGGCTTCTCCTTCGGCTGGCAGTCCTGGGTACAAATCGAGAATTTCAGTTCCTGGCATAACTTGGCGATTGGCACCAAAGAAAACGGTTTCGCTGGGCTGGGCACCCAATTCACCTTCAATAACAAAGATGTCATTCGCCATATCGGCAATCTCGCGTCCTGGCAAAAGGGCCGTTTGTTTGTCTATGGCGGGCGTCGCGGTGACAGCTTGCCAAAATTTACCAATGGTGAATGTGGCATGTGGCTGAATTCCTCGGCCTATTATGGCGGGATCAAGAAGCAAGCCAAGTTCAAGTTCGGCCAAGCCATGCTGCCCTACTACCCGGATATCATCAAGTCCCCGCAGAACTCTATCATCGGTGGCGCCACATTGTGGGTCCTCAAGGGCCACCCCAAGTCTGATTACAAGGGAGTTTCCCAGTTCCTGTCCTACCTGTCCTCCCCCAAGGTCCAGGCCTGGTGGCACCAGCAGACCGGCTATGTTCCGATCACCACGGCAGCCTACAAACTCAGCCAGAAACAGGGCTTCTATACGTCCCACCCGGGCACAGACACCGCGATCAAGCAGCTGAGTCTGAATACACCGACCGCCAATTCTCGTGGCCTTCGTTTCGGCAACTTTGTCCAGATTCGTGACATCATCAACGAAGAGCTTGAGGCCATCTGGGCTGGCAAAAAGACGGCGGCCGAAGGCCTGAACACCGCCGCCAAGCGTGGCGATAAACTGCTGCGCAAGTTCGAAAAAGCCAATCGCTAAGCCTTACGATTGTTGCAACACCCTGCAGGAAACCCGGGCGGGACCTGATGTTCAGATCCCGCCCTACAGGGTGAATTGCTCAGCCCACATACTTGTTCCATGCTGAAACGCGTTCACTTTAAATCATCCTACCTGCCCTTTTTACTGGTGGCCCCACAGATGGCCATCACCTTGGTATTTTTCTTCTGGCCTGCCTCCCAGGCCCTGTACCAATCCATGCAGGTTCAGGATGCCTTCGGCCTGAAAAACGAGTTTGTCTGGTTTGAGAATTTCCAGGAACTGTTTGCCGATGAGTACTACCTCGACGCGTTCAGCCGGACTGCAATATTCTCCTCCCTAGTGGCCACCATCTCGATCAGCCTGGCACTGTTTTTTGCCAGCATGGCTGACCGGGTGCTACGTGGTGCCATGGCCTATCAAACATTATTGATCTGGCCCTACGCAGTCGCACCTGCGGTGGCTGGTGCCTTGTGGGTGTTCATGTTTGATCCCACCCTGGGTATTTTCACCTACATCCTGCACAGCTTCGGTGTCGACTGGAATTACAAACTCAACGGCGGGCAGGCCATGTCACTGGTCATGGCCGCTTCGATCTGGAAACAGATCAGCTACAATTTTCTGTTTTTCCTGGCCGCCATGCAGGCCATTCCCCGCTCCCTGATTGAAGCAGCCGCTATCGACGGTGCCGGCCCGGGACGCCGTTTCCTAACCATTATCCTGCCCCTGATCTCACCCACCACCTTTTTTCTGATCGTGGTCAATATTGTTTATGCCTTTTTTGATACCTTCGGCATTGTCGATGCCATGACCCAGGGTGGCCCAGCCAAGGCAACCGAAATCCTCATCTACAAGGTCTATAACGATGGCTTTATCGGCCTGGATCTGGGTAGCTCTGCAGCCCAGTCGGTCATCCTGATGGCGATCGTCATTGTCTTAACCGTCATCCAATTCCGCTATATCGAACGCAAGGTGGAATACGCATGATTGAAAATCGCCCCCTCATCACTGTACTTGCACACACCGTGCTGATTGTCGGCATTGCCCTGCTCGCCCTACCAATCTGGATCACCTTTGTTGCTGCCACTCACGATGCGGTACGCATCACCCAGGTGCCGCTGCCGTTGCTTCCAGGCAATCAATTTTTCCAGAATCTGGCCGCTGCCTGGGGCCATGGCATTGAAGGGGCCGGGGGTCAGCCGGTCGGTCGAATGCTACTCAACAGTCTGGCCATGGCTCTGATGATCGCGGTCGGCAAGATTGTCATTTCCCTGCCTTCTGCCTTCGCCATTGTCTATTTTAAATTCCCGTTCAGGATGGGCTTTTTCTGGATGATTTTCATCACCCTGATGCTGCCCGTAGAGGTGCGGATCATACCCACCTTCCAGGTCGTTGCCGACCTGCATATGCTCAACAACTACTGGGGCCTGAGTGTCCCACTGATCGCCTCGGCCACAGCCACCCTGATGTTCCGGCAGGCCTTTTTGACCATTCCTGACGAGCTGCTCGAAGCAGCCCGTATCGACGGTGCCGGACCGATGCGATTTTTCTGGGATATCCTGATTCCGATGTCGCGGACCAATATTGCCGCACTGTTTGTGATTCTGTTTATCTATGGCTGGAACCAGTATCTGTGGCCACTGCTGATCACCACGGACCGCAGTATGTACACCGTGGTCATGGGCATCAAACAAATGCTCGAGGCGGCCGAACAGGCACCGGAATGGAATTTGATTATGATGACCACCCTGCTGGCCATGTTGCCACCGATGCTGGTCATCATCACCATGCAGAAAATGTTCGTCAAGGGCCTGACCGAGACCGAGAAATAATATGGCGCAGATGCAAATCAAGGACGTGGTCAAAACCTATGGCAAAACCACGGTGGTTCATGGCATCAGTATCGAGATTCAAGATGGGGAATTTATCGTCATTGTTGGCCCTTCCGGTTGCGGTAAATCGACCCTGTTGCGCATGGTAGCCGGGCTGGAAGAGATTACCGCTGGCGAAGTCCATATCGGCAGCAGGCTGGTGAATCAGCTAGAACCCAAGGACCGCAACATCGCCATGGTGTTTCAGAACTATGCCCTGTATCCGCATATGTCGGTACGCAACAATATGGCCTATGGACTGAAACTGCGTAAATTGCCCAGGCAGGAGATCATCCAACGAGTCAACAAGGCCGCCACTCTGCTGCAAATCGAAGAACTGCTGGATCGCAAGCCGCGCCAACTGTCCGGTGGGCAACGCCAGCGTGTGGCCATGGGCCGGGCTATTGTGCGTGAACCCGACGTTTTCCTGTTCGACGAACCGCTGTCGAACCTCGATGCCAAGCTACGGGTGCAGATGCGCCTGGAAATCCGCCGCCTGCAACAACGCCTACTGGTCACCAGCCTGTATGTCACCCATGACCAGGTGGAAGCTATGACCATGGCCGATCGGCTGGTCGTTATCAACCAGGGCCGGGCCGAGCAAATCGGCACCCCCATGGAAATCTACGAGAACCCCAATTCCCGTTTTGTCGCTGGCTTCATCGGCTCACCGGCAATGAATTTTCTTCTGGTAACCGTCCAGGGCCAACAACTGCAGATCTCCCCAGATATTGCCCTGCAAACTACCACCACCCACCAGGGGCCAGCCATCCTCGGGATTCGCCCGGAACACTTTTCCCTGCCAACCCAGCATGGGCCACAGCTGGATATTGCTGTAGATATTATCGAGCCACTGGGTGCTGAATCGCTGGTCCATGGCCATCTCGCCGATCAGGAACTGGTCATCAAGCTGCCGACCGCAAGCGTAGCAACTGTCACCGACCACCTTGCCGTAACCATCGACCCACGGCACTTTTTTCTGTTCGACCCCGACAGCGACCAACGTATCCGGTCATAAAAAAGAGGTCAGAACCCTTTTTTATCTTGTCAGCTTCTGGTATTTGGCTTGCAGTACCTCTTTGGACTCAACATGAGAGTCATCTAGAATGATGCACTCTACCGGGCAAACATCGACACATTGGGATGTATCGAAATGACCGACGCACTCGGTGCACTTAAGCCAGTCAATTTCGTAGATTTCATCGCCCATAAATATCGCTTCATTGGGACACTCTGGTACACAAACATCACAATTAATGCATTCATCTGTAATCAGCAACGCCATGCAAGTCTCCGTTCAGTTGTACTGTAATTTTTTTCGTAATGCGTCATAAATCAATGGGTGTAAAAATTGTGAAACATCTCCATTAAGGTGGGCAATTTCTTTCACAAGTGATGCTGAAACAAATGTATAGTTCTCTGCCGGAGTTAAAAATACGGTCTCAATTTCATGATCCAGGCGACGATTCATCGAAGCCAATTGAAACTCAAACTCAAAATCTGAGACTGCCCGCAGACCACGCAGAATGACTCTAGCCCCATATTTGCGCATGCAATCGATCAAAAGATAGTCAAAACCAATGACCTTCACCGCAGGCAGGTCTGCAATCACGCTACGAACCAGCAGCACCCGTTCCTCCAAGCTGAACAGAGGCTGTTTGGCTGTATTGGCTGCTATGGCGACGATCACTTTGTCAAACAGTCGTACGGCCCGCTCAACCAGATCCATATGTCCCTGGGTAAAGGGGTCGAAAGTGCCTGGATAAAAGGCTATTTTATGCACCGGGAATCAATCCTTTGTCAATCCATCCATGATTTGCCATTAATACGATAAAATGTGGGCACAGCCTACAGCGGCCAATGGCCAGCGTCAACAACAATGCATTGCAAAACCACCCCCACAATATGCAGAACAACACACAGGAATACCTAACCACCAGCGAAGTTGCCACCTTGTTGCGGCTCAAGGAGCGCAAGGTCTACGAACTGGTTAGCGACGGCCAGATTCCCTACATCAGGGCCACCGGCAAGCTGCTTTTCCCACTTAAACTGATCACTGAATGGCTGCAATCGCACCTGGAGTATGATCCAGAACCGACGAACTTCAGACCTCCTGCCCTGATCTGTGCCGGCAGCCATGACCCACTCCTGGACTGGGCGCTGCGAGAAGCGCGAACCAGTATTGCGGTCAATTTTGCTGGCAGCCTGGATGGACTCGAACAATTGGCCGCCAATCGAGTCATCATGGCGGGTACCCATATCCGCGAGCAAATGGGCAACACTTGGAATCACGACCACATCCAGTCACTGCAAGGGCATCCGCCCATCGTGCTATTGGAATGGGCAAAACGGCAGCAGGGGTTAATCGTTGCCGCTGGCAATCCACTACAAATCCACGGCCTGGATGATTTGTACCACTGTCAAATCATTGATCGTCAGCCGCAGGCGGGGGCACATCTACTATTAAACCAACTCCTTGAAGAATCGGGGGTGACAACATCAAGGCTTTCGATACTCAAACAACCGGCACGCACCGAAAATGATGTTGCCGCCGCGGTGGCTGCCGGTCAGGTGGATGTCGGCCTGGGCATCTCGACTGTGGCCAGACAATACCATCTCGACTTTATCCCCCTGGTCGAAGAACGCTATGACCTGGCCATCCAACGACGCTGGTTCTTTGGGCCTGAGTTGCAACAGTTATGGCAGTTTTGCAAAACGATCCGCTTTGCTGAACAGGCAACCCTGCTGGACTACGATATCAGCCAGCAGGGTTGCGTACACTACAATACTCCCTGATCCAGGGCGACACCAGAACCCACTTCATTTCCCCGCATTGGGAAAGAACAGCTGCTTTCCACCCACTTTGTAGGAACCGATCAATTGCTGGCCCACCGGGCTCAACAACCAATCGATAAAGGCTTGGCCTTGTTTGGCCTTCACTTGTGGGTACTTGGCTGGATTGACCAGAATCACACCGTACTGGTTGAATAACCTGGGATCGTGCTGAGTTAGAACACGGAAGTTGGCTTTATTCTTGAAAGCTATCCAGGTGGCTCGATCACTCAAGGTATAAGCACCCATACCCACTGCAGCATTGAGGGTCGCACCCATGCCCGAACCGGTTTCTCGATACCAGCCTCGACTGGATTTACCCGGATCTACCTGGCTTTGCTGCCACAACCACAGTTCCTTTTTATTGGTCCCTGAATTATCGCCACGGGAGGCAAATTTGGCTCGGGCTGCGGCAATTTTTTGTAATGCTGCAACCGCATCCGTCATCCCAGCAATCTGGGCCGGATCCGCTTGCGGGCCGACGATCACAAAATCGTTATACATCACATCAAAGCGTTTGACACCCCAGCCATCTACAACAAACTTTAATTCCGAGGCCTTGGCATGTACCAACAGCACATCACCATCACCATTACGAGCATTTTTCAGGGCTTGACCGGTTCCCACCGCCACCACGTAGGCCGAAATACCGGTCTTGGCTGTAAATTTTGGCAGCAGGTAATCCAGCAACCCCGAGTTCTGGGTTGAGGTTGTTGACTGAACAATGATGCCCGATTGCACAGCCCTAGCGGGTCCGGAACCCAGTGCCACCAGGGCAAGGAAACTGCTGGCAAGAAAAGTGCGACGTAGTAACAAGGTTACTCTCCTCATGATTGAATTGACGACAGGATAGGTTGGGCAACACTACATAACCAGTCGACCTGCCAGGTAAGCGCTGGCTTCTGGTGAACTGGGGTGAGAAAAAAACTGCGTTACCGAGGTTTGCTCGGTGATCGTTCCACGATGGATAAAAAGAACTTCATCCGCCAATCTACGGACTTGACCAACATCATGGGTAACAAAAATAATCTTGATGCCCTGGCAGTGAGCGGATTCAATGATCGCCTCGACAGCCTCTACGGATGCTGGATCCAGACTGGCGGTGGGCTCATCCAGTAGCAACACCGCAGGTCGGGTAATCAGCGCTCGGGCCAATGCCAAACGCTGTTGCTCACCACCGGACAGCAATCGTGCCGGCTGTGCGGCAAGCGACTGCAAATGTGCCAACTGCAGACCTTCAGCAACGCGTTGCCGGCGTGCAGCCGCGCCAAGCGCGGAATTACCAAGGGCGAAGTTCAGATTTTCCGCTACGGATCTTCGTAGCATCACAGGACGTTGAAAAACCATGGCCAAACGCCTGCACACTGCACTGTCTATGACGCGTCCCTGCCACAAGATCACCCCGCTATCCGGCTTCATCAAGCCACAAAGCAAGCGCAAAAGAATACTCTTGCCGGCACCATTTGGGCCAAGCACCACGGTTCGACAACCCACCTCAAGGACGCAATCGATACCATCGATCAAGGTTCGCTCCCGGGCAGACAGTGACAACCCACTGACCCGTAGCAAAGGAGCTCCCGGATCTTGCTGTGCACTGATCTCAGGCATAGGCCAGGCGGCGGGCACTGGAACGCAGACCCATCACCGCCGCATTGACGGTAACCGACAAACTGATCAGAATAACCCCCAGAGCCAGCGCCAGCCCCAAATCACCTTTGGAGGTCTCCAGGGCGATCGTGGTCGTCATCACCCGGGTCAAGTGATTGATATTGCCGCCTACAATCATAACGGCACCGACCTCGGCAATAGCCCGCCCAAAACCGGCCAGAGACACCGTCAACAAACTGTATCGGGCATCCCATAACAAGGCCCTGGCGATTTGCCAGGGTGACAGGTTCAGGGAAGCAAATAATTCCCGGTATTCGAGATACAGATCATCCAGGTGCTGCCGGGCCAACGCCGCCACCAGCGGCGTCACCAGGAGCATTTGGGCGATCACCATGGCCGTGGGGGAGTACAGTAATTCGAGTACCCCGAAAGGCCCGGAACGAGACAGCAACAGATACACCACCAAGCCAACAACAACCGGCGGCAGACCCATAAATGCATTGACCAGCACTCGCAGTATGGTGCGTCCGGGAAACCTCCCTACAACCAACCAGGCCCCAAGTGGCAAACCGACCACACAGCCCAGTAGAACTGCCGAAACACTGACCTGCAAAGACAATACAACAATTTCAATCAGGTCACGACTACCAGAAAATATCAATTGCAGCGCCAACCCAAATGTTTCGACAAAACCTGGCATCTTCAACCTCGAGTCAATAAGTCAACGGATGTGTTACCGCGCCTCTGCCATCATTATTGTTAATTTACTGGACCAGTACGATAATAAAACATATTTATGCCTAATAAAACATATTTTAACTTAAGGTTTTAGTATTTCTTGCTGATCACTACTGACTGGAGATGACGGGCACCTCGCTTTCTGCCAAAGGCAATATAGCCATCTCGGAACCGTTGCACTGGCTGGCACAATGTGCTCGCTTCTGAGACAATACAATGCTTGGTCGTCAATGCTGCGCGCACCGCAAGGCATATCCGAAAAGGAGGGCCCATGCCCAAGTCACTGCAAAAACTTCATCACGATCACCAGAATATTACCCGCCTATTACAGGTTCTCTGGCAACAGGTCGGACGACCCGAGCATAACCTACGGCCCGATTATGAAGTATTGCGCGACATTATGCTGTACATGTGCCAATACACGGATATCTTCCACCATCCTCAGGAGGAGCTGATTTTCCAGCAACTACTCAAGCATACGCCTGCACTAGAACCCACCATCAAGACATTGACTGAACAGCACCAGGCACTACTCCAGCAATCGATAAAACTCAAGGAAACCTCGCAGGCCGCCATCCATCAATTCATTCTATGGGATGATTTACAAGCTGCGCTGACAGAATATGCCACCCTGTTACAAAATCACATGGACCTCGAAGATCAACAGGTCTTGCCTGCAGCACAGCGCCTGTTCAATGCAGCGGATTGGCAGGACATTGCAGAGCAATCAAAAACCAGCATCGACCCCCTGTTTGGTCAAGACGTGCAGGATCATTTTCACGACCTGTATCGGGTTTTGACCCGGGACTTTTCTGAGCCAGGCCTACCAAGCCATCAGTAACAAACAGAACTACAGACCCGTATGGGAACAGGAATCGTCACAATGAAAAGTGGGTTTGAAGCGGATTTCTCTATGAATTTAAAACGAATACTTGCTGTCGTGAACGAAAATCGGGCCTACGTCCATCGATCAGCAGTCGCTTAGCTATTCTCGGACAGGCTACTGCGGTTATCCTCTTCCTGAAATCTGTGCTGTCGTATGAACGAAGGCAATGGGCAGGCCTTGCGTGTGTCGCTGTCGATATGGACGGCAAATATTTCGGTCCTGGCGACCTCTTTATCCGACTCGGCATTGTAGAGAATATGGCGGTAATGCAAGACCTTATCTTTGACCTCAAGCATTGCAGACCGCATCACCAGTACTGCACCAGCCACGACTTCCGCCTTGTACAACGTGTGCTGATCCAGCGCAGCCATGGCTCTGTTTTGCTCCCGAAGATACGTTGGCGTAATCCCAACCGCGGCAAATAAATGCCAGGTCGCCTGATCGAAGCAGTCGGTGTACCCACGCACATTCAGATGCCCCATATGGTCCATCTGCCAGGGGTAAACCACCCCTCGATAGGTTTCAAGCGACCCGGTTGTCATGAAGATTCAGGTCCGGCCAGCAGGCTGATGAGACTTGAGCTATCCATACGACCACCTCCCCGCTGCTGAACCGCTGCATAGAACTGATCCACTAGGGCGGTCAGCGGCAGACGGGCCCCATTGCACCGTGCTTCCTGTAGACAAAGCCCCAAGTCCTTACGCATCCAGTCCGTGGCAAAACCAAAATCAAACTTGCCGGCGACCATGGTCTTGCCACGATTTTCCATCTGCCAGGACTGTGCCGCACCTTTAGACAGAACATCGATAACCTGTACCGCGTCAAGCCCGGCGGTGATCGCAAAATTGAGGCCTTCGGACAAGCCCTGTACGATCCCGGCGATGCAAATCTGGTTGACCATCTTGGTCAACTGACCTGCCCCAACCCCACCCATCAGAGTAACCGCCTGGCCGTAAGACCCCATCAGTTTTCGGGTTCGCGCAAATACCGCCTGATCGCCGCCGACCATGATCGTCAAATTACCACGTTCAGCTCCGACCTGGCCACCGGAAATCGGCGCATCGAGAAAGTCGATAGCCTGTTTCGCGCCAGCCGACGCCAGTTCACGAGCCACATCGGCTGAGGCCGTGGTGTGATCGATAAATATACTGCCAGATCGCATCCCGGCAAAAGCACCATCAACACCGAATACAATGGATCGCAGATCATCATCATTGCCAACACAGGCGCAGACTATATCGGCGGTGGCTACCGCAGCAGCGGGTGTCGGCGCTGTATGGCCACCATATTCTTCCGCCCACTGCCGGGACCTGGCTGCCGTGCGATTATATACTGTCACCGCATATCCCGCATTGAGCAAATGTCCCGCCATCGGAAACCCCATTACCCCGAGACCCAAAAAAGCCACGGATCGAATATCATTACCAGCATTGCCCATCTATACTCTCCCATCTGAAATCATTCACGACCAACGCTAACTATGCATCAGCGCACAGATACTGACAATCAAAAATTGCAAAAATCGCCCGCCGGTCTGCTCATTCGTCAGGCCACAACTGCTGACTGCAGCTGCCTGGTACAGTTTAATTGCTCCATGGCCTGGGAAACCGAACAATTTGAGCTGGACGAAGAAACCGTTATGCATGGAGTCAGCCAGATGATTGCCCACCCAGAACTGGGCTTTTATCTCCTGGCAGAAATCGATACTCAGATTGCCGGCAGTTTGATGCTGACCTCGGAATGGAGTGACTGGCGCAATGGTTTGTTCTGGTGGATTCAGAGTGTTTATGTCCGACCCCGATACCGCCACCAGGGTATTTATCGAGCCTTGTACCTGGAAGTCAAGCGGCTGGCTGCACAACGTGGAGATATCTGTGGGTTTCGCCTCTACGTAGAACAAGAAAATACCCTGGCACAAGCGTGCTATCGACAGCTAGGTATGGAAGCGACCCACTATCTCCTGTATGAGGAAGCAGCTTCTAAATAACCTCGCCCCCCTCCGGTGTGCCGACCGGTGGTAGTTTGGCAAACCCTGGCCCGTAATAAGCTGTGGATTCCTGCTCTCTCGAAGATGAGAAGGTGTGGCGAGGTTACTCAGCCACTATTTCATATACAATCGACTGCTGATCTGCACGCTGTTTTTATCAACCAGATAGCGTATCGACCGACCAAATACAGCCGGCAACACGCCACTGACCTGCCCCCGGGAATCAACCGCAGGCAGCAGCAATCCGCGAAACTCGACCACATAGTACTTAGCCGTTTCCTGAAAACTGATCCGGTAGTGGCGCAGCTCTTTCTGGGCTGGGGTTAAATCCTCGATGGTCAGAAAATCACGATAGCAGAGTGCCCAGACAGATAAATAGACGGCCGGGATGGTGGTACCAGCGAAAGGTCTTGTGTCTGCTTTTTCAGCCACCTCAAGGCATCGATAGCCATCATCGAGGGTACACTGGAAATCCTGAGCCACAACCCAGTCCCGGGCACGTTGCACCGAGGTCTGCTCAGCGACAACCATCACCGGAATACCGAAGCACAGCAAGATCAAAATCCGTGGCCACCATGTCATCGTCATCACTGGGTAGCGACTGTACCGAGTTGTGTGACAGCATTGCTGTTCACATCGTACATCAAAAATTTTCCCAATGGTGTCCCCAGATAACCGTCTAACCCAAAAAATTCGCTATACCCGATATCGGCCGAGGAAAACTCCTCATTCAGAAAACGTGGATCATTGCCACCATGGGTATGCCAGGAAGCTGTAGCGACGGAACCACCTGGTACCGAAGATGGGCCGCCAGGATCGACATTGGCCAGTTCCCCACGGATCGGCCCCGTGGCTCCAAAGGTCGCATCAGAATTGCGATAGACCATTCCACCGTATTCTAGGTTTTCAGCCACCGAAGTTGGATTGATCGTATTGATCACATTGAAGGCCACCTGGTCCTGGGTAGAAAAACGCTGACTACTGTCGGCAGCCGAGCCGCCGCCACTGGAACCCAGAGCTGCCACCGGCACAATAATCCCCGCCAGGATGGCAAGATTATGGCGACGACGTCCCCTTGCGTACGGTTTCCGGCTCCTTTTGGGGCTAACCGCAGAAGCTGGGTCCGACCCACCGAAATTCCGGGCGAAGGTCAACATCACACGTTGCTCGGTAGCATCGGTATACAGGGGGTTTTGCACCCGCTCCAATACCAGGCCGAATACCCCATAGGAGCTGCCGGAAAATACCGAGCTGAAGCGCTGATAACGAATATCGGTGGTACTGTAAAGATTCTGATAGCCCAGCTGCCAATCTCCAAGCAACGTAGTTGCTGCCAGCCCATTAAGTGTTTTATGCCGGTCTTGAGCGGCCTGAAACCATAAAATAGATAGCTTGTCGCCAGCAAAACCAAAAGCCTGAGCACTGCGATCATACGCATTATCGGAGGCAATACTGCCACTGACAGCCAACAGATCAACATTGGCCCCGGTGCTCAGTGCCACACCAAAACTGTCGTATCGATAATTCTGTTCGATATTGCCATGAAAGAGGTTCGGTGCCACACCGCCGAACAATGCGGGTGTGGTGGCATAGTGATTACCAGCATGGCCACCGGCATACTGCAAAGAAATATCACCCAATGACAGGCCAACACGTTGTTGAGCATAGTCCACGGCCCGGCGTGAAGAAAAATTCCATTCCCCTACTCCCGACTGCCGATTCATGGTGAACCCGAAGGTGGGAGAAGCCGCTTGCACAATGCTGCCTCCCGCCAGTTGCAGCGGCATATTCTGCTGAATCTGCAGCGAACTTGACAACCCGGCAGGCTGGGTAAGAGCAGCCCCCCCGGTAGTTAAAGCGTCAGCAACATCCAGCAATGTTGCGGAGGCTGAACAAGTCAGTGGCTGGCAACCAGCCGCACTCGCTGATTGTAGGGCCACGGCCAACACCATACTGCCGGTGAGGGCACCAAGGGTAGTTTGATTGATCATTCCTGCGTCTCTCCGTACAAATATTAGGTTATGTCTGGTCCAGTATTGTCTGGCCAATCCTCTGCAGGCAGACTGTAGCACAGCACACCTAGCCCAACAAAATTCTAACTGGCCATGCGGTTGAGCAAGGCAGACTAAGTGTCGTTTCTGGCTTGTTGCCCCTCACCACGAGCCTGTTCGAGATAAGTATTCTTGGTGTTTACGCCCCCAAAGCTGCCGGTATTGTCCCATATCCAGAATGGGAAAATATTGATCTATGCTACTATCTGCTATAATTAAGTGTTGTTTGACCCATTTACGGGGTGTTTCTGGTGCTAATTGCCCCAACCATCA
>CAYQAP010000057.1:3168-15193 GCA_964415515.1 uncultured Gammaproteobacteria bacterium | reverse complement strand
CAGCGAATTATGACAGAATTATGAATAAATTCCGTCGTTGCCATGCATCTTGCCAGATTTTAACTATGCTCGTTGATACACAGTTGTGGGTTCGAAAATACCGTCGAATCAGAAATTAATAAATACACTATTGCAGCTTGCATAATTGGCAATTACAGGCACAATGGGTACACATACACATGGAGAAATAACATGCTTGGTTTCAGTGGGTTTATACTGTTTCTGGTTGCTCTGGTCGTAATAATTATCCTGATGGGCGTCAAAACCGTTCCTCAGGGCACCGAGTTTACCGTCGAACGTTTTGGCCGCTACGCCCGAACCTTGAAGCCCGGCCTGAATCTGATTGTTCCATTCATTGATCGTATTGGCAACAAGCTGAACATGATGGAACAGGTCCTCGATGTCCCGTCACAGGAAATTATCACCCGCGACAATGCCCTGGTGCGTGTTGATGGCGTGCTGTTCTATCAAGTGCTGGATGCGGCTCGAGCTGCCTATGAAGTGCGGGACTTGAGCCGGGCCGTACTTAATCTCACCATGACCAATATTCGTACCGTTCTGGGTTCGATGGTGCTCGATGAAACCCTCTCCCACCGGGACAAAATCAATGCTTCCTTGTTAACGGTGGTAGATGAAGCCACGTCCCCCTGGGGCATCAAAGTGACCCGTATCGAAATCAAGGATATCGAACCACCCAAGGATCTGGTCGATTCCATGGCACGACAAATGAAGGCCGAACGGGACAAACGGGCGACAATTCTGGTCGCCGAGGGAGATCGGCAGTCCGAAATTCTTCGGGCCGAAGGCCAGAAGCAGGCGGTCATCCTCGAAGCCGAAGGCAACCGGGAAGCGGCCTATCGTGATGCCGAGGCCCGTGAGCGCCAGGCTGAAGCCGAGGCAGTAGCCACAGCAACGGTTTCCAAAGCAATTTCAGAGGGCAACGTCCAGGCGATCAATTATTTTGTTGCCCAGAAATACGTCACAGCACTGGAGCGTATCGGCTCTGCACCCAATGAAAAAGTGTTGTTTCTGCCCCTCGAAGCTACCAGTCTGCTGGGCTCAATCGGTGGAATCGGTGAAATTGCCAAGGAAGCACTGGCCGCCAAAACCCAGAGCAAGGACAGCCAAACCTGAGTTTAGGTACAACATCATGCTTCCCATGATCGATCAGGTAGGCTACTGGCACTGGTGGATACTGGCGCTGGTGCTCCTGATTATCGAAATACTGGTACCTAGCACAGTTTTTTTGTGGATGGGTATTGCGGCTGGTGTGGTCGGCCTTGTGCTCTGGTTAGTTCCTGATTTGGGATGGGAGTATCAGCTACTGATTTTTGCGGTCTTTTCTCTGGCTTCGATAGTGCTCTGGATTGGCTTTTTCAAGAACAGAATCAAGGCCTCTGACGCACCGACCTTGAATCGACGTGGTCAAAAGTACGTGGGCCGAATCCTGACTCTGGAAAAACCCATCGTGAACCACCGCGGTAGTGCCCATATCGACGATACCATATGGCGGATTAGTGGGCCTGATCTGCCAGCTGGCACTACTGTAATCGTCACCGGTGCTGCCGGTACAACATTGCAGGTTAACGACATATCGGCAACCTCAGAACCTGGTTCAGACAGGCGTCCTAGATAATATTCCGTGGGTTCCTGAATTCTGGAGCACCAGAAGTAGCCGACTGCCCGGGTCCAAGCTGTGCTGTTAACTGTATCAACAGCTGCTGCTGCAGGAACTGTCTGGAGACACACACGCCGAGTTGCTGCAGACTCGTGACCGCTAAACCAGGATAGCCACAGGGATCGATGGCCGCGAATGAGGTCAAATCGGGATTACGATTCACACACAAGCCGTGGTAGCTGCAACCGCGCCGGACTCGCAATCCCAAGGCTGCGATCTTGGCGCTATCAACATAGACGCCAGGAGCACCAGAGCGGCGAGTTGCGATAATTCCCAATCCAGCGAGAATATCGATTACGACCTGTTCCAGAACAACCACCAACCGTCGCACCCCGATACCCAGTCTTCGTAAATCCAACAGGACGTACACCACCTGTTGGCCGGGGCCATGATAGGTAATCTGCCCGCCACGGTCGGTGTCCACCACTTCGATTCCATTATTGATAAAGGGTGTGAGCCGACAACTCATACCACGGGTATAGACTGGCGGATGCTCTACAAACCAGATTTCGTCTGCGGTTTCTTGTTGCCGCTGATCAGTAAAGGCCTGCATTGCTTGCAGTGTGATTCGATAGGCCTGGTGACCAAGATCGACGACCTTGAACCTGGATGCCCGCTGTGCGGAATCGGTAGAACCCGGCCAGGTACCAATGTGTGAGGTATTCTTCCGGATTTTGTTCATAACACCGTCAATACCTGTTCGGACTGTTGCAGAGCGCTGTAGATCGCCTTCAAGTGCTCGCGACTGCGGGCCATAACTGTACACCGCACCACCTGGTAGCGCCCTGCCCGACTGGGTTTGATCACACAATCCAGAAAATCAATTTGCTCTGTGTACTGCAAAACTATGGCCTTGACCAAGTCATTAAAATCGGCTGCAGAGGAACCAAAGGCCTTGATTTCATAACGGCAGGGAAATTCCAGAATTTCTGCTTTCATGATTGATGGATCAAGAGCAGATTCGTCCGGACTACACATGGGAGGGCAATGTCATACAAACCACAACAACACATGATCGATGATGCGCCGCCACCAGCTGCCCTCAGGAACAGCAGCCAATGCCACCAGCGGGATGGTATACACCACCTGCCCGCGCAGCTGCACTTCCAGTGTACCCACCTGCTGCCCTTTGCTGATCGGTGCCTTGAGTACCGGGTTGAGCCGAATCGAGTTTTTACTGTCCTTAAAGCGACGACGGGGCAAAGTGACAGCTATGGGAGTCAAACTGCCCACCTGCAATTGCTTTCGATCGCCCAGATACACGCGTGACTGGGTCACCGCATCACCGGCAGCATACAACTGTCGTGTCTCATAGAAAGAATACCCATAGCGTAGCAATGCTTGTGCGGCATTGGCACGATGACCGCTGCTTTTGCCACCGATAGCCACTGCGATTAAACGCATCTCCTCCTGTTTCGAAGAGGCAATAAGGCAATAACCGGCAGACCGAGTATGCCCCGTTTTGATGCCATCAACGGTCGGGTCTCGCCACAACAGCAAATTTCGATTTTTCTGGGTGATCTTGTTGTAGGTAAATTCCTTTTCTTTATACCAGGCATAGTGTTCGGGGAAATCGCGAATCAAGGCTACCGACAATATCGCCAAATCCAGGGCAGTTGTATAGTGTTTCGGATCCGGCAAGCCTGTGGAATTGACAAAATGAGTATTCTTCATTCCCAGGCGGGCGGCTTCCTGATTCATCAAGGCAGCAAAACCGAGCTCGGTGCCGGCCACGTATTCGGCCATCGCAACCGCAGCATCATTGCCTGACTGAACAATGAGCCCACGCAACAGCGCCCCGAGGCTGACCTTGGTATTTACTTTGACAAACATTCTTGAGCCGCCTGTTCGCCAGGCTTTTCTGCTGATCAGCACTTTGTCCTCAAGGCTGAACAGGCCTTTTTTGATGCGATCGAAGACAACGTACGAAGTCATGATCTTGGTCAGACTGGCCGGCTCAATGCGTTTATCAGGAGACCCCGAAGACAGAATTTTACCTGAGCCGAAGTCCATCAGCAGCCAAGACTTAAGCTTGAGCTCGGGTTCCGGAACCGATGCTCGAGCCGCCTTGGGCAATGTCATATCCACTGCTGCAACAGAAACCTGCCCAATTGCTAACAGGCTGAGCAGAAACAGGAAACGTATGGTTTGCCGCATCTTCGACTTCCTCAATGTATTGGTGTGTGGGTATGCAGACGCAGTGTACTGGGCAATCATGGCAGGATTATGGCGGTTGTCCCGACAAATTTCCCGACGACTAGCGGTCGCGCACCAGTATCGACTGGGTATAACCACGTGCATGCAAATCATCCAGCAACTTCAAGGCCTCGATTTCCGACGTGATCGGCCCTATTCTAAGCCGATACCAGGTCTTTGTTTTTACCATATAGCGGGAAAATAGTACCGGTACGTAACCCAGAATGTCGAGCTTTTGGGCCAACGACAAGGCATCAGCGCGTTTCGTGAACGCAGCCACCTGAATATAATTGCGCAAAGTCGACAATGCCCTTAGGTTCCGGCCCACCGGCCGAGCCTTTGGTTGCGGTGGATTGTATCGAGCCGCAGATCCTGGATTAAGTGCCCGAACCTCAACTGCAGCAGTCCCTTTACCCATCATCCCCAACTTAACAGCGGCAACATAGGACAAGTCAATGATTCGGTTGGCATGAAAAGGGCCACGATCATTGACTCGCAGTACCACTGAACGGCCGTTATCAAGGTTGGTAACCCGAACATAACTCGGCAGCGGCAAGGTCTTGTGTGCTGCGGTCATAGCATACATGTCGTACACCTCACCAATCGAAGTTTTATTGTGATGAAACTTGCGACCGTACCAGGAAGCCAGTCCCCGCTCTACATAACCGGTTGCGGAACGCATCGGCTTATACCAGCGGTAGCCGATACGATAGCTCCGTAGCGACGAAACAACAATCGGTTCACGACGCGGAACCGCGTCCGGTATCGCCATAATCCTGGCCCTGGACATGCGCTGAACCGGAGGCCCATCCCTGACCACACCACTGTTCCAACTGCACCCTGTGAACTGTGTCAGCAAGCCACTGATCAGCAGTGTGCGCAGGACCCATTTGTAGATCATCTAGGAACCCGATTTCTTCCCGATATTCAGGGAGGATGGGCGCAGGGCCTTGGCAAAATCACTCACCGCTGCCGCATACAGCCAACTGCGGTTGTAGCGAGTGATGACAAAAAAGTTTTCGAACGCAATGCGGTACTCTTTTCGATCCCCACTGACCAACTCCACCAAACCCGCAAGTCGCTCCGGGCGTTCATCTTGCGCACCACGGATCCCCGACTGTTGCATTTTCATCACGGTAGTCACTGTCTTGAGTTTTCGGGCCAACCACTGCCGGGTTGCAGCCGGGGTAGTAACCACTGCCGGCACGGCAACATTCTTACCCTGTTCCCAGCCATGAACCTGCAGATAATGAGCGACACTGCCGATAGCATCAGCAAATTGCATTAAGTTGCGTTTGCCATCACCATCCAGATCCACAGCATATTGGCGGTAACTCGAGGGCATAAACTGAGGGATGCCAATCGCACCGGCGTACGAACCACGTAAGCGCATGGGATCAAGTTTTTGCTGTTGGGTCAGCAACAGAAACTGTTCCAGTTCAACACGAAAAAAACGACTGCGACGAGGATACAAAAAGGCCAGAGTGGTCAATGCATCCAGGGTTCGATATTTTCCCAAGTGCTGACCAAAACGAGTTTCTACACCGATAATGGCGGCAATGATCGTGTGATCGACACCGTATTTTTGTTCGGCTCGCTGCAGTGATGCAGCGTATCTGGCCATAAAGTCACGCCCGCGTTTTAGATTGGCTGGAGTAATAAATATCTTGCGGTACCGCTCCCAAGCCATTCCTTCGGCCGGCTTTTGCATCATGGACACCAGTTTTGGGCGCAATACCACCCTTGAAAAAAGCCGTCGCAAGGCTGTTTCACTGAAGCCGTTTCGCTTCGCAAACTGATGGGCAAAAGAAGCGATATCAGGATGTTGCTGCAACGACAAAGCCTGAAGCAAGCCGCTATAGAAGACTCCAGGTATCAGACAGGCAGTCAGTACCCGACGCAAAACCTTGCTTCTTGGTTGTGGCAATGTACACATTATCTTGGAATAAATTTCTTGTGGGTATGAATACTCATGAGCACACCAAACCCACCCAACAGGGTGACCATGGAAGTGCCACCATAGCTAATCATTGGCAGAGGTACACCGACAACGGGAAGGATGCCGGTCACCATGCCGATGTTGACAAAGGCATAAAAGAAAAAAGTCAGTGCCAAACTGCCTCCAAGCAGACGAGAGTAACTATCGCGACTGTAATAAGCAATATTCAATGAGCGGATTACAATCAGCGAATAAAGTAGCAGCAGGCCAATGACACCAAACAAACCAAAATCCTCAGCGAATACGGCAAAAATAAAATCCGTCGAACGTTCCGGAATAAATTGCAATTGTGACTGACTGCCCATCATCCAGCCCTTGCCCGATAAACCACCGGAACCAACTGCAATAATCGACTGAATAATATGATAACCCGCACCCAGAGGATCACTCCAGGGGTCAAACAGTGTCAGAATACGTTTGCGCTGGTAGCTATGCAGCAAATCAAGCTCCCACACCGCAGCTGTGGCCGCCACGGTTACTAGTAAAGTAGCAAAAATCAAGCGCCAGCTCATGCCGCCCAGAAACAACACCAGCACACCGGAAATCATAATTAAAACTGCAGTACCCAAGTCCGGTTGCACGATCACCAATACCGCAGGCACCAAGATCGCCAGCAGCGCCAGTAACAGGCTGCTGAATCGAAGCGGCAACGGTCGCCGGGTGATGATCCAGGCAATCATCATGGGGATGGCCAGTTTCATGATTTCAGCCGGCTGAAAACGTACCGGCCCAAGCGTCAACCAGCGTTGTGCACCTTTGCCGACGATTCCAGAAATTAGCACCAGCACCAGCAACACCAGACCCGCAGCATAAAGGTGGGGAGACCAGCGTTCGATCGTTTGCGGAGGGATCTGGGCCAGCAACACCATGACCGCAAGCCCCAGCAACAAGCGGGTACTCTGCCGCCATAACAATGCTGTATTACCTCCACCGGCGCTGAACAGTATCACCATGCTGACCAAGCCGAGGAGAAACATTCCAAGTAGTAGCACCGGGTCCAGATGCCAGCGCTCGAAAAACGACAGGTGATGCTGGTCCTTGCCCATTACGTTATCCGCCCTCCTCCGCCGCTGCATTGGTAATACTGCGATGCATTCCAGTGACATGTGCATAGGAGTTGTAATGTTGGTATTGGTCCAGTAAATAATAGTCGATTACCTGTCTGGCTACCGGGGCCGCGAACCGGCTACCACCACCTGCATTCTCGAGCACTACAGAAACTGCAATCCGGGGTTTATCGAATGGCGCAAAAGCAACAAACAAGGCATGATCCCGGAAACGTTCGGCGATTTCGCTGGCCTTGTAGCGCTTGCCCTGAGCAATACCGATGACCTGGGCAGTCCCACTTTTTCCCCCCATTTTATAGCCCAGATTGCGCCCCATACGTCGAGCTGTACCTCGCTTACTGTGTACCACATTGAGCATTCCCTTAAGAGCCGTACGATAGTTTGCCGGGTTTTTCACAGTTACGATGGGTGGCTGTGGACCGTGCTGTAATGTAACTTTAGGACCTCCCGGAGACTGCTTGGCTGCAACCAGGTAAGGAATTCTGCGCTTGCCACGCTGCGATAGGGTCGCCGTAGCCACGGCTAATTGCAAAGGCGTGGTCAACATATAACCTTGCCCGATACCTGCGACAATGGTTTCTCCCGGGTACCAGGTTTTCCCCTGAGTGCGCCGTTTCCATGCAGGGTCGGGCACTAAACCACTGGATTCACCATTCAGGTCGATGCCTGTACGAACTCCAAGGCCAAACTGAATCATGAAATCATGAATTTTTTGTATCCCCAATGCTGCAGCCAACGTATAGAAATAGACATCACAAGATTGCGTGATGGCAGCTTCAAGAACCATCGGACCATGACCCCCACGTTTCCAATCCCGGTATTTGTGAGATTTTCCGGGCAGGCGAAAAAAGCCGGGACAATACACGGTCTTGTCCTTGCTCCAGCCATTTTCCTGACCAAGCACACCAAGAATGGGTTTTATGGTTGACCCTGGCGCATAACGGCCTTGAATGGTGCGATCGATCAAGGGACGATCGGGATTATTGCGTAAGTCAGCAAAATCTGCTTTTCCGATGCCATCGACAAAAAGATTTGGATCGTAACTTGGGCTGGTCACCATAGCGAGAATAGCCCCACTGGCTGGATCAATGGCCACCACAGCCCCACGACGCCCAGCCAGGGCATTGGTTGCGATCCGTTGCAATCCAATATCCAGACTCAGGTAAAGATCATCTCCGGCCACCGGCAATTTTCGTGACAAATGCCGCACCACCCGGCCATAGGCATTGGTCTCCACTTGCTCGAAACCCGGTTGGCCCAGCAACTGGGTTTCATAGCGCGCTTCAATGCCAGATTTACCGATGTAATCCGTGCCACTGTAGAGTGATTTATCGATTCTTTGCAAGTCCTTAACACTGATTTTCCCAACATAGCCGAGCAGGTGTGCGAACTGCTCCTTATAAGGATAGCTGCGTTGCAAGCGGGCACGCAATTCAACCCCAGGAAAACGATATCGATTCGCCGCAAACCGGGCAGCTTCCTGGGCATTCAGATTGGTTCGTAATGTCTGGCTCTCAAAGCCAGGTCGGTGTGCAGTGAGCCGGGTGAAGCGGTCAATATCCCCTAGGCTGATCTTTACTACCTGACTCAATTGATCTAACAGTCGAGGCATATCTTCCACCTGATCGGGGACAACCTCAAGGTTTAAAACCGTTACATTTTCTGCCAGAACATTCCCTGATCGATCGAATACCCGACCACGAACCGGAGGAATGGGTAGCAATCGAATCCGGTTGTTTTTCGATAATGTGGTATAGCGATCGTAGTCATTGACCTGCAGAAACCAGAGTCTGAACAACAACAAGCCACTCAAGAACACAAGAATCACGGCAGACACCAGCAAGCGACGCTGAATCAGCTGTGTTTCGTTCAGATAATCCTTGATCGGAATACGACTCACTATAGCCAAACCCCGGGAGACGGTATTGTGGGAGCCAAAAGTGGTTGGAGTACAGATCGTTTACAACAGCGTGGCATCGTAATCAGGCCGTCAATCGCAATCTAAATAACCGAGACATAAAATACTGAAATATGGGCCATATCAGTGCTCCCATGATCGGGATTGCCAGTAAATTGAAGAATACAATATTTCGCCCCAACACCGTTGCGGTAACGGCTTGGATCATCGCGCTGACCAGCAGGATGACAAACAACAACAAGGATTGTTGTAACCCACTGAGACCAATCATTTTGTTATGAAAATAACCGGCCAGCAACATCACCAATACATATTCCAAGGCATGTTCTCCAAGCAAAGCAAACTGCGAGGCATCCATAATCAGACCGGTCAGCCAGGCAACGCCAACGCCAACTCGAGATGGGTTGAACAGATTCCAGAAAAGCAATACCAATAAAATCCAATCCGGCCAAAAGGCGCGCAGTGATTTCAGTATGGGTACACTTTCAAGCCACAAGGCAACCACCAGGCTTGCCAGAATAAGGTACCAGGGAACCAGCTTAGTTCGCATTCGGCACCATGTTATCCAAAGGCATTGGACCTTTTGCCACTGTGGATGATGTCTGGTCATGCCAAATCAATAACACCTCTCTGAGATAATTAAGATTGGCAGACGGTTGTGCATAAACCAGCAGAAAAGGCGCATTGGGATCTTTAACGATCCGGGTAACCCTGGCAACTGGATAACCACCCGGGAAACGACCACCCAGACCAGAAGTTACCAGTGTATCACCGAGACGAATATCAACCTGACGTGGGAAATACGGGATCTTTACCTGATCATCAATTCCCTCACCATAGATAATGGTTTGCAGTCCAGTTCGCAGCACCTGTACCGGTACTGCATGATCCGGGTCTGTCAGCAGTGTGACCGCACTGGTTTTGAGAGTCGCAGAAGTGATTTGTCCTATGACGCCATCTTTACTGACAACGGCCTGGCCAATGTAGGTGCCATCCAAAATACCCCGATTAATAAGAACCTTATGGGTAAATGGTTCCAAACTGACCTTGATCAGTTCAGCTAATTGAACTTTCTCGTCCAGTTTTCTGGAAACGCCAAGCAATCGGGATAGCCGAACATTTTCCTTTTCGAGTGCCTTGAAGCGCTGCAGTCGGGCTCGCAAAAGGCTATTTTCAGTCATTGCTCGCTGGAATTTCTGGCGCAATCCGGTCTCGGTCTGGAACCAATCAAGACTCCATTGACCCAAACTGACTGGCAAAGCTGCGGCTCGCTGCACCGGACCTGCCACCACCATCAACGTAGAACGCAGATAACCAAGATATTGTGAATTATGATCAACCAACATCAAAACTACTGCCAGGGAAACAAGAAAGAATACCCATGAAGAAGGAGGCTTTTTATATTGCCTATCCATAACAGATCCCGCCATCAAGCTGTTCGGGAATAGGAATCGTGGCCAGGAGAAGCTGCATTGAGACAGGTTTTTTCATGATGAGGCAGATACCTGTTGGGTCACTAAATCTGCACGAAATCAAGCCAGTCCGCTCTTTTGCCGCAGATGCTTTGTTCTCGGTCACACTCCAGGTTGGCTGATTGCACTATTTCGTGAAAAAAACTTCTGCCAAAGCCTGATAGCGTAAGGAGTTACGGAGTGGTTTCTTCATTCCTGGGTAAACACATCTCCAAGAATATCCATCTGATCAAGTGCCCTGCCAGAGCCTCTGGCAACACAGGTCAGGGGGTCTTCGGCAACCACAACCGGCAGACCGGTATCTTCGGACAGACGTCTGTCAAGATCTCGCAACAAGGCTCCACCACCCGCAATTACCATCCCTTTATCACCGATATCTGCCGACAGCTCTGGTGGTGTCTTCTCCATGGCCTTGCGAATGGACAGCACGATACTGTCAAGTGAGTCACTGACCGCCTCATACACTTCAGTGCTGTTCATCGTAAAGCTGCGGGCCATCCCTTCTGCGATATCACGACCACGTACCAGCATCTCGGTTTGCTCTGACTTTGCCCATCCGGTTCCGATGGTGGTCTTGACCCGTTCGGCCGTAGCTTCGCCGATTAAAACGCCGTGGCGACGTCGTATATAGTTGATAATACTGTCATCAAAGGTGTCTCCAGCCACGCGCAGCGACTCGGAATATACCATGCCACCCAACGACATAATCCCGACCTCGGTCGTTCCACCACCGATATCCACCACCATTGATCCGGTTGGCTCTGAAACCGGGAGATCGGCTCCGATCGCTACCGCCATCGGCTCCTCAATCAAATAAACTTCTCGAGCTCCGGCACCAGCAGCCGATTCCCGAATCGCTCTGCGTTCCACCTGGGTACTGCCGCATGGTACCGAAATGATGATCCGGGGATGAGAAAAAAACCGATTTTCCTGCACCTTGCGGATAAAATGTTTGAGCATCACTTCCGTGATCGTGAAATCTGCGATCACACCATCTTTGAGTGGACGTATCGCCTGAATCGTACCGGGAACGCGACCCAGCATGGCCTTTGCCTCCCGACCGACGGCCATCACCGATTTATTGGCGCTGAAATTGCCCTGGCCCACACGGATGGCAACCACTGAAGGCTCATTGAGTATGATGCCCTTGTCCCGCACATAGACCAGCGTATTGGCTGTACCCAGATCAATGGCAAGGTCATTGGAAAAGAAACCGAAAAGACGCTTGAACATAGTGATTAAATTCTATTTTAGTTTGCTGTTGAAGGGGATGCACTGTACCAACGCTTGACTACGCGTTCAAGCACACATCAGCTATAATGCGTGCATTCTTATCTCAGGCGGGCAATCCGATATGGCAGTAGATCAAAAAACGGTAAGTTACATCGCAGGCCTCTCACGGTTGGCGGTTAGCGAACATGAAGTCAACCAGTATGCAGAATCCTTGTCACGCATTCTTGAACTGGTCGAACAAATGCATAGCGTCGATACCGACCAGATCGAACCCATGGCCCATCCACAGAACAGCCCCCTGATCCTTCGCGACGATCAAGTACTCGAAACCGATAACCGGGATGCCTTCCTGGCACTGGCCCCCGCGACCGGAGACGGATTGTACCTTGTTCCGAAAGTCCTGGAGTAAATGAATTGCCACTCACTACTGACTCGATTCACTAACTACTGACCAAGTACTGG
>CAYQAP010000057.1:0-3068 GCA_964415515.1 uncultured Gammaproteobacteria bacterium | reverse complement strand
CAACTACCGGAAATCTGCCGGGGTTACCCAAACGCCCTGAACTTAAACTGGCCTGACTCCCTGATGAACAACTTTTCCCTGCATTCTCTCAGTACAGCACTACACAACAGGACGGTATCTGCAGTTGAACTGACACAGACCTTTCTGGCTCGGATTGAGCAGTTTTCACGACTGAATGCCTTTATTACCGTTGACCAGGAATTTGCCCTGGCGCAGGCCAGTGCAGCAGATCAGCGTCTACAACATAAGGACAACGGACTACTAACCGGTATCCCGCTCGCCCACAAAGATATTTTCTGCACCAAAGGTCTGTTGACAAGTTGTGGTTCGAAAATTCTCAGCAATTTCGTGGCGCCATACGATGCCACGGTCGTAGAGCGACTGAATCAAGCGGGTACGGTGACCTTGGGGAAAACCAATATGGATGAATTTGCCATGGGTTCATCCACTGAATCATCCTGGTATGGCCCGGCACGTAACCCTTGGGCGGAGAATTGTGTCCCGGGTGGTAGTTCCGGTGGCTCGGCGGCAGCCGTAGCAGCCCGGCTGGTTCCGGTAGCCACCGGCACCGATACCGGAGGTTCGATTCGTCAACCCGCTTCATTTTGTGGCCTTACCGGTCTTAAACCCAGTTATGGTCGGGTCAGTCGCTATGGCATGATCGCCTTCGCCTCCTCCCTGGACCAGGGTGGGGTACTGGCTCAGAGTGCCCAGGATGCGGCCTTGCTGCTCCAGGCCATGGCCGGCCATGATCACCGAGATTCAACCAGTGTTGACCGGCCGGTCCCCGATTACATGAAGCAACTTGAACACTCCATTGCCGGTAAACGCATTGGCCTGCCCAAAGAATTTTTTGATGATGGCATTGACAGCGATGTAGCCAGAGCCGTAGAACAAGCCATTGATGTGCTCAAATCACTGGGCGCCGTTCCAGTTGAGGTTTCTCTTGCCAACAGCCCATTGTCCATCCCCTGCTACTATGTTATCGCACCTGCCGAGGCATCCTCTAATTTATCCCGTTACGATGGTGTTCGCTACGGCCATCGTGCAGAGCAATACCATGATCTCATCGAGATGTACGAACGCAGTCGCTCAGAGGGTTTCGGTGAAGAGGTCAAGCGGCGGATTATGATAGGTTCGTATGTGCTGTCTTCGGGCTATTATGACGCCTACTATATCAAGGCTCAAAAGCTGCGGCGCCTGATTGCTGATGATTTTCAACAAGCTTTCGAAGATTGTGACATCATCGTTGGGCCAACCACTCCCAGTACTGCTTTTGAACTGGGTGCCAAAGCCGGGGATCCGATAGCGATGTATTTAAACGATATTTTTACCTGTTCAGCCAATTTAGCGGGATTGCCGGGGATTTCACTACCCGTCGGTTTTGATCAACAAGGCAAACCCATCGGCCTGCAGCTGATTGGGCGCTATTTTGACGAAACCAGTCTTTTGGCGATGGCACACCGGTTTCAGCAACAAACAGACTGGCATCAACACCTTCCAAAAGGATACGAACTCTAATGCATTGGGAAGTCGTTATCGGCCTTGAAGTACACACACAACTGCGCACCCGCAGTAAAATCTTCTCCGGTGCGTCAACTGCCTTTGGCGCCGCACCCAATACCCAAGCCTGTGCGGTCGATATTGCTCTGCCCGGTGTGCTGCCGGTCATGAACCTGCAAGCGGCCCATATGGCGGTTCAATTCGGGCTTGCTATCGACGCCAAAATCAATCGCAAATCTGTGTTCGCCCGTAAAAACTATTTCTACCCAGACCTGCCAAAAGGCTACCAGATCAGTCAGTTTGAACTGCCGATTGTCAGCAAGGGAAGCTTATCAATTGAAACAAAGAATGGCCCCAAAATTATCGGCATAACACGTGCTCATCTAGAAGAAGATGCGGGAAAGTCCTTGCATGAAGACTTCCACGGAATAACCGGTATCGACCTGAATCGGGCTGGCACCCCGTTGCTCGAAATCGTGTCCGAGCCTGATCTGCGTTCTGCAGCCGAAGCGGTGGCCTATTTACGCAAAATACATACCCTGGTCCAGTATATCGGAATCTCCGATGGCAACATGCAGGAAGGCTCTTTTCGTTGTGATGCCAATGTCTCGGTGCGCCCACAAGGACAAGTCGAGCTCGGCACTCGTACTGAAATAAAAAACATCAATTCCTTCCGATTTATCGAACGTGCCATCAATTTCGAAGTACAGCGCCAAATCGAATTGCTCGAAGAGGGCAAAAAGATCGCTCAGGAAACACGTCTATATGACTCCGATCGTGATGAAACGCGAACCATGCGCAGCAAGGAAGAAGCTCACGATTACCGGTATTTTCCCGATCCGGATCTTCCGCCCATGATTCTGGACGATGATTTTATCGAGGCGGCCAGAAAAGAACTGCCCGAGCTCCCTGAAACCAGGCAAGCACGTTTTGTACATGACTATGGTCTAAAGGGTGTCGATGCTGCCGCATTATGCCAATCGCGAGCATTGGCTGACTATTTTGAATCGTCGATCAAAGCCTGTCCACAACTCGCTACCGAGGTTGCCAACTGGATTAACGGTGACTTGTCTTCACTCCTTAATAAACAATCACTGAATATTGAAGAATGTCCAGTGACATCGGCTCAGCTCAGTCTTCTGGTTTCCAGGGTCAGTGATCAAACTATTTCCAGAAATGCCGGAAAAACGGTTTTGCAACTGCTTTGGGGGGAAGCTGGAGCGGATGTCGACCACATCATTACGCGCGAAAATCTCCAACAGCTCACCGACAGCTCAGCAATTGAAAAAGTGGTTGACCAAGTCCTTGCTTCTCACCCCGAACAACAGCTGCAATACCGCGATGGACAGACTAAAATCCTCGGCTACCTGGTCGGTCAAGTCATGAAAGCCAGTAAAGGCAAGGCCAGTCCCCAACAAGTGAATCTGCTATTGAAAGAGAAACTCGAATACTGAACAAGCGCCCGTAGCTCAGCTGGATAGAGTACCTGGCTTCGAACCAGGTGGTCGGGGGTTCGAATCCCTCCGGGCGCGCCATCCAAAAAAGGGGTCAGAGCCATTTGTCAT
>CAYQAP010000056.1:0-15691 GCA_964415515.1 uncultured Gammaproteobacteria bacterium | reverse complement strand
GGTATGATCGCTTGCACGGTATCAAAATTTTCGGTAATGTAGGGCTCTGGAGGTTGCCCGACAGCCGAGTGCCTGCTGTGGAAAAACTGGCAATGGTCCGTTTTCCCTTGGTTTCATGCGAATACTTCTCGAGTATTCGCCGCCAAGCATGAAAAAGCTGTCGTAACGCCGCTTCCTCTGGTGATAACCGCCATGGAAGGTGGCAGTGCAGGTTGCGCTGGAGCAAGCAACCGGTTGACTGTTGTTCTCGGACAGTCTGCCGGGAGTAAAAACCGCAAGATACAATGTATTGAGAACACATGTAAGGAGAAAATGATGACGGTTTATCGACTGAAACAATCGGTAGTTACCTTGACCGCGGCTCTGGCCATGGGCGTTTTGCCGACACTGGCTTCGGCGCACCCGGTAAAACTGGGCGCGGCAGTGTCCCTGACAGGAAAATACAGCACTGCCGGCAATCACACCAAAAAAGGTTATGACCTGGCAATCAAACGTATTAATGCTGCTGGCGGGGTCGAAGTTGCGGGCAAGAAACATCTGTTGCAGGTTATCTATTACGATGACGAATCTACGCCGGCCCGTGGTGCACAGTTGGCCGAGCGTCTGATTAAACAGGACAAGGTGCAGTTTATGTTGGGCCCTTACAGCTCAGGTTTGACCAAGGCTATTGCACCGGTGACAGAGAAGTATAAGGTACCGATGGTGGAGGCCAACGGGGCTTCTCGATCGCTGTTCAATAAGGGCTATCGCTATCTGTTTGCCGTGTTGTCGACATCGGAGCAGTATTTGCAGGCAGCCGTGGCCCTGGCTGCCGAGCAGGCCAAGAAGGACGGCAAGAAACCCTCTTCCTTGAAGCTGGCACTGGCGATCGAAAATGATCCCTTTTCCCAGGATATTCGGGCCGGGGTATTGAGCGATGCCAAGCGTTTTGGAATGCAGGTGGTGGTGGATGACAAACTGCCCCGGCAACTCAGTGACATGACTTCAACCCTGACCAAGATCAAGGCCCTGCGGCCCGATATATTCGTGGTATCCGGGCATTCCAAGGGGGCGGCTTTGGCCACCAAGCAAATGGCGGAACTTCGTGTCAACGTACCGATTGTGGCCATGACACATTGCGAATCTGCCAAGTTGACGGACCCCAAAAAGTACGGAAACAAGGCAGAAGGTTTTCTCTGTGCCGCACAGTGGGCACCGACCATGACCTATAAAGACGCCACCTTTGGTTCTGCCACAGATTATGCCAGGGATTTTGAGAAGGAATATGGATATGTGCCTCCCTATCAAGCCGCAGAATCCAGTGCAGCTATTCTGCTCTGGGCCGATGCCTTGCAGCGTGCCGGCAGCATAGATGTTGAAAAAGTTCGTGATGCTTTGGCAGCTGCCGATCTGCAGACATTCTATGGCAATATCAAGTTCAGCAAAGCGGGTAACAACATCGCCAAACCGATGGTGCTTCGCCAGATCCAGAATGGTAAGTATGTGGTGGTAGCCCCGACCAAATGGGCGACTGGCACCTTGGTCTATCCCAAGCCAGCAGGACAGTAAATTTCTGCTGTGTATGAGTCAGCCCGGCTTTTTGCCGGGCTGTTCACAGTTGTCAATTTGCCTGGTGCTGTCTACCCGGTTACCGGTGTATTTACGCTCAATGACAGACTTCCGCTGTTCTTCAATCTCGTCATATTCTGAAATCCCGTCGGTGTATCCGTTCTGATGGAAGGCCTGCAGATTCTATTTACAGCACCACAGCTTGCCCTGCAACTGCTTCTTGACGGCTTGCTGGTGGGCGGCCTTTTTGCGTTGATTGCGTACGGTATGGCATTGGTCTGGGGGGTGATGAACATCATCAATCTGGCCCAAGGAGAATTTGTGATTCTCGGTGGTTATATTGCCCTGTTGGTGTTTAATGCGGGCTTTTATCCGCTCTGGGGTGTGCCCGTGGCCGCTCTGGTCCTGTTTGTACTGGGTTGGTTGTTGTGTCGGTTGATTATTTTCCGGATCGTAGACCGCGACCTGTTTACTTCACTGCTGGCAACCTTTGGTATTTCCATCCTGTTGCAACAGTTGATGAATCAGATCTTCGGTGCTGATATCCAGAATATCGATGCCGGGCTGGGGACCACTGTGCTGATGCACGGTGACCTGCTGTTGGCCAATATCAAACTCATTGCTTTTGTGCTTTCGATATTCGTGGGTGTATTTCTGGTGCTATTTTTACGGCATTCGCGGCTCGGGCAGGCGATTCGTGCCACCGCCCAGAATGCCGCTGCAGCAAGAATTCTGGGTGTTGATACAGACCGGATCTATGCCACAACATTTTCCCTCAACGCCGCAGTCTGTGGGGCCGCGGGGGCATTGGTGGTCATGATCTGGATTATCCACCCCTACATCGGTCTCACCTATACGGTACGTTCCTTTATGGTGGTGATCATCGCCGGTCTGGGCAATCTGGCTGGGGTGGTGCTGGCTGGCCTCGGATTGGGGGCGGCAGAAAATATCGCCGGATTTATCCTGGGGGTCGAATTTCAGTCGGCATTTCTGTTTAGTTTGCTGGTGCTTATTTTGTTGTGGCGCAATTGGCGGCTGCGGCGTAAGCGTGAGGTATTGCGTTGACTCCGGTGACCAGAAAAAAGCTGGTGGTTGTTGTTTTGTCCTTGCTCACCGTTCTGGCACCATGGCTGTTGCCAGAATTTCAGAACCAGCTTGCCGTGTTGTGGGTGATGGTCATATTGTCTCTTTGCTGGGATATTATGGGTGGTCAGATGGGCTATAACTCCTTTGGCAGCATCATTTTTTTCGGTACTGGCATGTATGCAACTACCGTGGTGCAACGTGGCTTTTTCGCCAGTGCAGAAGAATATACCAGCGCTCTCTCCAGCGCAGCCACAGACATTACTGTCGGTGGTTATCTGGGTACTTTTGCATTGGGTCTGCTGGTCGGTGCCTTGCTCTGTATTATTCTGGCATTGATTCTGGGTGCTGCAGTTTTGCAATTGCGCGGACATTATTTTGCAATCTGTACCCTGGGATTGGGTATCGCTGCAGGGGAAATTGCCAGTGGTATCGATTTTCTTGGTGCCGGCTCGGGGCTGACCCCGATTGCCATGCCCGGAAACCTGGGCGAGCGTGGTCTGTTTTTTTATTATTACTTTCTCATGCTTGCGGTATTGCTGTTGCTGACGTTGCGTTTCCTGTATCGCTGTCGTTTCGGTCTGGTCATCAATGCCATCCGTGATAACGAGGACAAGGCTGAGGCGATGGGTTTGCGCACCACCCTCTACAAGACGGTAGCCTGGTCAGTGAGTGCGGTATTCCTGGCTTTGGCCGGTGGTGCCTATGGCAATTTCATCGGCTTCATCGACCCGATTGACGTGGCTTTTTCCGGTTCCACTTTGGGAGTTTGGATGATTCTGATGGCGATTCTCGGCGGTAAGGGCACGCTTTGGGGACCGGTTTTAGGGGCTTTTGTATTTCATATCACCCAGGAATTGTTCTGGGCCTATTTGTTGGGTTGGCAGCGTGTCGCCTTGGGCTTGTTGATTGTGCTGATTGTGTTGTTTTTTCCACAGGGCTTGATGGGCTGGATGCGTGAGCGTTGGGGCGTGACCGACTTGTCTGGACGTTCGAAGAACGATCCAGGGCAGACGGAACCGGGCCATGGCTGAGCTGCTTGAAGTCGGCAATGTCTCCAAAGCTTTCAGCGGTGTTCGCGCCAATTGTGCGATCAGTATGCAGGTGCCGCAGGGTGCGGTTATCGGCCTGATTGGCCCCAATGGCTCCGGCAAAACTACGCTGTTCAATTCCATCGTAGGTTTTCACCCCATCGATGAAGGGACCATCAATTTTGACGGTCGCGATATCGCTCATTTGCGGGTGCCTGAAATTGCTCGCCTGGGGCTGCTCAGAACCTTTCAACAGACCCATGTCTATAATGCCATCGATTGCGTGCAGAATATGCAAGTCAGTACCCGCGCCGGTCATGCCGGGATCAGCGGTCTGTTGCGCAGAATTCCGGCTGAAATAACGGAGCAGGCCGAGCATTTGCTGGAATTTGTCGGTTTGTATACCAAGCGCTACCTGCTGGCGGGTGACCTGTCCTTCGGCCAGCAGAAATTACTTGAATTTGCCATGGCGCTGATGAATGAGCCGCGTTTGTTGTTGCTCGATGAACCCACAGCAGGCATCAATCCTACTTTGATCAATGGTCTGATCGATCGTCTGCAGCGGGCCAATCAGGAAATGGGGATTACTCTGCTGGTGATCGAGCACAATATGCGAGTGATCATGAATTTGGCTGAGTATATCTATTGTCTGGCACATGGTGAAATGCTGGCTCAGGGCACCCCCGAGGCCGTACGGTCCGATCAACGGGTAATCAATGCGTATCTGGGGGCTTTGTGATGGCCGAAGCATCAGCCGATACTTCCAGAAAAAAGGCCTCCGGCCACGGTGAGGGAACCGTTAATACCATTATTTCGGTTGATGAAGTCACTCGACAGGCGGGGGCGATCGTCCGAGAAGGCCTTGATCCGGGCAGTCTACTGCAGTTAGCCGAAAATGACCCGTACCTGCGTATCGAAGGCTTGATTGCCGGTTACGGAAAAATGCAAATTCTCCATGGTTTAGATTTGTGTGTGGGGCGAGGTCAGTCGTTGTGCCTGATTGGCCCCAATGGCGCTGGTAAATCGACGATTTTGCATTCGATATACGGCTTTACGAGAATATTTGCCGGGAAAATCAGCAAACAGGGTCAGGACATTACCGGACTGACGCCTAATCAGAAACTGCAAGAGGCCGGTATCGCATATATATTGCAGGATAATTCCGTTTTTCCCGACATGACGGTGGAAGAAAATCTCCTGATGGGTGGCTATTTGCAATCTTCCAGTAGTCTTTGCAAGGTCAGGGTTAATGAAATCTTCGCAAGATACGATCGCCTTGCGGCACGCAGGCACCAAGCGGCCAAGGTATTATCAGGAGGTGAGCGGCGCTTGTTGGAAATCTCCAGAGCATTGGTGATGGATCCGGATATACTGCTGGTCGATGAACCTTCGATCGGTTTAGAACCGCGTTTTATCGATATGGTGTTCGAAATTCTATATGATTTGCAACACAAAGATGGCAAAAGCATCATTATGGTGGAGCAGAACGCGAAGAAAGGGCTGGAATTTGCCGATATCGGTTATGTACTGGTATCCGGGGAGTTGGCGATGGCGAATCGAGGGGATAGCCTGTTGAACAACCAGGATGTGGGAAGGCTTTTTCTGGGCGGTTAGTTGTGTTGAAGGCACCAGCAGTTGTCGGGCGAAAAATGATCCGGCAGTTGTTTTGGTGAGCCGGGGAGTCTGGAGTCTTCAGATAATCCTTTGACTCAGGTTCAGGACAATACGCAAAGCCAGCGCAACGACCAGGGCTACGCCGCTGGACAGTAGCAGCGAGAACATCGCCTCACGCCGGCCGATGGTGCGCAACATCACCGCAAAGGTTGAGATACAAGGCACGTAGAGCAGGATAAAGATCAACAGCACCATGATTTGCTGCCAGCTTAGCAAGTTGCCGATTTCGGAAGTGCCCAGCGCCTGAAACAACATTAATAGCGATAATTCCTTGCGTAGAATGCCGAACAGCAGTGGCACACCCAATACCACGGGAAGGCCGAGTACCCACACGGTAACCGGCATCAGGAGTTGGTTGATCCAAAGATCAGCACCGGCCATTTGCAGCCCGGCCAGCAGCACACTGCCGACCAGTAACAGTGGCAGAACAATGGTTACGATGTCTTTGCTGCGATCCAGGGTGGTTCGGACTACGCTTCGCCATTGTGGTTGGGCATAGGGTGGTATGGGCTGTATTACCCCGGGCGCAGTTTGCGGGTAACGATGCGCTAACAGACGGCCAAGGATTGTGACCACTAGCATATTGATGGCAAACAGGCTGATCACACCGCTAGCACCCAGGTATTTGCCGCCAATGGCAAGCACCAGTGCAGACCTGGCTGAACAGGGTACGAAGGTGATCAGTAATGAGGCAACCAAGCGATCACGACCCCTGGCCACATTCCGTACTGTATTTATTGCCGGCACATTGCAGCCCAGCCCGAGTAGAAACGGTACTGCGACATTGCCATGCAGGCCGATTTGATGAAAGAATCGATCGACAACGAAGGCGATGCGATGCAAGATGCCAGATTCTTCCAGGCTGACCAGCAGCAAAACCAGCGGTAGCATATAGGGCACTACGATACCCAATAGTCCGACCACAGCATCGGCAACAGCATGCAGGATGATCGCCCCAGGATTGAGTGGTTGCCAGTCTGCAAGCAGTGCGGCAAGCTTTGCAGACGTCAATAGATCCAGTCTGGTACTGACTTCGAAGACCATGAACAGGATAAAGCCGAGTACCGCCAGGCTGCCAAGCAGGCCCCAGCGCGGGTGCAGAAATACTGTGTCAAAATTATCTTCCCAGGTTGTGGCATGGCTGCGTCCCACCTGTGAACCGATTGATTCCGCCAGGCTCAGTGAGCGGTGATTCAGGTCAGCCAGTACTTCCTGGGTGACTGTTCTGGGCAGGGTCTGTTCAAGCTTACCGATCAGTGTCCGGTAGTGTTTGAAGGTAGCTGGAAAATGACTGGCCAGTTCTTCGGTCAACAAACCATCCCCTTTGAGGAGTTGAGAATAAAGGAATGCTGCCGGCATTTGAAAGGCAGACTGCAGATCAATATTTTGTAGGGTTTGCTGAAGTTGCTGTTGTAATGTACGGATATGGTCATTGACCGGCAACGGCAGCGGGCAAATCGGATGATGGGCACTGTGTATTACGGCCTGCAACAGTTCTGGAATACCCTGGCCTTTGATTGCAATGGTTGGAAGTACCGGGATACCGAGTTGTTCGGACAGTGCCGAGATGTCGATGACAAGACCTTTTCTGCGAGCTTCATCCATACGATTGAGGGCTACCACCATGGGCAGGCCCAGTTCAATCAATTCCATGGTGAATTTCAGGCCACTGGCCAGGTTGCTGGCATCGAGGACATGAATCAGGGCATCAGGACGGGAGAAAGGCGTAGGCGGTGCTTGGTGCTCATGGCGCGACACCAGCGGCCTGCTGTCACCCCAGAGCAGGTATTTTAGGCATTCCCGGTCTTCACCATTCAGGTTGTACAGGGTATCGATATATGGCAGATTGACCAGATCTGCTTCATCGTGGTCAACGGCAACCTGACACACCTGGTAGTATTTTCCGGTGCTGGTCAGCTCTCCTTGTTCGATACTGGTACTGGAAACTGCCGCAAAAATTGTGCTTTTCCCACTTTTTCTTTTGCCCACCAAGGCAATTCTGAAGCGTTGCTGACCACGTCGTGGCGCAGGCTGTATATTAACTTTTACGGAATAGGGAGCCTGTGGCAGCATGTTGTTTTTCACGCAGATCCAAGCTGCATATTCAGTCCAAAAGTATGTTCTGGTCGCTTCACAGCGTTGTACGGTGTCTGCATTTGACGGGTTCCTGTGGGGTTCAAACAGATTTGGACTATATCATTCGTACTGTTTGTCATACACCCTGTTTGCTGATCAGGAAATGGTGCAGCAGCGTTGGTTCACGGCACAGGTGAGCCAGTTACTGGACTTGTTGTCGCTGGCACAAGTTGATTATAAATACTCACACCAGCCATGTTGGCGATGTCCGGGGATACTCAGGGAGTAAAAATTCTGGATCGGTTAATAATCCGGCCAATCCAACAGATGTTGTTCCAGAATAACGTCTGGAGTTTCGTGGCTGACATGGCCTTTTACAGAAATTCCCGCAGCAGCAACGGAGTCCGGGTCTGTGCTCAGTAGTGGATGCCAGTCCGGTAGCGGATGGCCATTGGCCAGTAATCGATAAGCACAGGTATTGGGTAACCAGGCAGCATTGCGGGCCAGTTTGAAGGTAACCTGGATACAATCAGGGACTTTGTGATGGCGTTGCTGATAGTGATTGCAGCGACAGGCATCCAGGTCCAGATACTGGCAACAAATATCGGTGACGAAAAATTCACCACTGTCCTCGTCTTCGAGCTTGAAGACGCAGCACTTGGCGCAACCATCGCAGAGTTGCTCCCATTCTTCAGGGCTCATCTCCTCCAGGCTTTTGATCTCCCAAAAAGGCGGGGGTGAGGTCATGCCGCTGCGTGGTTGTGCGGTTTTTGCTCATGGGTATTGCTAAGTTCATTGATATCTACTGACTGAGCCTGCTCGATCAGTTGATTCAGCGCAGCAGCAGGCAGGGCCCCGGGCTGGGAAAAAATCATGACCTGTTCCTTAAAAATGGCCAGGGTTGGAATGGAGCGAATCTGAAATTGTGCTGCCAGCTGTGGTTGTGCCTCGGTATCTACCTTGGCAAAGACCAGGTCCGGGTATTTTTTGGCGGCAGCGGAAAAAACAGGTGCGAAGGAGCGACACGGCCCGCACCAACTGGCCCAGAAATCAATCAGTACCAGCTTGTGGTTTTGGATAGTAGCGTCAAAATTGCTTGCTGTCAGGTCGATCGTGCTCATCATCATTCTCATGTTGTTAGGATTAGTCGGAAGATGGTGAGAGAGTTGACCGTTTTCAAGTCAGTACGGCAAATATCCGTTGCCTGATTTCTTCGACTCCGCCAACCCCATTGACCTCGATAAACTCCGCTGCTGTTTTGGGTTCGCGGCTTTGGCATTGCAGATAATAATGGATCAATGGTTCCGTCTGGGCATGATAGACATCAAGGCGTTTTTGCACGGTTACTGCATTATCATCCGGGCGCTGGATCAAGTCCTCCCCGGTGACATCATCTTTACCGAATACCCGAGGAGGGTTGAATTCAATGTGATAGGTTCTGCCTGAGGCCAGGTGCACACGCCGGCCACTCATTCTCTGCACAATAGCCTGGTCCGGAACGCGAATTTCGACCACATAATCGACTTGAATTTGGCTATCCTGCATGGCCTGCGCCTGTGCCAACGTCCTGGGAAATCCATCAAAAAGATAACCAGTGCGACAATCAGCCCGGGTTAAGCGTTCCTGAACAAGTCCCATAATCAGAGCATCTGAAACCAGCTGGCCACTTTCCATGACTGATGCAACTTCAAGACCCAGGGGCGAGCCGGCCTTGATGGCCGCACGCAGCATGTCACCGGTGGAGATTTGTGGGATGTTGTAGTTACCGCAGATATAACCGGCTTGGGTGCCTTTGCCGGCTCCGGGAGGGCCCAAAAGTATAATTTTCATGGTCAAGGAGTTCCTGAGTCTGTTGCCGCTACGTCAAGGCTGAGTTCAGTCGTACATTATGCCAGAGTCAATGTCGGTTCTACATAGAATCTGTTTATACTCCAGATCCTGCAGCTAACGAAAAATCAGGAGCTGCGGCTGCGATTTATGTGTTTGCATTACAGCGCTTATGCACGTTTATACGCACTTGCAAACAGGTATGCCATGGTCTAGAATCGTACCAGGAAGTCAATCCCACGGAGGGTGCCATGGAAGTTTCTGCTGCAGCAAGTCTCGTAACATCACAACAACCACAGACCTTTAATGCGCCACCTGCCAGTAGCGACAACAACACCCGCGAAGTACGCCAGGATGGCCAGGATGGTGATACTGATGATGCAGCCTCGCGGTCCGTACAAGCAGCTCAACCGGCTAGCGGAGTGACCGAAACGCTGGGCAACAACATCAATCTAACGGCCTGAGAATTTATATTTTTCAGGCCCTCTGTTTCGGGTCCACTGTCTCAGGGAGTACCCATCTGCCTGCGCGGTCAGCGTATGGTTCATTAAGTAATTGCAACCGGTTGTTTTGGTGCAGCATGTGCGGCACATTGCAATCTTATCACTGCATCTTGCGGCGAGCATGCTGCAGTAATTGCTTTTCAAAGCTTGCATTGTCGGGATGGCTGTGACCGAAAGTTGTTTCCCAAAAGCGGCTTTCCTCCATGCACAGGTAAAAGAAAACCTCGCCATGCCAATGAGTAAAAGCAGCATAGGCGTGTCGGAACAGGGCAATCTTGATTTCATCGGGATAGGTCAGTTTGCCTTCAGTGTTGGCAATCAATTCGCTTTGATGGATACGGGTTGGGACCCCGTGCTCGCGAATCTTGCGCAATATCGGTTTCGGGAAGGTCAGTGCGCCAAAAGAGATAAAAGCGACTTCTTTGCCTGAAAATTTATCCTGGACCGATTTGATCAGTGCCGTGTAATCGCTTTGCCAGCCCAGGTAGTGCAGCATGGGGTGAAAATGAAATGCCACCCGAATCCCCTTGTTCGCTACCTGGCGTGCCGCTTTCAGTCGTTGTTCAAGACTGGCAGTCAATGGTTCTTCATGGTGAATAATCCGTTGTGGATTCAACGACCATGAACAGAGGATATTGGTGGGTACATCGTGGTCGAGGAAATGTGCCACATTGTGTGACTTGGTTTTGAATTCGAGAATAATATTGGGCCATTTTCGTGCAAACCGAAACAGGGCATCGAGAATGCCGTAGCGATTGCCCCACATCAAAGCATCGGAAGACTGACCTGTGCCGATATGATAAGACTGTTCTGGATCAAGTTGGATCGCTTCTAGCTTAGCGGTAAAATTGCCGTCAATTACAAAGTCAGATTCCGCATAAAGGGTCTGGATGCTGCAATAATTGCAACCGAAGCCGCAGTTTTTTACTGCATCTATGGTGCGCAGATTGCAGCATAGTGTTTTCTCGGACTGAACCGGGCACATCCCGAACAATTTGCTCGGGGATTCTTGCCGGGAGATTTTGGATTGATTTTTTCGATAAACTGCTGTTGTGCCAGCAGGTGGCGGGTAAGCTGTGGGCTGTTGTCGCAAATCCAGTAGTAATTGCTGAAGTTGCTGGAAGGCCCACTTCTTTAATTCCTTGCCCTGGAGGTGACTTTGGCGCAGCCAGTGCTGCCAGTGTGAGTCCAGATCTTCCTCACCCCAGAGCTTCAAGTCGATCGTAGCTTCGACAAAACAGCGCAATTCCTGCAAAGTAAATCTGTGCCTGGAAGCCACTTGGCTGACCCGAAGCTGTTGCTCAGGATACAGATTTCGGTACAGTGTCTGCGGAGCAATACGCGCGAATTTTGCTTGATAGTCCACTACGGTTTCTCGACAGCACTTCGGGATAAACAGTTCGAGAAGGGTGTTGGTTAGCCTTGCTGGAGTAAATCACGCAAGTCAATAATGGCCGTATTGGTTCGAGCTATGTAGTTGGCCAATACCAGTGAATAGTTTGCAAATAGCCCAAAGCCACTGCCATTGAGCAGTACCGGGCTGGTCATGCTGCCCTGGGTACCTTCCAGCTCTTGAAGGATCTGTTGCAGTGATATTTTGGCATTTTTCTTCTGCAGTACCTGATCAAAATCATGATCCAGAGCTTTGAGAATATGCAATAAGGCCCAACTTGAGCCACGCGCTTCATAAAATATATTATCCAGATTCCACCAGCTGGTTTTGAGGTTCAGGATGGATGGCGTAACCGTGGATTGGGTGGCAGAACTGTCCCCGGCGAGGTCCGTGTTAACCCGTACCTGTTCCACACTGGCGCTGAGACGTTGTGACAGGCTACCCAGGCGTTTGCTGACGATTTCCAGGTATTGGCGCAAATTGTCAGCTCTGGCAAAAAATTGGCTGTTCTTTTGCTCGGGGTTGGACAGACGTGCGATGTATTTACGCAGGTATTCCAAGCCTTTGCGGTATTCCGATTCTGTGCTGGGGAGGATCCATGAATTGTTGTTGAAGTTCCATTGAGGTTCGGCACGTGACAGGTCCGGGTCTTCAACCGACTGAGATTGGGAGCGGGCAAAATGGTTGCGCAGGGCCGCAAGGGCATCCCGCTCCATGATCAGAGCCCCGAACTCCCAATTGGGGATATTGTCCATGAATACCCCGGGTGGGGTGATGTCGTTGGACAGATAACCGCCGCGTTTGTTGAGAATCACTTCACCAATTTTGAGCAAGGTGCCGGTGTAATAACTGCCGGTGACCAGTGGATTATTACCACCGGAGGCAGCAATTGCCGCTTGTTTGACATCAAAAGCGGGTGGCTCCTTGTTCCAGAGCCAACCGGTTACCACAAAAGCGATGACCCCGGTCGCCAGCAACAGGCCAATGCTCCAGAACAAGCCTTTTTCACGCCAGGTTTGTGGATGGTACAGTGTGCCGAGCCTGACCAGTCCAAGCCGGGCTTTTTCCCAGATTTGAACTAAACGAAAAGTAATTTTTTTAAGTGCCATAATATGGTTCTATGTGGGGGTGAGTGCTTGCTGATTCAACGATAGTTTACCGTAGTTTTGTTCAGTTGCCGTTCAGGCAGTATTGGGTATAGTGCAATCAAGTCACCTGATAAGGAGCAATCAACATGAAAACATCCAACAGATTAGTCACCACGGCAGTGGTATCCGCTTTGCTGGCCGTCCCCTTATGGCAGACCGCACAAGCCAATGGTCATGGGTACTACGATTACGCGACAGTGACCGGCGTACAGCCGATTACCCGCAGCATCCGAGTTTCACAACCGAGTCAGCGTTGCTGGCAGGAATATCAGCAGGTACGGGTTCGCGATGGCCGGTATCACCGTCATTCAGCAACCCCGGAGATCTTTGGAGCAATGCTCGGTGCTGCGGTGGGCAGCCGATTCGGCCGTGGTCGTGGTCGTGGCTGGGCCACCGCGGCAGGAGCCTTGCTGGGTGGGTCGATTGCTCATGATATGAAGGGATATCCTCGTCGAGGATATCGACCACGCTATACCACTCAATCTGTACAACGTTGCGAAGTGATCAATCACTATATCACCGAGGAACAGGTAGTAGCGTACCGGGTGAGCTATCGCTACAATGGTAGAGAGTATACGACGCGCATGCATAATCGACCGGGTGCCAGTATTCAGGTATCGGTCAAGGTATGGCCGGACAATAGCTGAGATGGATAAAGATGGGGCCCGGAACAAATGGGTGAACTTGCAGGTTTTTCGATCAGGGGAGTGATGATGCACTACTGGAGAATACTCGGAGTTGCTTTCATCACTGCCCTGTTTCTCGTCGTCACACTGCCTGCGCGTGCAGGCAAACCCACAGCCCTGGATCTGGCCGTCGCTCAGGTACAGGACCGAACCGGCGGCCGGATTCTCAAAGCGGGTCCGGTACATGATAAAAACGGCCAGTTGTTGCTTCGAATCAAGGTGTTGCTGCCTGATGGTCGAATCAAAGTGTTCTGGATACCCCCGGACCAAGGCTGACCTGGTCGATGCGTGTTTTGCTGGTAGAAGATGAGGTTGCGTTGCGCAAGCCTCTGGCTACCGCTTTACGGGCCAGAGGTTTTGTTGTGGATGAAGCTGCGGATGGTAAGGAAGGACTTTATTTTGCCATCGAGTACCCTCTGGATCTTGCCATCATCGACCTGGGGCTACCCAAACGTGACGGCATTTCGGTGATTGCTGAACTGCGTGCTGCGGGCAAGACCTACCCGGTCCTGATCTTGACGGCCCGCAATCGCTGGCAGGAAAAAGTTGCTGGGCTCGAAGCCGGGGCGGATGATTATCTGGTTAAGCCTTTTCACGGTGAAGAACTGCTGGCCAGGATGCGGGCATTATTGCGCCGCTCGGCGGGTTCCCCCACCAGTCAACTTCACAATGGGCCCATGGTGGTCGATACGACCGCCGAAACGGTTCGAATCCATGAGCAGTTGATTGGCCTTACCGCATTCGAATACCGGCTGCTCAGCTACCTGATGATGAAGCTTGGGCAACCGGTTTCAAAACAGGAATTAACTGAACACCTGTATGCTGAAGATGCCGACCGGGATAGCAATGTACTGGAGGTTTTTATTCGCCGTTTGCGACAAAAGCTTGATCCGGAAAAAACACTTTTGCCGATTGAAACAGTTCGCGGACGTGGCTATCGGCTTCGTGAGCTGGATACGACGTGAAATTCTCCCTGCACCAACGTGTGCTCGGGGCTACATTGGGTGTTTTACTGCTGTTTCTCGGGATGACGGCAGTGGTGTTGGAGCGTTCATTTTCTGCCAGTGCCCTGAGCGCATTGCAGCGCCAACTGGCCAGTACCTTGTACTTGGTGTTGGCAGTGGCAGAACCGGATAGCAAAGGCCATATTCAGATTTCCGGAGTCTTGCCTGATCCGGCACTGCAGCTGCCCGAGTCTGGTTGGTTGGCCTGGATCGTGACCCCTGAGAAGCAGCTGGAATGGCAATCTCCGTCAGCTGTTGGACACCCCTATGAAGCAGCGCCGTGGCTGGAAACGGGACAACAGCGGTTCATTACTCAAATCGGTCGAGAGGGCAGAGTAAGGTATCGTATGGTCATGGCCGTGGCATGGGAGGTGGCTGTCGGGCCACCCCTGCAACGTCTGGTAGTGGTTGAAAACGATGGTGCCGGCCTGGCCCAGCAGCGCAATGCCTTTCGCAAAACCCTGTGGACCAGCTTGCTGGTCGGTGCAGGATTGCTGTTGCTGGTCATGGCCCTGATTTTGCACTGGGGACTCTATCCGCTGCGCCTGGCGGAACAGGAATTGGCTGCTGTCGAAGCCGGTCATGGCAAACGCCTGCGTACCGATTATCCCAGAGAATTGGCGGAGCTAACCAGCCGCATCAATGCACAACTTGATGCTGCGGAGCAACGATTGCAGCGCCGTCGTCATGCCCTGGCGGATCTGGCGCACAGCCTGAAAACACCACTGGCAGTATTGCGACAATGGTTGGATGGGCCGGCAACCGATCGGCAGGACCCGGTGCCCAGCGAACAGCTGGAGCGCATGGATCGGATGATTCAATATCAATTGCAACGGGCAGGGACAGAGGGACAACAACCGGCTCATGCTGGACTGAAACTACTGCCGCTACTGGAGAAGTTAGGTAGATCACTTAATAAAGTTTATATCAATAAAGGGATAGAACTTACTATTAATGTTTCTAATGAACTTATGTTTCCTGGTGACTACGGCGACTGTATGGAGTTACTGGGGAATTTACTCGATAACGCATTTAAATATGGCAATCATCAGGTGTCGGTGGAAGGCAGCTTGTCAGACGCATCTGGCGTACCGAGGCTACAGCTTGCGGTTATCGATGATGGCCCGGGCATGCCAGCTGAACAGGTGAGCGGGCTGAGCCAGCGAGGTGCACAAGCTGATGTGCATAGGGAAGGCCAAGGGATCGGTCTCGCTGTAGTCGACGCCATTCTTCAGACCTATCAGGGAACTTTACGTATGACCCGCCGGCCCACCGGAGATTTTGTCGTTAGCGTTGAAATTCCCTGTTGACTCGGCTACCCTGCTATTTGAGTTGGTCGAATTTCACCGGTATGGCCGATCCCAATCGTACTCCACAGACAAAAAAATGCTTGCATGACCAATACGTATAGACACCGGGGCTGGATGCTGCCCAGCCTGGTGTTTTTGCTGTCAGCATTGTTGGCCAGTATTCTGATCTGGAGTTTGGAACAGTCCAGGGTGCTGAGAAATCGGGAACAAGTGGTGAATCTTGCCGGAGTTTATGTTCAGGATCTGCGGCTGCAGCTCAATCATGCGTTAAGTACGGTTTATGCGCTGGCCATACAGATTGATCAGGGAAAACAAAGTGCTGCGGATTTTCAATCCTTGGCACAGGCCATGCTGCCACAATACCCTATTGTGCAGGAATTTACATTTGCCCCCAAGGGTGTGATCACT
>CAYQAP010000055.1:0-15741 GCA_964415515.1 uncultured Gammaproteobacteria bacterium | reverse complement strand
CGAGAAGGTGGCCGTACCGTCGGTGCCGGTGTGGTCAGTAAAATTGTTGCATAGTCTCACATTGACAGGGTCGGGAATACAGGTGGCTGGTAACAGCTGGTTGTGGATCCATCCCGTATATAGATTAGGCCAGTAGCTCAATTGGCAGAGCAGCGGTCTCCAAAACCGCAGGTTGGGGGTTCGATTCCCTCCTGGCCTGCCAATGAACAGAGCTGACCAGGAAGAAAGCGTGGTTGACAAGGTTAAATTAGTGCTGGCACTGGTGCTGGTGATAGCAGGAGTGTTTGGTTTTTACGCTTTTGCAAACAGCAATATGGCGATCCGGGTTGCCATGGTGGTGGTTGGTGTGATCGCGGGTGCTGGACTGGCGCTGACTTCAGAGACCGGCAAGAGTGCCTGGCAATTTATGGCCAGCGCACGGACCGAGGTGCGTAAGGTGGTTTGGCCGGCACAGAAAGAAACGGTACAAAGTACCATGATCGTGGTTGCCATGGTGGTTGTGATCGGTCTGTACTTGTGGCTGGCAGATATGGTGTCGTTCTGGGCAGTCTATGACCTGATTCTGGGTGCGACGGCACAGCTGGCCTCTTGATGTTCGCGACGGTGCCGAATTCTGATCGATTGCCAGGGAGACTGTATGTCTAAGCGATGGTATGTGATCCAGGCCTATTCTGGATACGAGAAAAAGGTCAAGGCTGCTTTGGAGGAGCATATCAGTCGCTACGGTATGGAAGACCGCTTTGGTGAAATTCTGGTGCCGACCGAAGAAGTCGTGGAAATGCGTGCCGGACAGAAGCGTACCAGTCAGCGCAAGTTTTTCCCCGGCTATGTTTTGATCCAAATGGAAATGACCGATGAGACCTGGCATTTGGTCAAGAATGTTCCCAAGGTCAGTGGTTTTATCGGTGGTACAGCGTTGAAGCCGGCGCCTATTCGAGATGATGAAGCTGAAGCGATTATGCAGCAGGTTCAGGATGGCGCGGACAAACCACGTCCTAAACACCTGTACACAGTGGGTGAGCTGGTCACCGTCATTGATGGGCCATTTCAGGATTTCAGTGGTACCGTCGAAGATGTTAATTATGAAAAATCCAAGTTACATGTTTCGATCTCCATTTTTGGTCGCGCAACACCGGTAGAACTGGATTTTAGTCAGGTAGAAAAGGGCTAGCAGAGCAGACAGCGGCAGTTTTTTTTCATCAGTAGTGATTAATTAATGGGGAGCCTTCGGGCGTTAGCACCCACAGGAGCAACGATATGGCAAAGAAAGTCAAGGTGTACATTAAACTGCAAATTCCTGCAGGAAAAGCAACACCCAGCCCCCCGGTAGGACCTGCATTGGGACAACACGGCTTGAATATTATGGAGTTTTGTAACGCTTTTAATGCAGAAACCCAGAGTATGGAACCGGGGTTGCCAACACCGGTGGTAATCACCGTTTATTCAGATAAAACGTTCAGCTTTATCAAGAAAACTCCCCCCGCAGCTGTACTGCTGAAAAAAGCGGCGGCCATTGCTAAAGGCAGTGCGGTTCCGAATCGTGACAAGGTGGGCAAGGTAACACGCGCACAGCTTGAAGAGATCGCGACCATCAAAATGGAGGATCTTAATGCCTATGACCTGAATCAGGCGGTCGAGATCATCAGTGGCAGTGCCCGCAGTATGGGCATTGTGGTGGAGGGATAAAGCATGGCTACACAGACTAAACGCGCTAAAAAATCTGCTGAAAAAGTTGTCGGTGCACGGTTCTATCCCTTGGACGAAGCTTTGCAGCTGGTCAAGGCTACTGCAACCGCGAAATTTGATGAGTCGATCGATGTGGCAGTAAATCTTGGAGTTAACCCGAAAAAATCAGATCAGAATGTGCGTGGTGCAACCGTATTGCCGCGGGGTACCGGCAAGGTGGTTCGGGTCGCGGTATTTGCTGAGGGTGACAAGGCACAGGCAGCCACCGATGCAGGTGCGGATCTGGTCGGGATGGATGATCTGGCTGATGCCATAAAGAAAGGGGTTTTGGATTTTGATGTCTGTATCGCCAGCCCCGAAGCCATGCGTGTAGTCGGTAAACTGGGTCAGATACTAGGGCCACGCGGGTTAATGCCAAACCCAAAAGTCGGCACGGTGACACCGGATGTTGCCACGGCAGTATTGAATGCCAAGGCTGGTCAGGTGCGGTTTCGGGTTGACCGTGGCGGCATTATCCATAGCCCGATTGGCAGGGCCTCTTTTGACGAAGCAGCACTTTTGGAGAATCTGCAAAGCTTATTGACGGCATTGAACAAGGCAAAGCCGGCAGCCTCCAAGGGTCAGTATATCCGCCGGGTAACCCTGTCTTCGACCATGGGGCCTGGAGTACGCGTCGAACGGAGCACACTACCGGGTATGTAAACAGTATGCCGGATCGAAATATCCTTTCGAGCCGGTGTGATGAGCCGTTGCAAGGGGCACAGCTCTTTTCAGCGTGTAAGGGTCCCGATACGAGTTCGTAATCGTTTTCGCAATCGGGGTGTCATAGACCGCAGGTGCCGGTTGTCGTCGTAACCGGCTTAATCGCAGAAAGCCTGCGCAGACGGTGTATTCCGAGTACAGGATTTCCTGAACGAGGGCACCAGTATATAACGGAGGTAGCTCGATTAATGAGCAACAATCTGGATGTAAAAAAGACGATTGTGTCAGAGTTATCAGAGGTGCTCTCTGATGCCCAGACTGCAATTGTTGCCGAATACCGTGGCTTGACGGTCGCACAGATGACGGTACTTCGGGCTCGGGCTCATGCTCTGGGTGTTCATCTGCAGGTGGTCAAAAATACCCTGGTCAAACGGGCTGTTGAGGGTACACCTTTCGCCTGCCTGCAGGAGCAATTGACCGGCCCGCTGCTGTTTTCGGCTGCAGCGGATCCGGTGGCTTGTGCCAAGGTTTTGGTCGAGTTCGCCAAGGATCACGAGCATCTGGTAGTTCGAAGCGGGGCCATGGATGGTGCTGCCATCGATGGCAATGCCATCAAGGCTTTATCAAGGTTGCCGGGTCGTGACGAGCTGTTGGCTACTCTGACCGCAACCATGCAGGCCCCGATGGTCAAATTGGTTCGAACCCTTAATGAGGTGCCCGGTAAATTTGTTCGTACGCTGGCTGCACTGCGTGATGTTCGGGCTGAAGCCGCTTAAGCAAGGTATGCGTACTACGTAACACTGGTTCTTATTTTTTAATTTTCAGGAGATGAGTAAAATGGCGTTGTCTAAAGAAGATATTTTGAATGCAATCGCAGAAATGCCGGTTCTGGAGCTCTCGGAACTGATCTCTGCGATGGAAGAGAAGTTTGGTGTATCCGCCGCTGCTGCGGTTGCCGTTGCCGCACCGTCCACAGGTGGTGACGCGGCGGTTGAGGAGCAAACCGAGTTTACTGTCAAGTTGAGCAGCTTTGGCGAGAAGAAGGTCAGTGTTATCAAAACTGTGCGTGCGCTTACCAGTCTGGGATTGAAAGAAGCCAAAACCCTGGTTGAGAGCGCTCCGGTTGCCGTTAAGGAAGGGATCAGCAAGGATGAAGCTGAAGACATCAAAAAACAGCTTGAAGAGGCTGGGGCTACTGCAGAGGTCCAATAGGGCATTGTTCGGACAGCTACCGGCAGTGATTACCGGTTTTGCTGACAAGTTGCACCGGGCAGGCTGGCGGATATTCCGCCGGCCTGCTCGTGCTGGTAATGCCAGCAAAACAAGTTAGGACATGTGAACAATCGTTGCCACCTGTATCAGTGGCACAAGCCTGTTTTCCACGGTGTGCCACCGGTGCGGATCGGGCTGGATTAATCAGAGATTCTGGTGAGAGGTTTCAATGGGTTATTCGTATACCGAAAAGAAACGCATACGTAAAAGTTTTGGCAAACATCGCAGTATTCTTGAGCCGCCCTACCTGCTAGCGACCCAGACCGAATCTTATCGTCGTTTTCTGCAAGCTGAAGTGCCAGTGGCAGAGCGCATTGACAAGGGCTTGCAGGCGGCTTTTAAGTCGATTTTTCCCATCGTCAGCTATAATGGCTATGCTGCTTTGGATTTTGTCAGTTATCGTTTTGGCAAGCCTGCTTTTGATGTTCGTGAGTGCCAGCAGAGAGGCTTGATTTATGCAGCACCTTTGCGGGTAAAGATGCGACTGGTAATTTTTAATCGAGAGGGTAGCAACAAGTCCGTTAAAGATGTTCGTGAACAGGATGTATACCTCGGTGAAATGCCCTTAATGACCGAGAATGGTACCTTTGTGATCAATGGTACCGAACGGGTGATTGTCTCCCAGTTGCATCGTTCCCCAGGGGTGTTTTTCGATCACGATCGTGGCAAAACCCATGCCTCGGGCAAGTTGTTATTTTCAGCACGAATTATCCCGTACCGTGGTTCTTGGCTGGATCTGGAGTTTGACCCCAAGGATATATTGCATATGCGTATCGACCGGCGCCGAAAATTGCCGGTTACCATTCTGTTAAAGGCCCTCGGACTTAGCACCCAGGACATACTTGAACTATTTTTTGACTACGATCATTTCAAGTTGCTTCCAGAAGGCGTGGAGATGAATCTGGTGCCGTCCAGATTGCGTGGTCAACAACTGGAGTTTGATGTTCGACCGGCAAAAGGGCGGGTGATCGTGCCGGCAGGCAAGCGGATTACCGCCCGGCATATCCGCGCCATCGACAAGGCTGGAATTACCGTATTGTCGGCGCCGGATGACTTTATTCTTGATCGGACCCTGGCGAATGACCAGATGGATACCGAAACCGGTGAATTGCTGGCCAAGTCGAATGACAGCATTACCCAGGAATTACTCGACAAACTCCGTGCCGTTGGAATCGAAGAGATCCAGACCCTCTATACTAACGATCTGGACTGTGGTCCATTTGTTTCAGAAACGCTGCGGGTGGATCCCACAAACAGTGATGAGGAGGCGCAGATCGAGATCTATCGTATGATGCGCCCCGGTGAGCCACCGACCCGAGAATCCGCACAAACACTGTTTACCAACCTCTTTTTCAACCCTCAGCGTTATGATTTATCAGCAGTAGGGAGAATGAAGTTTAATCGCCGACTCGGCCGAGACAGCGATGAAGGCTCGGGTATTCTTTCGAAGAAAGACATTATCGATGTAATTCAGATTATTCTTGATCTCAAGAATGGCCGTGGTGAGATCGACGATATCGACAACCTGGGCAATCGACGGATTCGCTCTGTCGGCGAACTGATTGAAAATCAGTTTCGGGTTGGACTGGTGCGGGTCGAAAGAGCCGTCAAGGAACGCCTGACAGTGGCTGAGTCGGAAAATCTTTCGCCTCAGGACATGATAAACGCCAAGCCCGTCTCCGCTGTGATCAAGGAGTTTTTTGGCTCCAGTCAGTTGTCCCAGTTTATGGATCAGACCAATCCATTGTCAGAGGTCACTCACAAGCGTCGGGTTTCTGCCTTGGGGCCGGGTGGTTTGACCCGGGAGCGGGCTAGTTTCGAGGTGCGTGATGTGCATCCCACGCATTATGGCCGTGTCTGTCCGATAGAAACCCCGGAAGGGCCTAATATCGGTTTGATCAACTCGCTCGCCGTGTATGCCAGGACCAATCATTACGGGTTTCTCGAGACCCCCTATCGCAGAGTCAAAAATGGCGTTCTCGGGAATGAGATTGATTATCTGTCGGCCATAGAAGAGCGTGATTGTGTAATTGCCCAAGCCAATGCAGAGGTGGATGAGAAGGGCCGGCTTACGAATGACTTGACCTCCTGTCGGCACCAGGATGAGGCCATGCCGGCGGCTCCGGACCTGATCGAATATATCGATGTTGCGCCTTCACAGATTGTGTCGGTAGCCGCTTCACTTATCCCATTCCTGGAACATGATGATGCCAATCGGGCACTCATGGGTTCGAATATGCAGCGTCAGGCAGTTCCGGTAATGCGAGTGGAGAAACCACTGGTAGGTACCGGAATGGAGCGAGTGGTGGCGGTCGATTCCGGTGTTGTGGTTACGGCTCGCCGCGGTGGTGCTGTGGTCTCGGCTGACGCCAGCCGGATTGTGGTGCGGGTCAATGATGAGGACCGGCAGACCGGTGAAGCCGGGGTGGACATCTACAACCTGGTTAAATACACCCGCTCCAATCAAAACACCACCATTAACCAACATCCACTGGTGGTTGCGGGCGACCAGGTGGCTGCTGGCGATGTGCTGGCCGATGGTCCTTCAACGGATATCGGTGAGTTGGCACTGGGTAAAAATATTTTGATTGCCTTCATGCCCTGGAATGGATACAACTACGAGGATTCTATCCTCATCTCCGAGCGACTGGCCAAAGAAGATGCTTTTACCACGATTCACATCGAAGAGATTACCTGTTTGGCACGTGATACCAAATTGGGACCCGAGGAGATTACCCGTGATATTTCCAATGTTGGTGAGTCAGCATTGTCGAAACTGGATGAAACCGGCATTATCTATGTGGGGGCCGAAGTTAAACCCGGCGATATTCTGGTAGGGAAGGTTACCCCCAAGGGAGAAGCCCAGCTGACCCCGGAAGAGAAATTGCTGCGCGCAATCTTTGGGGAGAAAGCATCAGACGTCAAGGATACTTCGCAACGTGCTGGTACAGGGTTGCAGGGTACGGTGATTGATGTACAGGTTTTCACCCGCGAAGGGATTGAAAAGGATGCCAGGGCTCAGGAGAATGATCGTAATGAGCTGCGCCGCATTCGCAAGGACATGGATGATCAATCGCAGATTGTTGAAGACGACACCTACAAGCGGATCCATGATTTGCTGCTTAACGCAGTGGCTGAAGGTGGCCCAGAGAAGCTGGAAGACAGTAGCCGGGTCAGCGCTGAATACCTTGCCTCGGTGCCTCAATCACGCTGGTTTGAAATACGCCTGCACGATGAAGCGCTGGCTCAGCAGCTCGAGCAAATCCAGGCACAACTTGAGGAGCAAAAAAAGCATTTCGAAGATTTGTTCGAAGAAAAACGCACCAAATTACTGGCGGGTAACGACCTTGCGCCCGGTGTCCTTAAAATGGTCAAGGTGTTTGTTGCCATCAAGCGGCGCTTGCAGCCCGGGGACAAGATGGCAGGGCGCCATGGGAACAAAGGGGTGGTTTCCCGTATCATGCCGGTCGAAGACATGCCGTATATGGTGGACGGGACGACCATCGATATCGTGCTCAATCCCCTGGGTGTGCCTTCACGGATGAATGTTGGGCAGGTGCTGGAAACTCATCTGGGATGGGCGGCCAAGGGCCTGGGCAAAAAGATTGGCGACCTGCTCAACAGCAATGCCAAATTAACCCGCCTACGAGGACTGTTGGACAAGATCTATAATCGCAGTGGAAAAAAGGAAGATCTCGATGGCCTCACGGATGAAGAGTTGCTGGTGTTGGCAGACCAGCTTCGTGACGGGGTCCCGATTGCAACTCCAGTTTTTGATGGTGCTGACGAGGCAGAAATCAAATACATGTTGAAGCTTGCCGGGTTGCCAACGTCGGGGCAGACGACGCTTTATGATGGCCGAACTGGCAGGGCATTCGAACGCCCCGTGACAGTGGGCTATATGTATATGCTGAAGCTGAATCATCTGGTAGACGAAAAAATGCATGCTCGTTCTACGGGTCCCTACAGCTTGATCACCCAGCAGCCCCTCGGCGGTAAGGCTCAGCATGGTGGTCAGCGATTGGGAGAAATGGAAGTCTGGGCCCTGGAAGCCTATGGTGCCGCCCATACCCTGCAGGAAATGCTGACGGTCAAGTCCGATGATGTGCAGGGGCGGACCAAGGTGTATGAAAACATTGTTCGTGGTGATCACAAGATGGATATGGGTATGCCCGAATCCTTCAATGTACTGCTGAAGGAAATCAGAGCACTGGGTCTGGACATCGACCTGATCAACGAAAAAATAACGTGACTTGGTAACAGTTGAGGATACCCTATGAGAGACTTGTTTAGTCTGTTTAAGCAACCAGGAAAAATCGAAGATTTTGATGCCATTCGTGTCGGCATTGCTTCTCCAGAGAAAATTCGGTCCTGGTCCTATGGCGAAGTCAAAAAGCCGGAAACCATCAACTATCGGACCTTTAAGCCGGAGCGTGATGGTTTGTTCTGTGCCAAATTATTTGGTCCGATCAATGACTACGAGTGCATGTGTGGCAAGTACAAACGGCTTAAACACCGTGGTGTGATTTGTGAAAAGTGTGGGGTTGAAGTCACTCTTTCGAAGGTTCGCCGTGAGCGCATGGGTCATATTGATCTGGCCAGCCCGGTTGCGCATATCTGGTTTTTGAAATCTCTGCCTTCTCGTCTGGGCCTGTTACTGGATATGACCGTGCGCGAGATTGAGCGGGTGCTCTATTTTGAAGCCTATGTGGTGATCGATCCGGGAATGACGCCACTGGAGCGTGGGCAATTACTGAATGAAGAAGCCTATTTGGATGCCTTCGAGCAATATGGCGAAGACTTTACCGCCATGATGGGTGCTGAGGCCATTCGTGACATGCTCAAAGAACTTGATCTGCGGACAGAAGCACTGCAGTTGCGCGAGGAAATGGGTGCCACGCGTTCTGAAACCAAGATCAAGAAAATCACCAAACGCTTGAAAGTATTGGAGGCATTCATTAACTCGGGCAATCGCCCGGAGTGGGTTGTGATGGAAATCCTGCCGGTTTTGCCGCCTGATTTGCGACCTCTGGTGCCATTGGATGGTGGCCGGTTTGCAACCTCGGATTTAAATGACCTGTATCGACGGGTGATCAACCGCAATAATCGACTCAAACGTCTGCTGGATCTAAACGCCCCGGATATTATCGTACGTAATGAAAAGCGGATGTTGCAGGAATCCGTGGATGCCCTACTGGACAATGGGCGTCGTGGCAAAGCGATTACCGGTCCCAACAAGCGACAACTCAAGTCCCTGTCCGACATGATTAAGGGCAAACAGGGGCGTTTTCGCCAGAATCTGCTGGGCAAACGCGTGGACTATTCGGGGCGTTCAGTCATTATCGTTGGTCCGACCCTGCGCTTGCATCAGTGCGGGGTGCCGAAAAAAATGGCCCTGGAACTGTTTAAACCCTTTGTTTTTGGCAAGCTCGAATTGCGTGGTTTATCGACCACGATCAAGCAGGCAAAAAAGATGGTTGAGCAGGAGACTCCGGAAGTCTGGGATATTCTGGACGAAGTCATTCGTGAACATCCGGTCATGCTCAATCGGGCGCCGACCCTGCATCGACTTGGCTTTCAGGCCTTCGAGCCGGTGCTGATTGAGGGCAAGGCGCTGCAGTTGCATCCACTGGTATGTACTGCATTCAATGCGGATTTCGATGGGGATCAGATGGCCATTCATGTGCCGCTCTCGATCGAGGCGCAACTGGAAGCCAGAACCCTGATGATGTCGACCAACAATGTTCTGTCGCCTGCCAATGGAGAGCCGATTATCGTGCCGTCACAGGACATCGTGCTGGGACTGTATTACATGACTCGGGCTTGTGTGAATGCCAAAGGGGAAGATCGCTGGTTTGCCAATTGGCGTGAGGTACATCGAGCCTACGAAAATGATCTGGTCGATCTGCAGGCCAAAATCAAGGTCCGGATAACCGAATACTTGCCGGACGAGAATGGCCAGTTAGTGGCTGCTCGGAAGGTCCATCGCTCAACGGTTGGTCGTGCCTTGCTGGCAGAAATTCTGCCCGATGGGTTGCCCTTTTCCTGCCTGAATCAGGTGATGAAAAAGAAAGCGATATCGGCTGTAATCAATCTGGCCTATCGCAATATCGGACTCAAAGACACGGTTATTTTTGCCGACAAACTGATGTATACAGGCTACCGTTATGCCACCATAGCCGGGGTTTCCATTGGTGTGGATGATATGGTGGTACCGGCGGTCAAGAGCAAGCTGCTGGCACAGGCCGAACGAAAGATCAAACATATCCAGGAACAGTTCCAGTCCGGCTTGTTAACGGAAAGTGAACGCTATAACAACGCCACGGATATCTGGACCCGGGTCGGCGATAAAGTGGCAGATGAGATGATGAAGGAATTGGGGACCGAGGAGGCGGTCGATGCCCACGGCAGCAAGACGACTCAGGAATCCTTTAATTCGATCTATATGATGGCGGACTCCGGTGCCCGGGGCAGTCATGCTCAGATCAAACAACTGGCCGGGATGCGTGGCTTAATGGCAAAGCCGGATGGCTCCATTATTGAAACGCCGATTACCGCCAATTTCCGTGAAGGGCTGAATGTTCTTCAGTACTTTATCTCGACTCATGGCGCACGCAAGGGCTTGGCGGATACGGCTTTAAAAACTGCCAACTCCGGTTATCTGACACGTCGACTGGTGGATGTATGCCAGGATTTGGTGGTCACTGAAACCGATTGCTCTACCCGTGCCGGTATTTTGCGGCATGCCCTGGTGCAGGGGGGGGAAGTCGTAATTCCGTTGCGTGATCGGGTGCTGGGCCGGGTGGTTATCGGAGATTTGGTTGATCTGAACACACACGAAGTTCTTGTGGCTGATGGTGAGATGATCGACGAGTCGCTGATGGAGCGTATCGAGCAACATAATGTTAATGAAGTGCCGGTGCGCTCCGCGGTTACCTGCGAAACCCGTCGGGGTGTTTGTTCCAAATGCTATGGTCGGGACCTGGGGCGCGGTCATCTGGTTGATGTGGGTGAGGCCGCCGGTGTGATCGCAGCTCAGAGTATAGGTGAGCCAGGCACGCAATTGACCATGCGCACATTCCATATCGGTGGAGCGGCTTCCCGAGAAGCTGCGGCAAATAACATCGAAGTCAGGAATAAGGGCAAAGTGGTGATGCACAATATCCGTACGCTCGAAGGCAGTGGCGGCAATCAGGTGGTCTTGACGCGCTCTGGTGAATTGATCGTGCAAGATATCTTCGGTGTGGATAAGGAGCGGTACAAGATTCCCTATGGTTCGATCTTGCGGGTGGATGAGAACGAGGAAGTTAACCCCGGGCAGGTGATCGCAGAATGGGATCCACACACCCATCCGATTATTACCGAGGTGGGTGGTACCGTTAAGTTTATTGATATTCAGGATGATGTAACGGTTGAACTGAAGGAAGATTCTGCAACCATGCGGGAGACCCGGGTTGTTTATGATTTGCAGCATCGGCGCGGTTCAGCCTCGGGGATGAAACCGGCAATATTATTGGTCGATGACCAAGGCCACGAGGTTAACTTGCCCGGAACGGATCGTCCTGCCTTGTATGCCCTGCCGTCACGGGCTGTCATCCAGGTTGAAGATGGGGCTACCATCGGTGCCGGAGAAGTAATGGCGAAGATTCCCCAGGCTACGTCGAAGACCCGAGATATCACCGGTGGGCTGCCGCGTGTTGCCGAGCTGTTCGAAGCCCGCAAGCCCAAGGATGCAGCGATTCTGGCGCCGTTGACTGGCCTGGTGTCTTTTGGCCAGGAAACCAAGGGCAAACGTCGTCTGGTGATCACTGATACCGATGGTGAAGATCACGAGTATCTGATCTCCAAGGAGCGACTCATCAACGTCTACGAGGGCGAAACCGTCCAGCAAGGTGAAATTATTGTTGATGGGCCCATGGAATCAGGCGAGTTGCTCAAATATCGTGGTGTTGACGCATTGACTGATTACATCGTCAATGAAGTTCAGGACGTGTATCGATTGCAGGGTGTGAAAATCAACGACAAGCACATCGAGGTTATCATCCGCCAGATGTTGCGCAAAGTGACGATCAATCAACCGGGGGACAGTATGCTGCTGCCGGGTGAACAGGTGGAACGAATCCGGGTACTGGAAGAGAATGAGAAACTGCTCTTGGAAGACAAGGAGCCAGTGAAATGGAGTCCGCTGCTGTTGGGGATTACCAAGGCTTCGTTGACCACCGAGTCCCTTATCTCCGCGGCCTCTTTTCAGGAAACGACCCGGGTGCTTACCGAAGCATCGATTAACGGGAAAATCGATCGGTTGCGTGGCCTAAAGGAAAATGTCATCGTCGGTCGTCTGATTCCAGCGGGTACCGGGCAAGTGTATCATCAGGAACGGCGCCGTGCTGAGCAGGAGGGTGCTGCAACCGAGGTGGAAGCCGCCTTGCTTGACTCGATCAACATAGACGCACTCGAATCGGCAGCAGAGGCGGCGCCAGCCGAACCTGCAACGGATGCCACCCAGACCCCGGAAGAAACGAATATGCCAGCCTAGGAGGCTGTCCGAGAATAGGAACCGTTGCGAGGGGAAGCCATTATGAGGCCAGTTTTTCGGTCCTTTGAGGCGAATAGTGGCACAGGGATGTGCTGTTTACATACCCAAGGATGGAATAGTCACTCTTATATTTAACGAAAATGAGCGAGAAAATGGACCAAAATGACTTTTCCGTAGTAGGTTCTCTATTCTCGAACAGCCGCTTAGTAAATCATCCTTCCTGAGGAGTGATTCGCAGGTTGCAGCTTGTCTTGACAAGCTGCAACCGAGTCCTTAGAATCGCCGCTCTTTTCCGGGCTGATCATAGCATCAGCTCATTCATCGAGCGGCACTGCGGAGCAATACCATGCCCACGATCAATCAATTGGTCAGAAAGTCCAGAATCAAGCAGGTCAAGAAGCCGAATGTACCTGCTTTGCAGGCTTGCCCACAAAAACGCGGGGTCTGCACGCGTGTTTACACCACGACTCCGAAGAAGCCAAATTCGGCATTACGCAAAGTGGCTCGCGTGCGACTGACCAATGGTTTTGAAGTGACAACCTATATCGGTGGTGAAGGTCATAATTTGCAGGAGCACTCTGTGGTCTTGATTCGTGGTGGGCGGGTCAAGGATTTGCCGGGTGTTCGCTATCATACGGTGCGCGGCACTCTGGATACGTCGGGGGTTACTACCCGGCGTAAAGCACGCTCAAAATATGGAGCAAAACGACCGAAAAACTGATCGTTTTTCGGGCTTTGTTAACAGGCGGTGAGGTTTTTTTCAGTACGCACCGTGAAACCGGATAGTACGGTAAAATAAAGGCGAACGTGGTATGCCAAGACGCAGAGAAGTCCCCAAGAGAGAAATATTGCCGGATCCGAAGTATGGTGATCGAACGCTGGCTAAATTTGTCAACATTCTCATGGTTGATGGTAAAAAATCAATTGCGGAAAAGGTAATTTATGGCGCACTTGACCTGATCCATGAGCGCAAGAACGTTGAGGCTCTGGAAGTGTTTACCACGGCACTTGAGAAGATCAAGCCGATGGTGGAGGTCAAAAGCAGACGGGTCGGTGGTGCGACGTACCAGGTTCCCGTTGAAGTACGCAGCCAGCGGCAAATGGCATTGGCGATGCGCTGGCTGGTTGCATCGGCCCGCAAGCGCAGTGAGAAGTCGATGACAGCCCGGCTGGCCGGCGAGCTGATGGATGCGGCTGAAAGCCGCGGTGGTGCGGTCAAAAAACGTGAAGATACACATCGTATGGCGGAAGCAAACAAGGCATTTTCACATTACCGATTCTGATCGGGTACCCAACACAGAATCCGTGACAAGCAGGTTTGAAGCCTGCTTGTCAGCATTTCAGAGAACGAGAACAGACAGGCATTCGAACGTGGCAAGAACAACACCAATCAACCGTTACCGCAATATCGGCATTATGGCGCATATTGATGCCGGTAAAACCACGACCACCGAGCGGATACTTTTTTATACCGGCTTGTCGCACAAAATTGGTGAAGTGCACGATGGCAATGCGGTCATGGATTGGATGGACCAGGAGCAAGAGCGCGGTATCACCATTACCTCGGCGGCTACTACCTGTTTCTGGAAAGGGATGGATCATAGTTTCGACGAACATCGGATCAATATTATCGATACACCGGGGCACGTTGATTTCACGATTGAAGTTGAGCGTTCATTGCGCATTCTCGATGGGGCGGTCACTGTTTTCTGTGCTGTGGGTGGAGTAGAGCCACAGTCAGAAACGGTGTGGCGTCAGGCGGACAAGTATCAGGTTCCGCGCATGGGGTTTGTCAATAAAATGGATCGACCTGGGGCTAATTTTCTGCATGTCGTGAAACAGGTGAAAACCCGTCTTGGCGCATTGCCGATACCGATCCAATTGCCGATTGGAGCAGAGGATGATTTCAAGGGCATCATCGATCTGGTCAGAATGCAAGCTGTTTACTGGGATGACGCCACCAAAGGGGCAAAATTTGAGTTGCAGACCATTCCGCCCGAACTGCAGGCGGAGGCTGAGCATTATCACGAGCATATGGTGGAGGCGGCGGCGGAAGGGAATGATGAATTGATGGACAAGTACCTGGAGGACGGCGAATTGTCAATCGCTGAAATCAAGCAGGGATTGCGTCTTCGTACCATTGCCAATGAAATCATCCCCATGATGTGTGGCTCGGCTTTCAAGAACAAAGGCGTGCAAACCGCACTTGATGCCGTTGTTGAATACATGCCATCACCACTGGATGTCCCGGCAGTCAAGGGCTTGCTCGATGATGCCGGTGAAACTGAGGTCGAGTGTTCACCCACTGATGAGGCGCCATTTGCTGCGTTGGCTTTTAAAATTGCCACGGACCCATTTGTCGGTCAACTGGTATTTTTTCGGGTCTACTCCGGTGTGGTGAAATCTGGTGACAGTATTTACAACTCGGTGCGGCAGAGAAAGGAGCGGATCGGGCGCTTGTTGCAGATGCATTCGAATCAGCGCAACGAAATCAAGGAAGTGCGCGCAGGTGATATTGCAGCAGCAGTGGGCATCAAGGATGTTTCCACCGGAGACACCCTGTGTGCCCCTCATCGGATTGTCGTCCTGGAACGCATGGAATTCCCCGAGCCGGTGATTTCCCAGGCAGTGGAGCCCAAGACCAGGGCGGATCAGGAGAGAATGGGCATCGCGCTGGCAAAACTGGCTCAGGAAGATCCTTCTTTCAAGGTACGTACGGACGAAGAGTCTGGCCAGACGATTATCTCGGGAATGGGTGAATTGCACCTGGAAATTCTGGTTGACCGCATGAAGCGTGAATTCAATGTGGAAGCGAATGTCGGCAAACCGCAGGTGGCCTATCGGGAAACGATTACCCGGGTTATCGAGCAGGAATACAAACATGCCAAGCAGAGTGGTGGACGTGGCCAGTATGGGCATGTCCACTTACGGCTGGAACCGCTTGAGCGAGGGTCCGGTTACGAATTTGTCGATGCCATCAAGGGTGGGGTTGTGCCCCGTGAATACATCCCTGCGGTAGATAAGGGTATTCAGTCGGCGCTGGAATCCGGTGCTCTGTGTGGTTATCCGGTGGTCGATGTGCGTGTGGCTCTTTACGACGGTAGCTATCATGATGTAGACTCGTCTGAATTCGCTTTTAAAACGGCAGGCATGCAGGCCTTCCGTCAAGGAAGTCAGGCGGCGAAGCCAATTCTGCTGGAACCGATCATGGCAGTGGAAGTGGTGACGCCTGAAGAATACATGGGCAACGTCAATGGCGATCTCAATTCACGCCGCGGTATGATCCTCGCGATGGAGGATGTGCCAACGGGTAAAGTGGTGCGAGCGGATGTGCCGCTGTCGGAAATGTTTGGATACGCTACAGTGCTACGTTCTGCAACACAGGGACGAGCCAACTATTCCATGGAATTTAAAAACTACTCGCCTACGCCGTTGAGTGTGACAGAAGCGCTCATAAAACGCGCGAACTGATTGATTGAGAACAGGAAACGAGGTAAAGACTAATGTCCAAGCAGAAGTTTGAGCGAAGCAAACCGCATGTCAAT
>CAYQAP010000054.1:8255-15946 GCA_964415515.1 uncultured Gammaproteobacteria bacterium | reverse complement strand
AGCTGGCAACCCCTGGTAACAGATACTTGGATCGGCTTTAGTCTCTTCAATTTGATCAAAATAATATTGAACGGTTATCTACAACCCAGGGCGCTGCAGTCAGCACAAAAACTTTATCCTTTACATCTGTTAAGTGACTGTGCTTATTAATTTTTTATTCGTAACAGGCATGGCTGAAAACTTTATGATAACCCTGATTAATACGCACTCCGTTACCCTGTGAAGGTTGCTAGAATATGCTATCATTTATCTGCTTGCATCGGTGACTGAATGCTTCTGCCATTGCCTCAGAGGAGGCCACGCTGTATTCTGAATTCCCGTCAGCATCTCTCAATCCATATCATCACATCGCAGGGAGGAAGCATGTCCGGCTCATACCAAACACAATACAACGAATCCATTCAACACCCAGACGATTTCTGGGCAAGAGCCGGAGCCGATATTGACTGGGACAAATCCTGGGATAGCGTACTCGACAGCTCCCAGGCTCCATTTTACCATTGGTTCAGTGGGGGAAACCTCAATACCTGCTATAACTGCCTGGACCGACATGTTGAAGAAGGTCGTGCTGACCAGGACGCACTCATCTATGACAGCCCGGTCACTGGAACGATCAAACATTACAGTTACCGCGAGCTGCGCGATGAAGTCGCTACCTTCGCAGGTGCCCTACGCAATGTCGGCGTCAATAAAGGTGACCGTGTCATCGTCTACATGCCGATGATCCCTGAAGCAGCAATTGCCATGTTGGCCTGCGCCCGCCTTGGAGCCATTCACTCGGTAGTGTTCGGTGGATTTGCTGCCAATGAATTGGCCACCCGAATCGATGATGCCAAACCAAAAGCGATCGTCAGCGCCTCATGTGGGATCGAAGTCAGTCGTATTATTGAGTACAAGCCATTGCTCGACAAAGCACTGGACCTGGCCAAACATGAAGTGGCTCACTGTATCATCCTGCAACGCCCTCAGGCGACCGCTGCCCTGATCGCTGAGCGTGATCTGGACTGGGCTGAAGTGGCGGCCACGGCCACAGCCGCAGACTGCGTCTCCGTGGCTGCCACAGACCCGCTCTACATTCTCTACACCTCGGGCACAACCGGACAACCCAAGGGGGTGTTACGAGATAATGGTGGCCATGCTGTCGCCCTTAAATGGTCCATGCAGCATGTCTACGGGGTCTCCCCCGGTGCTGTCTACTGGGCCGCATCGGATGTCGGCTGGGTCGTTGGACACTCCTACATCGTCTATGCTCCACTGTTGCATGGCTGCACCACCATCCTCTATGAAGGCAAGCCAGTGGGTACCCCGGACCCGGGCGCTTTCTGGCGCGTCATCGAACAGCATAAGGTCAGCGTACTGTTTACTGCACCGACTGCATTCCGGGCGATCAAGAAAGAAGACCCGCAGGGCCTCTATATCAAAAAATATGACCTGTCCTGTTTTCAAGCCCTGTTCCTCGCAGGAGAACGCTGTGATCCTGACACCCTGGACTGGGCCAGAAACCAGCTGGGCGTACCGGTCATCGACCACTGGTGGCAAACTGAAACGGCCTGGGCGATTGCGGCGAATTGTCTCGGAATAGAATCATTTCCCATTCGTCCGGGGTCACCCACCAAGGCTGTGCCCGGCTACAACGTCTGCATCCTTGATGAAGACGGCAATGAAGTACCGGCTGGAAACATGGGCAATATTGTTATCAAACTGCCTCTCCCACCCGCTTGCCTGCCAACCCTGTGGCAAAATGACGACCGTTACCAAGAAGCGTATCTGAACCGCTTCCCTGGCTACTACCTGACCGGAGATGCCGGTTATAAGGACCAAGATGACTACCTGTGGATTATGAGCCGTATCGACGATGTGATTAACGTTGCCGGTCACCGCCTCTCCACCGGAGCCATGGAAGAAGTCATCGCCGCCCACCCCGATGTGGCCGAATGTGCGGTCACTGGTGTCGCCGACTCCATGAAGGGGCAAATACCCGTCGGCTTCGTGGTGCTCAAATCCGGTGTAGAACGCAATGAAGAAGAAATTGTTCAGGAACTTGTGCAGAGAATTCGGGATAAAATTGGCCCGGTTGCGGCCTTTAAGAAAGCGCTGGTAGTTAAAAGACTCCCCAAAACACGCTCCGGGAAAATTCTTCGCGGCACCATGACCAAAATTGCTGATGGCAGTAAATGGAACATGCCAGCGACGATTGACGACCCGGTGATACTCGATGAAATTACCGAAGCCTTACAGCACCTGGGTTATCCGGTCTGATTGTCCATTTTTTTAGCCCGAACAGGACTCCCGGCTGAGCAGTGGTATACCAGGCGATCAAGCCGGGGTTGCAAACGCGCACCAGCAGTTTACTAGCCGACACGGGTGTGGATGGCGGGTGTAGATGGCGCATCGAGGAACAGTCCGGGCTCTCTGGCTCCCGGATTGCATCACTGATTTGGCAGTGATGCTGACGGAGTCCCCTCATTTTCTGAATCACCTCCAGACTCGGGCTCGAGCAGTTCCAACATGCGGTTGAAAGAGTCAAGGTGTTCGGAGACAACCGCAAGCTGTGCCCGGGTTTCAGTAATACGCTGATCGACTTGCTGGCGGTCCTGTTGTAATTGCTGCAAATTGGACAAACGGCGCTCAATCATCTCATGGTGCTGGCCAATTTGCTGATACAAGGGCCCGAGAATGGACCGGGCCCATTGTTTGACCGAAGTGTACAGGGTCTGGTAGATAAATCGGGCCCGACTCACCAGCTGGATGAAAAACTTTTTAATCACAAAATGTTGTTCCGACAGTAGCATCCCGGCGCTGTTCTGATAGTTTTCAACTTCTTCATTGAGTATCCGGAACTGATCAAAAAAGGCTGCTGCCTTGAACGATTCTGGTCTTAGTATCGTCAGGCCGTGCTTCTGATGAAACAACTGATATATTTTTTCCGTCAGCAATCGCAAGGCTTCGGTTTGCTCTTCCACTTCAGTAACAATAGCAGAAGCTCCTTCAAACAGGGTTGACATGTTTTTTCGCAAGCCTTTGGTGGTCCAACTTTTGCGCATGCCTTCACGGCTATCAGCAACCAGACCATCAAAGTTACCAATCCGCAATAAATGCAAAATAACCTTGACCTGTTTATTGAGCATATCGCGAGTTGTCTGAAAACTTTCCACTTCAAGTTGATACAAATCTCGCTGTTTTTTAACTCGATCAGCCATTAGCTCCAGCGTTCCCGCACTCTGATTCTGCAATACCTCTAATTCATTGGTTTCTCTAAGATATTGTTCCTTCTGTTGTTCGATCAACAGCTTTGAACTGTTGATCATATCGCCAATTTCGTTGCTGACCCGGCGCAATATCAATTGTTTTTTATTGCCTACCAAATCATTCCCGAGATGTTTCTCCAAGGCATCAAGACCGCATTTTTCCATCAATACCGGGTCATTTCGAATTCTGGAAATCAGTCCCTTACGGGCCGAAACCGGAAAAACAAGACCCTTGTCTATGCCCAACATGGCGGCAGTCTCATCCACTTGTTTTTGGGTTGCCTGTTCGATCGACCCACGATCCAGTAACTCATCCCACAACATGTCGATCTTGTTCAGCGCCACAATCTGCCCACCTTGCTTCGAGATATGGGCGCCACCGATATTTCGATCCCAGATTTCCTTATCCGACAGGGTGACGCCGGTATCTGCCGCCAACACAAACAAAACAATATGTGCATTGGGCAAGATTCGCAGCGTCAATTCCTGCTCAATCCCCTGAGCGTTCAAACCGGGTGTATCGAGAATAACCAATCCCTGTTGCAAGATCGGGTGGGGATAATTGATGATGGCATGACGCCACATGGGGACAGTCACAAAATGTTTTTCTTGTGTCACATAAATCCCCATCAATTCAGCTTCTTCCAGGCTTACTTTACAGCTGCGAACCAACTCACCCAGGGCATCGGTCACCTGTTCTGGAGCAGACAGATCCAACGGCAACTGGGTCCAGTTCTCTGGTAGTTTCTTCAGTTCAGTAATGGTGTGATTGGTTTTCCTGGTCTCTATGGGCAAAAGCTTGATGCAGGGTGGATCTTTGTCATCATACAACAACTCGGTAGTGCACATAGTGGTACGACCCGGAGTCGATGGCAGCAATCTGCGGTCCTGATCGGCAAAAAAAATGGCATTAACCAATTCACTTTTACCCCGCGAAAATTCACCGACTATGGCAACAACAAGTTTGTTGCTACGAACTTCTTCGAGCAACTCATAGAGGCGAAATTCTTCCAGATCGATCATTTCGGATTGAGATTCCATCCACCGTATATAGCTCTCGATGCTGGATGCCAGGTCGTTGGCCCATGCATGATAATCCTGCAGCCGGCTAGCAAGCCGCTGACTGGCGGCCACCGAAATAGTCTGATTTTCCTGGTGGGTATTCCCGTCAGTGTTTATTTTTACTGCTGTTGTCTGCGGCTCAACGTCCATTCTACTATTATGGCAGGTTATTTCGTCGCCGGCACCACAGGAAGTGATTTTGCACCGGATATCAACACAGTTTTATGCCGTGAGGTCTTGCCTCGAATCACTTCAACCCGGCTTTTTGCCGTACCACACTGTTTTGCCAGAAAAGCACAAAGTGCCGCATTGGCCTTGCCATCGATGGGAGGAGCTTGTATTCGCACCAGCAATTCATGATCACGCACCCCTGAAATCTGATTCTTTTGGGCCCGTGGCACCAACAAAACATGCAGACGCAATTGATTTCCTTGGCGAAAACACCAGGTTAACTCAGACATTCGCTCAGCCCTGCATCAATACTCTTCCGAAATCCAAAATCGGTTGAATAAGCACTTTCTGAAGCAACGTCAAAACGATAAATACGACAATCGGCGACAGGTCTAGTCCACCAAAACTGGGGATCAGACGCCGGGCCGGAGCCATGATCGGTTCCGACAAAGAATAAATCAAAGAAACGGCCGAGTTGTAACTATTGGGCGCCACCCAGCTGAGTATAATGCGAATCAATACCACAAAGAAGAAGATTTGTGATATCTGCATCAGTACATTTCCGAAGGCAAAGACCAACAACCCGAATAACGCAGGTTGAAATCCTTGAACCTGCAACAACAAAAAAAATTTCAACCCGGTCAAACCGAGTATCAAGATAACTGGAGCCAGGTCAATGCCCATAACCCCCGGAATATAGCGTCGAAATGGGCGGAGAACCGGATCCGTAATTTTAACAATAACCCGGCTGATCGGATTGTAGAAATCCGCATGCACCAGTTGCAGCAAAAACCGCAGCAGGACTACGAAAATATAAAGATCAAATACAATACCAATGAGAAAACTGCCCGCATCACTCAGATAATTCCCCATTTACTTGTCTCCCAGCAAATCGGCAAGTTCTCGGGAACGTGCTGCAGCGGCTTTGACTGCAGCACCGATCTGCTTGCTGGTCTTGTGCTCTTCCAGCACAGCCAGAGCCCGCTCCGTGGTGCCACCCGGAGAGGTCACCCGCTGACGCAGTTCGGCAAACCCAACCGGTGATTCCATGGCCATTCTGGCGCTACCCAAAGCCGTTTCCATGATCAGCAACCTCGCTTGATCGGGGGTCAATCCAAGTTCTTCCGCTGCTTGCTGCATCGATTCCATGAAATACATGAAGTACGCGGGGCCACTTCCGGAAACAGCCGTGACCGAATCCAGATCCGTTTCCCGTTGTACCCAGATGACGGAACCGACAGCCCGCATCAGACTTTCGGCACTGTCCCTCTGTTCACTATTCACTGTTTCACTGGCAAAAAGACCTGTGGTGCCAGCACCAATCAATGCCGGGGTATTGGGCATAGCCCGGATCAACGGAGGTTCACAGTCCAACCAGCGACGCAGATCACCAAGGCGAATGCCGGCTACAATGGAAATAATAACGGGCCGTCTACCTGTGGTAGCCACAGCCAGATTTGACGCTACTTGATACAGCATCTGTGGTTTGACTGCCAACACCAAAACATCCGCCCAGGCAGCGATCTCGTTATTATCCTCGACACACTCGACCTGATGGTGCATCCGGATATTGTTGCACTGCGCCGGACTGGGGTCTGCACATCGAATCTTGCCCGGCTCCACACCGTTCTTGATTAATCCACCGATCAGGCTGCCAGCCATATTACCGGCACCGATAAAACCGATTTTTACATTTTTCATAATGAACTTCTTCAGCGTAATAGGGGTGTTGATGTAGTTAACGTGAACTGGAAGGATATTTTCCCAAAGTCGGCTTTTCCACAGCGGCTTCTTTATGCTCTGGTGAGCTTTTGGCTCTTGAAGTTGAGGGTCGCTGCCCAAAGATCGCCGTACCCACACGAACCAGGGTACTTCCTGCCGCAATCGCCGCCTCAAGATCGCCAGACATACCCATCGACAAGGTGTCAATACCGTGGACCTGCTTCTGCAATGTTTGAAACAAAACCTGGGCCCGTTGGAAACTTGCCAGCTGTTGGGAAAAACTTTCCCTAGGTTTGGGGATCACCATAATGCCACGTAGTCGAATGCCGGACAATGGTTGCAATTGTTTTGTAAATGCGAGCAATTGCTCACCGGTGATGCCCGACTTTGACATTTCGTGATCCAGATTGACTTGCACACAAATATTTAATGGGCCCAGACTAGAAGGTCGCAACTGACTGAGTCGACGGGCAATTTTTAAGCGATCCACACTGTGCACCCAATGAAAATATTTGGCGATCTCCCGAGCCTTATTACCCTGAATGTGCCCGATATAGTGCCACTCCAGCTCGAGATCGGCCAATTCGATGATTTTAGGCAATGCATCCTGCAGATAATTCTCGCCAAAGGCGTGTTGGCCCAGTTCATGAAGTCTGGCTACTGCCCTTGCCGGTTGCATCTTGCTGACCGCCAGTAAACGAACCGTATTCGGTTCTCGTGCGGCATGCTGCGCGGCAAGTCGAATGCAATCCTGCACCGCCTGATAATCAGATACAATAGATGAGCTGTTCATAAGGCTGAATTATACCTGCGGGAATCGACAGACAACCCATACCTCAACAAGAAAAGCTGCATTCCAGAGGGAACAGCCTGCAACAATACTGGCAAAGCACGTTGGTACCGGCAAATTCAATGATGCATGATCGCCATCAGCCGTACCTTTATCTGGCAGTACTACCCAAATACCTATCATAAACAGCAGAATCACTTGTTCCGAAAAAACTGCCAATTCATACCGGTTCTGAAAAATAGCACGTACTGCACAGGCCTGCAAAACCAGAGACCCTGACTCCTGACTCCTGACTGCCCAGAACAACGGGCATTTGTGATTTCCAGTAGGGTACTGGCCAGTAGCTTAGTACTGGGTGAGTCGGCGCTACATGCACTGCATATGCTTTGGCCCCTGACAATCCAAAGCCCACTTACTCCATAATGTCTTGATGTAGGCCACAATATCCCTGGCATCCTCTGGCTGCAGAAGTTCCTTCCAGGCGATCATTCGACTTTTCCTTGGCGACCCTTCAAGTATGGTTTTCACCAAGCCTGCATCAGTATGGTGCCATGCATGAGCAAAATCATTCAAGGGAGGAGCCATGATAAACTTTTTATCCGTCAGACTTTCGAGTGTATAGGCCTCTCCTGCTCCCTGCTTGCCATGACAGGATTGGCAATTGGCTTGAAACAGCTTCTGGCCGCGTTTTTCGGACG
>CAYQAP010000054.1:0-8155 GCA_964415515.1 uncultured Gammaproteobacteria bacterium | reverse complement strand
CCATGACAGGATTGGCAATTGGCTTGAAACAGCTTCTGGCCGCGTTTTTCGGACGGTGTCTGTGGCAGGCGAATGCCTGTGGTCCCTCGCCAGATCGTTCAGCTAGCCTATGGTTGCAAGAACGGGAAAAGCTTTCAGCAGCCACACTGCGAAGCGAGACAGATAGCCGGTGATCATGGCCAACCCCATCACAATCATCAAGCTACCGGCAGTGATATACAAAACCCGGCTGAATCTCCGTAATCGTTGCATGCGTTGGCTCAAGGCACTGGAAAACAATGCCGCCAAGATGAACGGCACCCCCAGACCGGCCGAGTAACTGCTCAGCAGGCTGATCCCGGCTTGAGTGGTCTCGGATACCGCAGAAAGGGTTAATATTGCACCCAGGATCGGACCAATACAAGGGGTCCAACCAAAGGCAAAGGCCAAGCCAAGAACAAACGCTGTCAAGCTCCGACCACCCTTCATCTCCACCTGAAAGCGAGCGTCATGAGCCATCCACCGACCCAGCCAGCTGGAGTTAAGCAGCCCGGTCATATACAGTCCGAACAGGATAATAATCACACCGCCGATAATATTCGTTTCGTAACGGTAGCGTGCAAGCAGTGAGCCCAATAATGTGGCGCTGGCCCCCAGTGAAATAAAAACAGCGGAAAAACCAAGCACAAAAAACCCACTGAGCAACAGGCTGGTTCGATGTTTGGCCAAACTACCTGCGCCAGTTTGATCCGTATTCGACTGCCCGGCAATATAGGATAGATAGCCTGGAACTAACGGCAATACGCACGGTGACAGAAAAGAAATCAACCCTGCTGCAAACGCCACCGCCAGCGTCAGAGAAGAAATATCTATTTGCAAAATTAATCCTGCTGTAATTTCCGGATCATTGGCAACAATTTTTCCTGCCAGATCTTCGGGTTAATGGCTCCAATCCGCTTATAGACAATCTGTCCGGCTTTATTGATAACAAAAGTCTCAGGAACCCCGTACACACCCCAGTCAATAGCTACCTTGCCATCGATATCTGCGCCGATTCGGGTATAGGGATCACCCAGTTCTGCCAGCCAGTTGGCTGCATCGTCCGGTTTGTCCTTATAATTCAAACCATGTACAGGAACAATTTTACCACGAGCGATCTGCACCCATAACGGATGTTCCTCACGGCAAGCAACGCACCAAGAGGCAAAAACATTAACCAGGGAGACCTCTCCCACCAGATCTTTGGAGGCCAGACCCAGGGTTCTTCCCTTAACTGGTGGCAAGGAAAACTGTGGCACAGACTTGTTGATCAACGGCGAGGGGACCAGTGTCGGGTCCATCGTCAGGCCGATACCCAGAAATATGGCGATCACAACAAATATCGCCAGTGGCAGCAGAGTAACCATTCGTCGCTTGGGACGTGGGGCTGCTGGCTGTATGCTGTTATTCGACACCAGTGTGTCATTTGTATGCAATTGTGTCATTATTGCACTCAATTCTGTTTGTGAAAAGACTGATCACGACGTGACCATTCGGCATAGATTGCATCCGGCCAGCGAGACTGAAACCAGGCAATAATCGCCTTGATCTCTTCGTCCTTGAGCCTGCTGCCCCAGGATGGCATCGCAGTGCCCTGCCCCCCGTGCTTGATCTTCTGGAATAACTGGGCAAGAGGATGATGCCAGGCATGGGCTGAACCATTCAATGGGGGTGCCGGATATTGCCCATCTGTACCTCGTTGCTGCCAGCCGGGTGCTCCCACCGCAGCCTGGCCATGGCAGGCCGCACAATTCCCGGCAAAGAGCCTGGCTCCGAGACTTACCTGTCCAAAATGATACCAGCGCGCGATCGGCTCGGCTGTGGCGTTCTGCGCAACCTTCACAGTAGCCGACTGCGCCACAGCCGGGGTCACAGGCTTGGTCTGTAACTCGACAGACTGAACTGGAGATGCAACATCCTCATCCGAACAAGCCACCACGAGTAATGGCAAACCCACGAGTAATATAAGACGAAATTTCATAGCTTGATTTCCTGAAATAATAGCTTGATTTACTAAAATAATACATCACCAGCTAAGCCAGCAGGCGACCGTGGGCTATCTCCTCGAACTGTAGCCCGGGATACTCATTCAGGAAAGACAGAAGGTGGACGCAAGTTCACCGTCAAAAACAGGGTGACAACAGGTACTTGTGGTAGTGACATGAGGTGATTGGCCACTGCCAGAAAAGACATATCCGCCTGAGCCGGCAATAACTGAGGTGCATCATTACAGTGGCCGTCATCACAATGACTGGTGCTTGACTGCCTCTCAGGCGAATTGTCATAGCAAATGCTTGCCGTACTTTGGGGAACAAGGCACCGCATTGCCAGTGGCGTAGTCGACGAGAAATAGCGGCTCGAGAACCCGGTTGTCGTGCGATCGACAACAGCATCCGTAGCCCACACACCATACGCCAGAGACTGCTGGCCAACCAGTCCGGTTAGCAGTGTGGCCGACAACAACAATAATCGAATAAATGCCGTGCTCATGGTTTGCAGGATAGCTGTTTTCGAAACACTGTGCAATGAAAAACCCCCCTCACAACTAGACTGAGGTCAATTTGCCCTGGGTGCCTGTTCAGAAACGTGAACCGCAGCATAACGAGGTGGCTTGTACTGAACATGGCCAAACAGCTTATTGCGTAACGAGAACCAGCGAGGAATCTGCCCAAGTGGTTTTTCCACGCCTGTTTCGCTGTTTTCAGGTCAATTCCTGATGAACATCCGCTCCAATAAATAAGGATCATCAAAATGGCGCCTGCCAATGAAAGCAATCGCATGCCTGCCCAGTTGGCGCATCGCCCCTGGAGAGTAAATTCCACTGGGCCAGAGTACCAAGCGCTCCAAGCGTCTGCTGGCGGATACCGTACCATCTTCACTGAACAGACTGCGCCGCTGATGGCGGGTGGTGGGCAGACTCAGCAGTGTAGAATATTCAGCCAGTGTGTAGGGCTTGGCCAAGCTGGCATCAGCTTGCCCATCAGAAAAAAGATGTTGGACATAGTGTGTGCGGCTGTTTAGAGCTAGCTTGATCACACCTACTTGCCAGTCAACCTCGGGGCTGGCCAGAATCAACGGTGGCTCGGGTGCTGAAAATGCTTTTCGTGCCTGCAGTCTGTGGCTTGGATAAACACGGTAATAGCAACCGCAGTTGTGCATGCTTTCGTACACCAATGGCACCCCCTGCTCATCGAGTGTAATTCGAAAAGTCAGGCCATCGAGTACCCCACCATACATATCCCAATCACTTTCCATGGGACGAGCTGAAAACCAGATAACATAGTTCAACTGAGTCAGTATCTGTTCAGCAAAACGGGTAAATGATAGCTGGGTATAGACCACAGGACGTGTGTTGTCTAGATCAAGCCCACCACCAGCCAACCAAATGGGCACACCCGGCTGATCATATGCAGCGGTGGTTTCAATCTGCCACGCCGGCGCATAGCTGCGAAACAAGGCCAGGCGGGAAGCATCGGAATAGCGAGGTATCCCCAGGGCATCACGTCGGGTACGCTCCATAACACGGCTGATAACGGCAAAACCAGGTCGGGGGGCTTTAGCGTGATAACTTATTGAATTCCAGTGTTCCGGCGGCAGCACGTTGTATTGTTTACGAACTTCTTTTTGCCAAGCCGTAATACCACGAGAGAGGAATAGACGACTGACCGGATACAGACCCAGAAACCGACGGGCGGTAAGATACTCATCCGGCACAAACACTTTATTTCGTAAAGCTACTCGAGCCTCCGACTGTCTGAAATCAGCAGTTTTTAGAATTTCACCGCAAGTTAGTACCCGTTGACCAAGCTCGGCTCGGCTCAGATCTTCACTACCCTGCACAGTGAAGAACTCCGGCAAGTTACTGATTTCCATTGCCCTGGCTCGTTGATCGAGTCGTTGCATACGCTGCAGCCAAGCTGCAAACTCAGCTCCATCCTGTGCTTCAGTTCGAAATGATGCCAAAAAGCGATTGACCCGAAGATAGGGATAGCCGGGCACACGAAACGACCCGGCATCGCGCACCTTGGCAGCCGCAGTCTGTTGATCAAGGGCAGCAAAAAAAGCAGCACATTGACCCAGGGCACCATTTTCGGGCAAATATTCAGACTTGGATGACTGTGGTAAGCGAGCACAACCCGCCAGGATCACCCCAACAACCAGAGCGGCCAGCACAGTGCGACATTGCAGCCTGCAATTCGTAGCGCCCATAGAGAATATCTACAATCAATCCCCGGACTCCCTTTCATTGCATAGTTAGACCAGATTGCAATCTTGAAGTTCCTATTTCAAGTATTCACCTACACTACACGTGTATTTCTGATCCAGATCGCACAGCGAAGTAAACGAATAAGTTGATCGACATGTGTACAAAGTGAAAATTTCCTTGAGGCAGCCACCAATCAGGTGATATTTTCCCGCTATCATTTTGCAACAAACAAAGAAGAGTTTTTTTCTGTATTCTATTGATTTATATAGTATACTCACCGAAAGATATATGCTATGACCTCTTTTTTTGATCTTTTGCTGGAAGGTTTGTGGTCGATATGGGAAATAAAATATACGGGTTTATACAGCTGATGCGGCTAGATCGACCGATCGGCTCCTTACTGTTGCTGTGGCCCACACTGTGGGCATTATGGATGGCAGGTCGGGGTCGGCCAAACCCCGGTATTGTGCTGATCTTTATTACCGGGGTATTTGTGATGCGTGCGGCAGGCTGCACCATCAATGACTATGCTGACCGAAATATTGACGGTCTAGTCAAACGCACCGCCGGGCGCCCACTGGTGACTGGGGTAATTAGCCCTCATCAGGCTCTGGTACTGTTTGCCGGTTTGTGTGTGCTGGCTTTTATGCTGGTGATTAATCTCAATCGACTGGCGATTGAATTGTCCTTTATAGGCGTCCTTCTGGCAGCCAGCTATCCTTTTGTCAAACGGATCACACATTTACCCCAGTTGTATCTGGGACTGGCGTTTGGCTGGGGTATTCCCATGGCCTATGCCGCCGAAGCCAATGCTCTACCGGCCTCGAGTTGGTGGCTGCTGGCAGCCAATATCTTCTGGGCCGTCGCTTACGACACCCTGTATGCCATGGTTGATCGCAACGATGATCTGAAAATCGGGGTCAAATCGACGGCAATATTGTTTGGACAGCATGACTTGCAGGCTATTATGATCTGCTATGTGCTGATGTTTGCCTGTCTGTCACTGCTTGGGCAGCTACTGTCTTTGAATGCCTACTACTATCTGGGACTCACCGTCGCCCTGCTAACCGCAGCCTGGCAACTCTATCAGGCCCGAGACCGCACACGTGATCCCTGTTTCAAGGCCTTTCTCAACAACAGCTGGGTCGGTGCAGCGATTTTTTTTGGTTTGCTGCTGGCTTATTTATAATCCCGGGTTCTGAACCCACGTAGCAGACCGTTAAAATAACGTAACTGGATCAATATCCAGTGACCAGCGCAATTTTCTGCTTGGTCGGCTTTTTTCCAGTCGCAGCACCCATTGCTGTAAAAAATCCTGCAAAGCACTGCGGTGTCGGCTCTGTGCTAACAGCTGCATGCGATAACGACTCGCCCGTCGCAGCATCGGAGCCGGCACCGGGTCAAACAAAGCCACTGCTGAACCCGCTTGCTCTGACAGTATTTCGATACCCAATTGTTTGGCCTGAACCAAAAAATTATTGGGTACATCCGGCTGCAGTGCATCGGCTCGCAATAGTGCGAAATGTACAAATGGCGGAAATCCAGCTTGCAGCCTCTGTTCCAAGAGTTGGTTCGCACAAGCAGCGTAATCATGCCGACAAATCGCCTGAAACAGCGGGTGTTCCGGAAACCGGGTCTGAATCAGCACCCGACCCGGCTTATCGGCACGCCCGGCCCGGCCCGCGACCTGGATGCATTGCTGAGCCATCTGCTCTGTAGCCCGATAATCGACACTGTACAGTGAGCTATCGATATTGATGATTCCGACCAAGGTCACAGCAGGAAAGTCGTGGCCCTTGGCCAGCATCTGGGTGCCGACCAGGATGTGTGCCCGACCCGAGGTAATCTGCTCTCGCAAGAGCGCGAACTCACCTTTTCGGCGTACATTGTCACGGTCGATACGCAGCACCCGATGTCCGGAAAACCGTTTTTCCAACGCCGCCTGCAGGCGCTCGGTACCCTCTCCCACCGGCTGCAGGTTGGTCGCATTACAATCTGGGCAGTGTCGCGGCAAAGAATGACGCGCGCCACAATGATGGCAATGTAATTGTTCAAGGGCCTGGTGGTAGGTGAGCCGGGCATTGCAGTAACGACATTCTGCCACCCAGCGGCAATTGCCGCACAGCAGAACGGGCGCGTAACCACGACGATTCAGAAACAGCAGGCTTTGTTCACCCCGCACCAGGTTGTGCTCAATCGCCTCAAGCAGAGGCTGACTGATACCGTCACGGGCCGGTAATCCGTTCAAATCCAGAAGCTGGATACCCGGAAGTTGCGCACCTCCAGCTCGCTTCGGCAGTCTCTGTAACCGATAACGCTCTCTTTTTACATTGATCAGACTTGGTAATGAAGGCGTGGCAGAACCCAGTATTATCGGAATACCCAGCAACCTGGCACGCATTACCGCTACATCACGTCCATGATACAGACAACCCTCCTGCTGTTTGTAGGAAGGATCATGCTCTTCATCGACAATGATCAGCCCCAGTTTTGGCAATGCGCAGAAAACGGCTGAGCGGGTACCGAGAATAACCTCGGCTTGTTCACTTCGAGCAAGGTTCCAAACCCGCAGTCGCTGACTGTGACCGAGCGCAGAATGGGTAACCTGTACACGCTCCCCGAATTGCTGGCTAAACCGCTCCACCAACTGAGGTGTTAATGAGATCTCCGGCACCAGGATCAGTACCTGTCGGTCCTGCTGGAGCTGCTGACGGGTCAGTGCCAGATAGACTTCGGTCTTGCCACTCCCGGTCACGCCTTCCAGCACATGACTTTGATACCCCGGAGCGCATTCGCAAATTGCAGTGACAACCTGTTGTTGAGCATTGTTCAGTGTGGTCGAGGGTGCAGCGACCGGTGATAGTTCAACTTTCGGGGCTGTCAGGTAGGTCATCTGCAACCAGCCCCGCTGGGCCAGAGCCTTGGCCGGCGCTCGCCACGATTGATGATATTGCTGCAGCAGTGAAGCGGGTAGCTGTTGGCCCTTCGCTGCCCGCAGTCGCTGCAGTAACTGCCGCTGCCTGGGGGCACGAGTCAATACTTCAGGATCGACAACACGTCCCACATCGGTTAGCTGGCAACACAGTTGCTCCGCAGGTTGCGCCGACTTGCCACGTCGCAGCAGGATCGGCAAAGCCAATTGCATGACCTCACCGATAGGGCAGTGGTAATACTCTGCAAGCCACTTCAACAAAGTCAGCATGGTTGAATCGAGAATAGCTGCGGTATCCAGGCATTCAAGTACCGGCTTAAGCCCGGCAGGATCTGCCTGACCTGTTTTCATCACCAGGCCGATGTGTTCGTGATGCCCAAATGGCACCCGCAGCCGCATACCCGGACCTGGTACCGTCATCTGCTCTGGAACAACATATCGATAGCACTTTCGTAACGGCACTGGCAGGGCAACTTCGACTACCCGGGACCTTGGTTTGGAAAGATTCTTCATACCAGGTTCAATTCCAGACAGAGAGATAAAAGGTACCGTTTTTGAGCCGTAGATGCTAACTTGTTGAATCTCTTAGATCGTCCAACTTTGCCCACAATGGCTGTGGATAAGTATGTGGATACTGTGCAAAAAAGCCACCTAAATACTGACAGACACTGGCATCATCATGATATGCCTAATTATTAGGCATACAAATATTGATCTACTAATCAATACCTTAAAGTGATCTACCGACTCTATACCTAGTCTAAGCATTGAAGGCAGCAGCTTCATTCACCGATCATTTTGAAATGTGTATAAGGAATTTATTCTGCGACCATACTCTTTCTGTGAGAAGGGCTTAACCCCCGATATTGAGACGCCACTTTAACAATCCACGATAAATGGTATTCATCCGAAATCCGTCTTCCGAATACCTCACAGACAAGGCTAGTGACCGACCTAAAATCCATGATCCTGGACCAAGGCATCACGCTGCGCCAGTT
>CAYQAP010000053.1:5437-15984 GCA_964415515.1 uncultured Gammaproteobacteria bacterium | reverse complement strand
ATCGATACCCAGTACCTGATGGCACCTGATTCCCATGCATGCGATAATGGGCCGTTACGCCAACCATAATAGCTGACCAGAATAGGCTTTGATAGTGAAAATATTCCAGTAATTTACTCGATAATTTGAATATGAATGCCGACCTTACGCAGGACTCTTTGCAGGTACACAATACCATGGCCCATTGCGGCAATTTTTCCGCAGCTGTTGATGAGCAGCTCAGGCCCCATTCTCGTAGGCCAATACCATATGTCTTGCAGAAGCTTGAAAACGGCCTCAAGATTACCTTATTTTATCGTAGGAATCACCGTGCACACCGCTGACACTGAGGTGTAGATGGGAAATGAGCAACCCGATTCACCCCGGCCTAGCGGAAACCGAGCTGATTGCAGCCACTGACATCAGCTATGCCCGCGGTGGTCGTATGATTTTGCAACGGGTTGAACTCAGCCTGTTTCGGGGTGAAATTGTGACTTTGATCGGGCCAAATGGTGCCGGAAAATCAACGTTGGTGAAAATCTTGCTGGGTCTGTTTCAGCCAGATACAGGGCAGGTTGCCCGCTTGCGTGCACTCCGTACCGGTTATGTGCCACAACTGCTAAAAATGGACCCCGGGATGCCGATCACCGTCCAGCGTTTTGTCGATTTGTCACCACATCGATGTGATATGGCGGTGATTGACGCCTTGGCTATTGTTGGTATTGCCAATCTGGCTCGACATTCCATGCATCATTTGTCAGGTGGTGAGCTGCGTCGGGTGTTGCTGGCCAGGGCTCTGGTAGGTAAACCTGATTTACTGATTCTGGATGAGCCTGCAGCGGGGGTCGATATTACCGGGCAGCAGGAAATCTATACCATGATCAAGACCTTTCACCAACAACATCATACCGGCGTGCTGCTGGTTTCACATGATCTGCACTTGGTGATGGCGGCCAGTGATCGTGTAATTTGCCTCAATCAGCACGTCTGCTGCCAGGGCAGTCCGGATAACGTGCGTGATAATGCCGCTTATCTTGAGTTGTTTAACACGGGTGAACTGGCTGTTTATACGCACCATCATGATCATCAACACGCTATCGATGGTCGGGTAGTCCACAAGCATTGAGCCCATGTTTGATCTGTTTGTCGCCAAGATTCTGTTTGCCGGTATCCTGACTGCAATCCTGGCCGGTGCCCTGGGCAGTGTCCTGGTGTGGCGAAGGATGGCTTATTTTGGTACTGCACAAGCCCATGCTGCTTTGCTCGGAGTGGCGCTGGCGTTGTATCTTGAGATTGATGTCAGGCTCGGTATTTTAGTGATTGCACTGCTGGTTGGTCTGTTGATGTGGCGCCTGCAACAGCACTCAGACCTATCTACCGATACCCAGTTAGGGATTCTCGCCCACGGGACTTTGGCGCTTGGTTTGGTGCTGTTATATGGTTCTGGTCTGCGTATCAATCTCGATGCCTATTTGTTCGGGGACATCCTGTCCATCGCTGATCGTGATGTTTTTATTGTCGCAATCGGCAGCGGGATTACCCTGTTGCTGCTATGGCGCTTCTGGCCGGCACTCCTGGCGGTCACCATTGATTATGATCTGGCCCGGGTTGAAGGCTTTCCCGTAGTCGGTGTGGAGCTGTTGTACCTGCTGTTTTTGAGCACTATGGTGGCACTGTCCATTCAGCTGGTTGGGGCGCTCCTGATTATTTCACTGCTCATTATCCCAGTAGCGACAGCTCGGCGCCTGGCAACTTCGCCGGAGCAGATGGCTGTTGGCGGTGCGTTGCTGGGATCATTGGCAGTCATTATCGGGGTCTTCATCTCCCTGGCCAGTGATATTCCCACCGGCCCGATCATTGTTGTGGTCAGCAGTCTTCTGTTTTTGCTATCCCGGATCTTGCCGGCTCGAGGTGGTTGATGTCCACCCCAATGGGTCACTCTCTGTTGGGTCTGATAGCCGGGCAAATGGTAAAGCCCGGAACATGTGGTTTGCAGCCAAACTGGTTGCTGCTGAGTGTAATTGCAGGTAACGCCGCTGACCTGGATTTCCTGCCCGGCTTATTGAGCGGTGATCTCAATCGCTATCACCATCAGGCCAGTCATTCAATCCTCGCGGCACTGCTGGCAGGTTTGCTGGTGTGGTGCTTGCTGTTGCGGTGCAGTCAACAGGCCGGCCGTGCCGGTCTGTTGACGACACTGGCTTATGGAAGTCATCTGCTGGTCGACTATTTGACTGCCGATTATCGACCACCTCTGGGCATTCCTCTGTTCTGGCCTTTTTCTCCAGACTATTTTCTATCCCCCTATATTTTGCTCGACGGGGTGAGGCACGGTATGCCCGGTGATTCGAGCCTGACCAGTCTGCTACAGATAGTATCCTGGCAAAACCTGAAGTTATTGTTGTTGGAAACCATATTGTTCCTGCCGCCCTTGTTGCTGTTGCTATGGTGGAAAAAGAGCAACTCTACCGACAAAACCAGCTGCTAATACCGACTCAGTTAGTCGTGATTGCCGGCCTCATGGGTCCGGCCACCTGGGCAGCATCTAACCGAGTCTTAAACCAGTTGATCCGCCAGTCAAGATGTGGGCCGGTAACCCGGCCACTGGCCCCAACCTTTGCCACAGCCTGGCCTTGTTTGACCCGTTGCCCAACGCGCACCAGAATGGTTGATAAATGCAGATAGGATGAACTGATACCAAAGCCGTGGTCGATCACCAGAGTAGCTCCGGAAAGATACATGCCTGGATGTGCCAGGCGCACAATACCGGAGGCGGCTGCACGCACTATGGTCCCCTTGGGTGCGGCGACATCAACCCCGTAATGGGGCCAGCGTGGTTTGCCGTTGAGAATACGCTGACTGCCGTAAACCCCGGTGATGCGGCCGGTAACCGGCCAGATGAAGGGTTGGAAAAACCAGGGCAAATCGGTGTTGTAGGCACGTGCAGCCTTGACCAGCAGGGCTTCTGCATGAATTCTTTTGGCCAGGGCAGGCGGTGGGCTGACCTTCTTCTTCGGAAGTCCGTTAATCCGTTGAATGGCATATTTGCGCTGTGCAATACGGAGCTGTTTCTTCAATACCCGCCCATCCGGGTAACGCAAGGTCAACCAAGCGGTCGCCGGATGGCTGCGCCCGAAACCGATGACAAAGCGCCCACTCTTACTGACGCGAATCGGCTTGCCGTCAAGATTCACCTGCACACTCGCCCGGGTCTGGCCGACCACCATCCCACCCTGCTGCAGTGGTCCAGTCAAGGTCAACGCCTGCAACGGCGTACTCAACAGCAACAGGATTGCAGCCAGCCACCAGCCGATAGGCCAGTGCGATTGACCACGGTATTGTAGGGAAATAAACTGCATTATCACGATCCTTTGGAATTGCACCAGGAGATGGAGTATACCCATCAACAGCGAAGTCGGTATACTATCGGTCCGCTGATTTTTGACCCATAGATCTTGCTCTAGTTGTCATGAAAAAACTGTTTATCCAAACCTTCGGCTGTCAAATGAATGAGTATGACACGGGCCGGATGGCTGACTTGTTGTACTCCAGCCACCAACTGCAGCGCACCCAACAACCTGCTGAAGCTGACGTACTGCTGCTCAACACTTGCTCAGTACGGGAAAAGGCCCAGGAAAAGGTATTTTCACACCTTGGCCGCTGGCGGGAAATGAAACTGCAGAACCCGCAGTTGATCATCGGTGTGGGTGGTTGTGTGGCCAGCCAGGAGGGGCAGAACATCCTGCATCGGGCACCCTTCGTGGACCTCGTGTTTGGCCCCCAGACCTTGCACCGATTACCGGAAATGCTCGATTCTTTGCTGCAATCACGACAACCCTTGCTGGATGTGAGTTTTCCGGAGATTGAAAAATTTGACCGCCTGCCGCCACCGCAGATGGATGGTGTAAAAGCCTATGTCTCGATTATGGAAGGCTGCAGTAAATACTGCAGCTTTTGTGTCGTTCCCTATACACGGGGCAAGGAATTCAGCCGCCCATTTGATGGAGTTATTACGGAAGTCTATGAACTGGCTGAGCAGGGTGTGCGGGAAGTCACACTGCTGGGACAGAATGTCAATGCGTACCGCGGAGCCATGTTTGGTGGTGGTGAAGCCGACTTGGCCTTGTTGCTGCGACATGTCTGCGAAATAGACGGCATCGGCCGGGTTCGTTATACCACCTCACACCCTCTGGAATTCACCGATGAGCTGATCCGGGCACACCATGACCTACCGAAACTGGCATCCCATCTACACCTGCCGGTTCAAAGCGGCTCCGATCGTATCTTGAGTTTAATGAAACGCCGCTACACGGCAGCCGACTATCTGCAAATCATCAGGAAACTTCGTCAGGCACACCCGGACATCCACATCTCATCAGACTTTATTATCGGTTTTCCAAACGAAACCGATGCTGATTTTGCCGCCACCATGGCTCTCATTGAAACGGTCGGCTTCGATCAGTCCTACAGTTTTATCTACAGCGCCAGACCTGGTACCCCGGCGGCTGATTTGTTTGACGACGTAACCATGGCTAGCAAAAAACAGCGTCTGCAACTGCTGCAGAGAAAAATTTCGGCCACTGCACAAAAAATCAGCACCAGCATGGTGGGGACGGTACAATCGGTGCTGGTCGAAGGGCCATCACGCAAGAACCCGGAAGAAATGTCCGGGCGTACTGAAAACAACAGGGTGGTGAATTTTCCAGCCAGTCCTGATCTTCGTGGACAATTTGTGCCGGTAACCATTACCGCTGCCTTGGCCAATTCTCTACGTGGTCGTTGTATGGCCTGATATACTGTGATCTCGAATTTACTGTGGGACACTTGTTGAACAGCAGTCAAAAGACCGTCACTTTTACCCTCGAGCCAACAGACAATCAACGTCTGGCGGTATTGTGTGGTGAGTGCAATGCCCATGTGCACCAGATCGAGGATCGTCTGGGTGTCAGTATCAGCCAGCGCGGCCATCGGATACATGTTACCGGTGCGCAGGCCGCTGCCGCCAAAGAGGTGTTGCAAGCCCTCTATACGGATACTGCCGAGAGTACCGAACTGGATAAATTCACGATTCATCTGGCATTGCGCGGGCTCAACAATGTGTCGTCAGGCACCGAAAACCTCCCGATCACGGAATTGCGTCTGGCCAAGACCCGAATTAAAAGCCGGAACCTGCACCAAAACCTTTACCTGCAGCGTATCTTGACCCACGATGTCAGCTTTGGCATCGGTCCGGCCGGTACGGGCAAGACCTTTCTGGCAGTTGCCTGTGCAATTGAAGCACTGGAAAAGCATGCAGTCGAGCGTCTGGTTCTGGTGCGACCTGCGGTGGAAGCCGGCGAGCGACTGGGGTTTCTGCCAGGTGACATCGAGCAGAAGGTCGACCCTTATTTACGGCCCCTGTTTGATGCCTTGATTGAGTTACTGGGGCTGGAGAAAATGGCTCGCCTGCAGGAGCGCGGTGTGATTGAAATCGCGCCGCTGGCGTATATGCGTGGTCGCACCCTCAATAGCAGTTTTGTGTTACTGGACGAAGCCCAGAATACCACCACAGAACAAATGAAGATGTTTCTCACCCGGCTCGGTTTTTCATCCCGGGCCGTGATCACCGGCGATCTGACACAGATCGATCTACCACGGGGGGTGCGTTCCGGCCTGCGCCAGGCTGTGGAGATTCTGGATCAGGTCAAAGGCATCAGTGTCACCTGTTTTCAGGCCTCTGATGTGGTCCGTCATCCCCTGGTGCAAAGCATTGTCGAGGCCTATGAACAAGCAGAAGCAGAAGGCGAACCCGATTGACCGTTAACCTGGTCATACAGCGGCAGGTGGCCGACCAAAGTGTGCCCGATGACGCCGATCTTGAACAATGGATGGCTGTTTTCTCGGCTGCTGTTTCCGCGCAGGGCGAGGTCACTGTAAGAATTGTTGACCGTGCAGAGATCACACAACTGAACCGGCAATACCGAAATTGCAATCAACCGACCAATATCCTGTCGTTTCCTTTTGTTGACCCACCAGGTGTGTGCTCTGATATTCTTGGGGATATGGTCATTTGTGCAGAGATTATTACCGTGCAGGCGCAGCAGCAACATATCGTAGTCCAGCATCATTGGGCCCACATGCTGGCCCATGGGCTGTTGCACTTGCTGGGCCATGATCATCAGCAGGAAGCGGAAGCGCAAACCATGGAAGAGATGGAAAAAGAGTTATTGGCCTTGTTGCAGATTGCTGATCCCTATGGGAATGAACCGCAATGAATCCTTCTGCTGAACCTGGCTACAGGCCAGCTTGGCTATTGCGCCTGGCCGATTGGATCAAACCCGAGGCTGCAACACGCAAACAGGTGCTCGACGGGGTACGTAAGGCCCGGCAACGGGGCCTGCTCGATCAGAGCGCCATGGATACCATCGAGCGGGTATTCCGCGTTTCGGATATGCGGGTTCGGGATATTCTGATTCCAAGGTCGCAGATGGTCATCGTCGAGCGTGATGATGAAGCAGAAGCCATTCTCAATGTGGTGGTGGAATCCGGGCATTCCCGCTTTCCGGTCATCGATGAAACCCGCGACCGAATTATCGGCGTGATGATGGCCAAGGATCTACTACGCTACTACCAGCAAGGCAATGATGAAGATTTTAACATCAAGGACCTGACCCGGCCGGCTACGTTTGTGCCGGAAAGCAAACGCCTCAATGTATTGCTGAGTGAATTTCAGGAGCAACGCAATCACATGGCGATTGTGGTTGACGAGTACGCTGGGGTGGCCGGGCTGGTGACAATCGAAGACGTGTTGGAACAAATTGTTGGTGATATCAGTGATGAACACGATATTGATGAGTCCGAACATATGATTGTACAACGGGATGCGCATGATTTTATCGTCAAGGCCTTGTGCAGCCTGGAGGATTTCAACCAGCAATTTCATTTTCCGGATCCCGGTCATGATATTGAGACCATCGGTGGCCTGGTGTTGAGTCAGTTCGGGCGGCTTCCTGAGCGTGGTGAGGCAGTAGAAATTTCCGGATGGACTTTTGAGGTCCTCAATGCGGACAGTCGCAGAATCCTGTTGTTACATGTTTACCAATCCTGATAAAACCAATCGACTGGCATTACCGGTAGTGATTCTCAGCCTTCTAGCGGGGCTGCTCTTCACCCTGGGGTTTGCCCCCTTTAGCTTCAAGCCACTGACGCCGCTGGCTCTGGCCCTGTTGCTTGGCTGTTTGCAGGGTGTAAAACCGAAAATAGCGGCAAAATATGGCCTGTTATTTGGGATGGCTGCCTTCGGAGTCGGCGTTTCCTGGGTCTATGTGAGCCTGCATCGCTTTGGCGGCATGGCACCACCACTGGCCGCAATAGCAGTCGCCTTGCTGGTGATCTATTGTGCACTGTATCCGGCACTGATTGCCTGGTTGTACGCCCAGGCTCATGATTTCAGGGATCACTGGATATCACGCATTGGTGACCAGCCCCGCCCAGGGCGATGGCTTAGCGACGCCGTGCTGTTTGCCTCCCTCTGGGTATTGGCCGAGTGGCTGCGCAGCTGGTTGTTCAGTGGTTTTCCCTGGTTGCTGGCCGGCTATAGTCAGCTTGGGTGGCCCCTGGCGGGTTTGGCCCCCCTCGTGGGCATCTATGGGGTCAGTCTAGCAACAGTATTGACCGGCAGCTGCCTGTTTGTACTGTGGCAGTCACGAGGCCGCTCATTGCCAGCACTGCTCACGCTCACTATTCTCTGGGTAGGAGGCTACGTCAGCAGTGGGGTTTCCTGGACCAGCCCGGCAGGCCCGGCCCTCAAGGTGGCAGCAGTACAAGGCAATGTGGCACTTGCGGATAAATGGGTCGCAGCGAATCGTGAGCGGATTCGTGACACTTATATGACTCGCTCCCTGCCTTTGCGTGACCGGGATTTGATTGTTTGGCCCGAAGCAGCACTGCCCGAAGCCAGTGACCGCTTGCCGACCACCCTTCTCCAGACCCTGCGCGAACATCCAGCAGATTTTGTGTTGGGTGTGGTGGAGGTCAACCCGACAGACCACCGACACTATTTCAACAGTGCCCTGCTGCTTGGCCAACAAAAAACCCAGCTCTATCGCAAACGTCACCTTGTACCCTTTGGTGAGTTTCTGCCACTACCAGGGTTGTTGGGCTGGTTGATAGATTATCTGAAGATACCCATGAGCAATTTTTCTGCCGGCCGCAATGGCCAGATGCCGCTGCGCCTGGCTGGAACCAAAGTGGCTATCGATATCTGTTATGAAGATGCCTTTGCCGATGCAATTGCCAAGGCTGCGGTAGGCAGCAATCTGCTGATTAATTTGTCCGAAGATGCCTGGTTTGGTGACTCGCTCGCACCGCATCAGCGCTTGGAAATGGCGCGTATGCGCAGCCTTGAAACCGGCCGACCGATGCTCCGGGCTGCCAATACCGGCCCTTCTGCAATCATTGATGCCGACGGCCGCGTTCTTGCGTCCAGTCCGCAATTTGTTACCACAGTGCTCACCGGCGAGCTACAACCTCGATTAGGTACAACCCTGTTTATGCGTACCGGCAGCTTGCCGTTGCTGATTTTGCTGTTGGTGTTGGCATTGCTGGTATTGGCCAGACGCTTGTCCGGGCACTGAATCTTGGTTACACCAGAAACAGGTAGGCCAAACCCAGAACACTGAAAAACCCGACGATATCAGTCACTGTGGTCAATGCCACACCCGAAGCCAGGGCCGGATCAATGCCCAGTCGCTTTACCAGTAGTGGCAGGGCCACCCCTGCTGCAGCAGCAAACAACAGGTTAATCGCCATGGCTGCGGCAATGACCATACCCAGAAAAATATTGTGATACCACAGTGCCGAAATAACTGCCACTACGAGTGCCCAGACCAGACCGTTGAAGGCACCCACCAGAATTTCTTTCTTCATCACCTGCCAGGCATTGAGTGAGGTAATCGTTCCGGTACCCATACCACGGATGACTATCGTCAAGGTCTGGGTGCCGGCGTTGCCCCCCATGCTGGCGATAATGGTCATCAGCGCAGCCAGCGCCACCACTTGTTCGATCGTAGTCTCAAAAGAGCGAATCACGGTCGAAGCCAGCAGTGCAGTTACCAGATTTACGCCTAGCCACAAGGCTCGTTTTCCGGAAGTTCGTGCTACGGGCGCGAAAATATCCTCTTCTTCATCCAAGCCGGCCTGGGCCATCATGGTATGTTCTGCTTCGTCGCGAATGACATCCACCGCATCATCGATGGTAATCCGGCCTAGCAGCATAGCATTCTCATCGACCACGGCGGCAGAGATCAGGTTATATCGCTCAAAGGCTGTGGCTACCTTTTCGTCCTCGGTCAAGGTGGTGAAATTGACCGGATCAGTTTCCATAATATCAGCCACCATATTACTCTTGTCACTGGTTAGAATGGCCGGTAGTGACAGTGCACCTTTGAGGTGGTTCTGTTGGTCGACAACAAATAACTGATCTGTATATTCAGGTAGTTCTCCCAACAATCGCAGATAGCGCTGCACTACCGCAATCTTGACATTGCCGCGAACAGTGACCGTATCGACGTTCATCATCCCACCAGCGGTATCCTCAGGCCAGGACAGTACCGCATCAAGATCCTGTCGCGCTTCCTGATCCAGATCGAACAACACCCGGGCGGTGATTTCATCGGGAAGATCCGGAAACAGGTCCGCAATTTCATCGATATCTAGAGTCAGGATCGCTCGGGCCAAGAGTTGTGGTGAGAGCGTTTCCATAAGGCTTTTCTGGACACCTTCAGGAACCTCAATCAGCACTTCACCCATGAGTTCGAGGGGTAATTCTGGCCACAATCTTTGACGCAGGTCCGGGGTGATGCTTTCCAGTAGATTGGCGATATCCGCCGGATGCAATCGCTCCAGCAGGCTGCGAATATCCAGTGAAGAATGCGCTTCTATAGCCAGCAGTATCGCAGTACGAATTTCTTCAAGTTCTTCTTCGTCCATAGCCCTGTGTCTGATCCGCGCAATTTGTAGGCACTGAAGATAGCACAGAACAACAGGGCTGGCACCCTGCTTTCAGGGTGAATTGAAAGGGGGATTTATTCTGAAGGCACCTGCAAACGTCCCTGAACTGCTTGGCTCAAATCAATCTGCAACCGTTGTTTGGCCCAGCCGTGTACGTTGTCGTGTGCTGCTACATAAAGTCTGTTGCTTTCAGCCGGCAGGGCGACTCCCCGCAAGCCACGGGTAAATGGTTGTTCGTCAACATGGGGATGGTAGAGAATCCGATCTGCCACGACCTGACCGGCACTGTCGACCACGCGCCAACGGTCTGCATAATGGTCCCAACCGGTGTCGGTATGCTGCAGTGTGACCTGGATCGACCAGAGTTGACCGTCCATAGTTTGAAAATCGGCCGCCACAATGGTCACTTCGCCGGCGTTGGCGACATTACCCAGATACAGAGCCAATACTATCGGCAGAGCCGTTGCTTTTATTGCCTTAGTCACGGGGTTTTCCAATCTCGGGTAGAAGAAGCCTCCCTACCGTTTTTTGATCTCCAGCTGTCCGGGCATACGCTTGTAGGCCAGATTTTTCCATTT
>CAYQAP010000053.1:0-5337 GCA_964415515.1 uncultured Gammaproteobacteria bacterium | reverse complement strand
TTGGCACTGACACCTTGCTTGCCGGATATGCGCGCTCGTCGCACCCTTATGATTGTTACAGTGTTCGATATGTCTTTGCCGGGGCCGAGAAGGTTCGGGACGAAACCCGGAAAATTTTGCAGTGTCCGCACTTATACCAACGCTAACCCAGCCCTTGTTTTTTGACAGATCATATACGCTGTATGGCGAAACCTTGCCACTCGGGTCTCGCCCGATCCTGGCAGATCATCAGCATTGTTCCCACGGCAACTTGTGAAAACGCCATCCCCCCTGGCTGGAGCGATGATGATGGTCATCAAGATCACCTTCAAAGCCTTCCAGAACATGATGCACATTGCCAAATCCAGCCTCCAGCAAAGCCTTGCCGGCTTCAATGGAACGCTTGCCGCTACGGCAAATCAATAATACCGGAGCAAAACCCTCATCTTCATCACAAACCACACCACCGAGAATCAGTTTGCGTACTTCGGTAACAAAGTGGGGGTTAATTACCCAATCCGGTTCGTCGATCCAGGGAATATGCATTGCCCCTACCGGGTGTCCGACAAACAGGTATTCCATGGTTGCACGAATATCGACCAATATGGCCCGGGGATCATTATGCAGCAGTTCGCTGGCCTGTTCCGGAGTTAGCCCGATAGGATGTTTCTCTGGCTTTGCCATGTATTTTCCCGCCGTTGTGTAGAATGATGAACCGATTATAGGTTGAGCAATGGAACCGATGCAAACCAGCGCAAACTACTGCCTAAGCCGGCGTGCTTGCACCGGGTCTGGGAAACCGCGATAACAGCCTGGGTCGCAATCAATACCTTGATGCCTCATTGCTGTCCCCAAGAGAATAATCAGCAGTCAGCGAGGCTGCGTGAGAGGACATCTGTGAGGTCTTTTGATAGCGATTGATGGCCCGCAAGGGTATCGAGTACGGTACGCATTTTTTCCCGTCTCCCCGGTTCAAACTTGCGCCAGCGTGTGAATGCCTGTGCCAATCGGGCGGCAGTTTGTGGGTTCACGGGGTCGAGCTGCAGCAAAAAATCACTCAGCAGCTGGTAGCCTGCACCGGATGGGTCGTGAAAGCACAGCGGATTGAGCTGGGTAAAGCTGCCAATCACTGAGCGCACCCGGTTGGGGTTGCCGATTGCAAAGTCGGGATGTCGCAGCAGTGCTGATACGGTGTCGAGGGTGCTTGGTAGCGGTGCACTGGCTTGCAGGGCAAACCATTTATCCAGTACCAGAGGGTTATGCCGCCATTGTTGATAGAAAGCGTGTAGGGTTGTGGCCGACTGTTTCGCCCCGGTTCGGGTCAACCCAGCCAGTGCACTCAGGCGCTGGTTCATATTGCGAGCTTCAGTATATTGTTGCAGGCAGGCTGTAAACAGCGCCTCATCTTGCAGCTCCAGCAAATAATCCATGGCCGTATTGCACAGTGCACGCTTGGCCATGATCGGGGCAGTGAATCGATATTCACGGGCCATATCGAAGTTTGGCCAGAGTTTGAGAAAATCATCGCGTAGTGCCGTGGCAATGGCTTGGCGCAGCAGTTGGCGGGCCGCATGAATACGGGTCGGGTCTATTTCATGGATCTGCTCGGCCAGATAAACTTCGGCCGGCAAGGTCAGCGCTAGCGCCCGCAATGCTGGGTCCTCGGTCTCATCGGTCAGTATGGTGCGTAGGGTTTTCAGCAGTTCTTGATTAATTTCAATATCATGGTCATATTGTATGGCCTTTTCCAGGCTCAGCAATTGTATGGTAGCAAGTTGCTGACAGGCTTCCCAGCGATTAAAGGCGTCGGTTTCATGGCGGGCCAGAAAGGCCAGTGTCTGCTCACTATGCCCGCTCTTGAGTTGGATTGGTGCAGAAAAGCCACGCAGCAGTGACGGCACAACTCCTGGAGCAACATCCTGGAAGGTGTACTGTTGCTCTTTTTTAGCAAAGCGCAAAATGATTTCTTTGCTTCCGCACGCAGCTGCTCGCCCCTGTTTCATGGAGACTGGCACAGGTTGGCCATCGGCGGCAAACAACGCACAACGTATTGGAATCAAAAACGGCAGTTTCTTTGCTTGTCCAGGTGTCGGTGGGCAGTGCTGGCGCAGGGTTAGGGTCAGCTCCCGGGTGTCGGCTGCATAGGTTTGCTCGACCTCGACCTCGGGGGTGCCGGATTGTTCGTACCAGCGCTTGAATAGACTCAAGTCAACACCACTGCTGTCAGTCATTGCGGCCAGAAAATCTTCGACAGTCACTGCCTGGCCGTCGTGGCGGTCAAAATAACAGTCACAACCAGCTCGAAATGCGGCTTCACCGAGTAGTGTTGCGACCATTCGCACGACTTCGGCACCCTTGTTGTAGACGGTCAGGGTGTAGAAGTTGTTGATTTCTACATAGGACTGTGGGCGGACCGGGTGGGCCAGCGGGCTGGCATCTTCTCGAAACTGGTAGGTGCGCAATACATTGACGTCGTTAATCCGCTTGACTGCGGCTGAGCCCATAGCCGCAGAGAACTCCTGATCCCGATAAACGGTAAAACCTTCTTTGAGGGAGAGTTGGAACCAGTCGCGTAGTGTAACCCGGTTGCCTGACCAGTTATGGAAGTACTCATGGGCGATGACTCCTTCAACATTACGGTAATCAGCGTCGGTTGCCGTTTCCGGGTCGGTGAGCACATATTTGGTATTGAATATATTGAGACCCTTATTCTCCATGGCTCCCATGTTGAAGTCATCGACAGCGACAATCATGTAGCGATCAAGGTCATATTCCCGGCCGAATTGCTGTTCATCCCAGTACATGGCCCTTTTTAACGAGGCCATGGCGTGGTGACAACGATCAATGTAGGGATGTTTGGCGTAGATAAAGAGTTGCACATGTCGTCCGGAAGCAGTTGTGAACTGATCTTCCAGACAAGACAGGTCTCCGGCTACCAGCGCAAAAAGATAACTGGGCTTGGGGAATGGGTCGTGCCACCGGGCCCAGTGGCGCCCGTTCTCAAGGTCGCCGCTGTCAATAGGGTTGCCATTGGCCAACAATACCGGATAACGCTTTTTATCGGCTTCCAGGGTGGTGGTGTAGAGCGTCAGAATATCGGGTCGATCCGGAAAATAGGTAATGCGACGAAAGCCCTCGGCCTCACATTGCGTACAAAAAATTCCCCCGGAAAGGTACAGTCCTTCGAGTCGGGTGTTGGCCTGTGGATTGATCCGGGTACAGACCTGCAAGCAGCCGCGCAGTGGCAAGTCGATAACAGTTAATTGGCCACTCGCCAGATGATAGCGGTCATCGGCAAGTTTTTCGCCATCAAGAAGAATAGACTGCAATTCCAGGTCTTCACCGTATAGCACCAGTGGGGTATCAGGCTGAATCCATTCAAACTCCAGTCGACTGGTCACGGTTGAGGCTGTTTCATGCAATGTTATGAACAGCTCGATCGAGTGCAGTCGGCAGGTGGGTGGCTGATAGTTACTGAGTTCCATTGTCTCCAAAAAGGGGTAAGAGCCCTTTTTATGGTTCTATATAGATGATATAAATGACTATTCTAACAAAAAAAATGGCTCTGACCCTTTTTTTTTGCACCTGAATCTGAACCGCTACTGGCGGGATGGGCGCTGATTATGTCACTATAGCGCGATAGTAATGCACCGAGCAACACAAGCGAGCACTAACCATGACCAAAGCATCTGATCTTCGTTACCGACAGGATATGGCGTATCTCGACACAGAGTTGTTTCAGAGCCGGCAGGTGCTGGCAGCGTACTATCTGCGTTCTTGTACGACAATTCTCGAAATTGGTGGATTCGTATCACCCGTCTGTGATTTTCTTGGGCACCAACCCAAGCACGTTATTATCCTCGACCCACGAATTACTGCCGGTGTCGATCAGCAGCTGCATGGCCGACCTTGCCAGTACGAGCGGGTCCGTTGTCGCTTCCAGGAATACAGCCTGCAGCTGGCTCCACGAAGCTATGGTTGCGCTATTCTTGGCTATTCCTTAAAAGGGATGGAGGCTGATTCGGGGCAAGCGGCCTGGTCGCAGTTAGTAACGTTGGTCTCCCAAGCGTCTGTGGCCGTGCTGGAATATGCTCCAGATTGGCCTTTGGCGGCTCAGGCCATAGATCGGCTGATGCTGGAGTTGCCTGTTCCGCCAGTGCTTGATTTCGGTCTGGACTTGGGGACAGCAAGCCCGGAGTTCGTAGAATATCCACGCCGGCGTATGCTGGTGTTCAGACAGACTTTCGAGAGCCCGTATGGATAAGGATGAAATCTACCAGACCTTGCTCGATGGCCTGGGGCGCTATCTCGATCAGCCCCTGATTCGAGCCGTGCATCGTACAGTGCGCCGTTACCCGGTGCCGGCACTGGCCTATGCCTTCAATAAAAACCAGATGGCGAGCAAAGCCTGGTTGGTGCGGGAGTTGCTGGCGGCCAATGGCCCCGACCTGGGTATCGTGCACATTATGGGGGGGTGGTATGGCGTACTGGCTGCATTGCTGCTCACTGACCGACGTTTTACGGCCCGGCACATCACAAGTTTCGATATCGACCCCGGTTGTATTGAGCCGGCCAGGCTTCTCAACGACCCCTATGTCCAAACCGGACAATTTGCCGCTGTCACTCGCGATGTCACTCAGCTCAACTATGCTGAAGGCTTGCAAATTCCGGATATCGTGATCAACACCAGTTGTGAGCACTTGCAGGATTTTTCTACCTGGTTGCAGGCCATGCCATCACAGGCATTATTGGTACTGCAATCCAATAATTATTTCAGTTGCGATGAACATGTCAACTGTGTCGTAAATCTGCAGGCATTTGAGCGGCAGGCGAGACTGGCTACAGTAGTTTATACCGGTGAACTGGAACGCAAACGTTATACCCGGTTTATGCTGATAGGTCGTCGCTAACCTTGTGGTGATGTTTGTTTGCAGATTCAGCAATCTATCAATACCGGTTATCGGTCTATCGAAATCGGTAGTCAGATTCGGTGTGTTGAAAGCAACAATATCTACTGTTTGCTACCGAGATCCCCTCTGGTTTGAAGCTGCCGCCATAGCAGGCATAGAACGAGATTGAACCCTCTTTTTTGATCGGTTTTACTGAATGACTTCCAGCTTTGAAACTTTATCTGTTGAAAATGGTCCATATGGTAGTCGTGAAAAATAGCGTCCATCATTATACTGGCGCTATCATTCAAAGACATCCAGGCTTTCTGCCACATAAACTCTAACGAGGAGAAGACTAAATGATGAATGTAATCAGAGCTAACTTCAACCGCAGTATGCTCATTTTGTTGATTGGAGGGCTTGCCCTGGGTACTGCGGGTACGGTTAGTGCGGCAAACCCCTGTGCTGC
>CAYQAP010000052.1:7297-16365 GCA_964415515.1 uncultured Gammaproteobacteria bacterium | reverse complement strand
TGGCAAGATGCATGGCAACGACGGAATTTATTCATAATTCTGTCATAATTCGCTGTTACAAAGAGCAACTGACGTTGCTTGATGACATAGAGGTACCGATTTACACGAGGAGGCCCGTTTGAACGTTTTACTGGTCGAGGATGAGCCTGCCATACGGGATCTGGTGTGTGACTTCCTGGATGGCAAGGGATACACCGTCATTGCCTGCAAGGATGTGGTGTCTGCGAGGTTGTGGCTTGTCGGTCATCGACCCGGGATTATTCTGCTGGACTGGATGTTGCCCGGAACCAGCGGCTTGGACTTTGCCAGAGAACTGCGTGAACATGGATCCTGGTTTGATATTCCATTCATTATGCTGACCGCACGCAATGAGGAATACAGTCGGCTAGCTGGCTTTCACGCTGGTGCCGATGATTACATTACCAAGCCTTTTTCGCTCAAGGAGCTGGCGGCTCGTATCAAGGCGGTGTTACGGAGAACCCGATCGGTGAGTGAAGGTGAAGCGGTGTTACGGGCCTGTTCCCTGGAGCTGAACAGGACGAGTCACAAGGTGACAGTATCGATGCGCCCTATTGTGGTCGGTGCCACAGAATTCCGCCTCCTGGAGCATTTTATGCTACACCCGGGGCATGTCTATAGTCGACAACAGATAATTGACCGGGTCTGGAGGGGGGATACCTATATTCAGGATCGAACGGTCGATGTACATATTCGGCGTTTGCGCAAGGTCCTTAAGCCGCACGGATTTGAACACTGGATAACCACAGTACATGGTATCGGCTATGGTTTCGACCCCGGAGATACTGGCGATGATGGCTGAGTGGCGAACGGCAATTTTTCGTCTTGTCGGAGGTTTGATTCTGGCCATTGTGGCAGGCATGGGGATTGGTGAAACTGCCCTGGTTGTTGGCAGTGTGTTGGCTGCAGTCCTGTTCTGGCAGCTATGGCAACTGTATCGATTACAGCGTTGGCTCAATCATGAACAGTTGCAGGTTCCCGAAGCTGGAGGTGTCTGGGGCAATCTAATTGCCCGGTTGGTTGTGGATAAACGCCGTAACAGAGAAAGTCGTGATAGATTGTCAAAAATCATCACTCGCTATAGCAATGTCACACAAGCACTGCCGGATGGGGTGGTGGTACTCGGCAATAACAACGAGATTGAGGCATTTAATTCGGCGGCCTCCTTGTTGTTGGGAATTCGCCTGCCTCAGGACAGTGGACAAAACATCGGAAATTTCATACGTGACCCGGAGGTAACCCGATTCCTCAATCGTGAGCAAGGCGATGTACTGACCATTCGTTCTCCGCGTAACCTGCACATGCGGGTGAGTCTGCGTCTGGTTGTTATCGGCAAGACAGGCTTTGGAAGCAAGCTGCTTATTGCCAGGGATGTCACCCAATTGTATCAGCTTGAGCGGGTACGGCAGGACTTCATCGCCAATGTCTCGCATGAATTGCGTACCCCGCTGACTGTCATCACCGGCTATGTGGAGCTGCTGCTATCCGAGGACATTGCAAAGAATCAAGCCATGCAAAAACCGCTCACCCGAATCAGCGATCAGACTTTACGATTGACCCATATTGTGGATGATTTATTGAATCTCTCTACCCTCGAATCGTCCGAACCACCGGTATTTAGTGAAATCGTCGATATGCCTGCATTGATTGCACGCAACCTTTTGCAAGCCAGAGAACTGAGTCAGGGTCAGCATACCTTCAGCAGCGAAGTTGATGAACATCTGGGGCTTAAGGGGAATGCACACGAACTGGAAAGTATGGTGTCGAATTTATTGTCAAATGCCGTCCGCTATACTCCACAACAGGGTAAAATTTCCATTCGTTGGGCCAATCAAACCGATGCTGCTGTACTCCAGATACAAGACAATGGTATCGGGATTCCGGCAGCACATTTAAGCCGTTTAACCCAACGGTTTTACCGTGTTGATCCGGGTCGTTCCCGAGAAACCGGGGGAACCGGCCTGGGTTTGGCTATTGTCAAGCATATTCTTGATCGGCATGGTGCCAGGTTGCAGGTCGATAGCCAGTCTGATCTTGGCAGTACCTTCAGCTGTTTGTTTCGCAGTGATCTGGCGATCCGTTTGGGTTCATCGCCTCCAGTGAAAGCCAGGGTCCACAAACTTGTACGTAGAACAGGGTAGTTATTATGAACATGAATATTGATCATCATATCTCCAGCAAGTTTAATGAAGAACTCGAGGAGATCCGTACCCGTGCTTTACAGATGGGTGGAGCGGTTGAAAAGCAACTTGCCAACGCTCTGGCAGCGATCAATAAAGGCGACCTTGGATTGGCCAAAGAAGTCATGGCCAGTGATTATCTGATCAATGCCCAGGAAGTGGAGATCGACGAACAGTGTACCCAGATTTTAGCGACTCGACAGCCAGCGGCGCGTGATCTGCGTCTTATCGTGGCGGTAATCAAGACCATTACCGATTTGGAGCGAATGGGTGATGAAGCACAGCGGGTCGGACATATGGCCAAGCAGCTGGTGGAGCACTCCTATCCATCAAAGCATTTTCAGCAGATCCGTAATCTGGGTAATCACGTCAGCCACATGCTGCATGATGCGCTTGATGCTTTCGCCCGTACCGATATGGGGGCCGCATTACGGGTTCTGGAGGAAGATGAGCGGGTGGACCAGGAATATGAAGCCATTATGCGCCAATTGATCACTTTCATGATGGAAGACCCGCGCTCAATTCCGCGTTCGCTGGAGATCATGTGGTCTGCACGGGCGTTGGAGCGAATCGGTGATCGTTCCTGCAATATCGCTGAATATGTTATCTATTTTGTACAGGGTAGAGATATTCGTCACACGGAATTATCGGACGTCCAGGATGACCTCGATTGACAAGCAGAGAATGATGGATGCCCATTCTCCGGCCAGACAGTCACCAATCTGTGAAAAAAAAGCACCCGACTGGCTGACCAACGGACGCCCTGCAGCTGAGGTCAGACTGCTGCAACAGGTGTGGTCGATCACCGAGCAAATCCTTGTGGCTGAATATATCCTTGATTCGGCTCCCTGCCTGGAGCATGCCAGAGCCACAGCACGACTGGTAGCGGGACTCGATATGGATGGGCATGCTCTCGCTGCTGCCTTGCTGTGCCGCATCCCAAGACCTGAAGGCAAGAAGGTTGTTGATCCACTTGCCTGTCTGCCTCAAGCATTGCAAAAACTTGTGTCCAGTGTGGCCCGGGTGACTGTGGTGGTGCAGGGCAGACGCAGTGCAACACGGGCCAACGCGGAAAGCCTGCGTCGTATGCTGCTGACCATTATTGACGATGTTCGGGTGGTGCCAGTGATGCTGGCCGATCGTCTGCAGTTGTTACGCGAACTCAAATCAGTCAATATCCCTGCCCGTACCATGATTGCCAGAGAGACCCTGGAATTGTTCTCACCACTGGCCAATCGATTGGGAATTTGGCAACTAAAATGGGAATTGGAAGACCTCTCTTTACGGTTTATCGAGCCCGACGCTTACCGTGATTTGGCCGGACAGTTAGCCGAGCGACGGGCGGATCGGGAGGCTTATATTGACTCGTTTATTAGCCAGTTGCAGGAGTTGTTGCAGCAGGCAGGCATTGTGGCCGAGGTCTATGGCCGGCCCAAACACATTTACAGTATCTGGAAGAAAATGACCCGTAAGGATGTGGGGCTGGAGCAGATTTTCGATGTCAGAGCCGTACGCATTCTGACATCGGATGTCGCTGCCTGCTACGGTGCTTTGGGTGTGGTGCACACCCGGTGGCGCCATATCGCGGGTGAATTCGATGATTATATTGCCACACCCAAGGAGAATAACTACCAGTCCATCCATACGGCTGTCATTGGACCTGACGGCAAGGTGGTTGAGGTTCAGATCCGTACCCGTGAAATGCACGAGCACAACGAACTGGGTGTTGCCGCACACTGGCGCTATAAGGAAGGCAATGTGGCCGATAACGCGCTGGATCGAAAAATTCAGTGGTTGCGGCAATTGCTGGAATGGAAGGACAGTGAATCCGAGACCGAGTCGCTGCTGGAACGCTATCAATCCGAACTGTTTGAGGATCGGGTTTACGTGTTTACACCCAAAGGCCATGTAATCGATTTGCCGGTCGGTTCCACTGCGCTGGATTTTGCTTACGCAATTCATTCTGAAGTCGGGCATCGTTGCCGGGGCGCACGCGTCAATGGCCGTATCATACAGCTTACCCGTCCTCTGCAGTCTGGTGAGCAAGTCGAAGTGCTGACGGTCAAGAACGGAGGCCCGAGTCGGGACTGGTTGTCGCCGCATCTGGGTTATGTGGTGACTGCCAAAGCCAAAAATCGCATTCAGCACTGGTTCAGGGAACTCGATCATGACAACAATGTGCAGGCGGGGCGCCAGGCTTTGAGTCGCGAACTGGATCGGGTTGGTTTGATGGATGTCAAGCACGAGAAACTGGCCCAGGCACTGCATCTGCGCAAGGTGGATGACCTCTATGCCGGATTGGGTAGAGGGGATTTAAAACTGTCCCAGGCACTTGTGCCATTGCGCAGTCGCCTACAGACACGCAAACAGACTGAGCAGGAGTCACAGCCTGGGGTCGTCAGGATGCCGACGCTTGAACGCAGGCCTGCATCCGGGATGCGTGTTCATGGTGTTGGCAACTTATTGAGCTATATGGCGAAATGTTGTCACCCTGTGCCGGGTGATGTCATTATCGGCCATATCACCCAGGGTCATGGGGTCGCCGTACATCGCCAGGATTGCGGAAATCTGGTGCACATCCGTAATCAGACACCGGAGCGACTGATTGAAGTCGACTGGGGGCCGGAAAGTCCCGAGGTTTTTCCTGTGGACATCGAAATTACCGCCTATGATCGGACCGGGTTGCTGCGTGATATATCGACCACATTGGCGGATGATGGATTTAATGTGCTGGGGGTCAATACACGCTCGGATAAAACCAGAAACCTCTCGTATATGATCCTGACTGCAGAGGTCGATGGTCTGGAATCTTTGCACAGAATGATCGCCAGAGTAGCGGTCATTCCGAATATCGTCGAGGTACGAAGAAAAACCTGAAGAACAGCCGGAAAAACCCTTGAATGTAGGCTGATGATTATAAATTACGTCGTAATTCCCGTTATAATCGGCTGTTGCAGCAGTTCGCTGTAACGTCTGTTGGCCTATCCGAAACTTTCTAGCAGGAGAGCATTATGAAACAACCCGTTCGCGTCGCTGTCACCGGAGCCGCTGGCAATATCGCTTACTCACTGGTATTTCGCATTGCCGCAGGTGAAATGCTGGGTCCGGATCAGCCGGTTGTTCTGCAATTACTGGAGATCCCACCGGCGATGAAAGCCTTGCAAGGGGTGGTAATGGAGCTCGAGGATTGTGCTTTTCCTCTATTGGAGAGTGTCAGTCTATCGGATGACGCCAACGTGGCCTTTCATGATGCTGATTTCGCTTTGCTGGTTGGGGCTAGACCGCGGAGCAAGGGGATGGAACGCAAGGATTTATTAAGCGCCAATGCAGCCATTTTCTCGGTTCAGGGCAAGGCCCTCAGCGACCACGCTTCGCGTCAAGTCCGGGTGTTGGTCGTCGGCAATCCGGCCAATACCAATGCCCTGATCGCCAGTTCTAATGCACCGGACCTGGATGCAGATCAATTTACTGCCATGACTCGACTCGATCACAATCGGGCCAAGTCGCAACTGGCCGCAAAAACCGGCGTGCATAACCGTGAAGTACGACAGATGATAATCTGGGGAAACCATTCCTCAACCCAGTTTCCGGACATAAGCCAGGCCTTGGTGCGTGGTCATACCGCCCGCGACCTGGTCACACAGCCTTGGGTCGAAGATGAGTTTATTCCTATGGTACAGAAACGTGGTGCCGCCATTATCGAAGCCCGTGGTTCATCGAGTGCCGCTTCGGCCGCTACTGCCGCCATGGCCCATATGCGTGATTGGGTCAATGGCACCCCGGCAGGTGACTGGGTCAGTATGGGTATACCCAGTGATGGCAGTTACGGGATTGCACCCGGCCTGATCTATTCGTATCCGGTAATCTGCAGTCAAGGCCGCTATGAAATTGTCCAAGACTTGCCGATCAGTGACTGGGCACGCGGGATGATGAATAAGACGACCGCTGAGCTGCGTGAAGAGCGCGAAGCCGTTCAGGATCTGTTGCCTTCCTGAAAGAAACCGGGCTTCTGACAGGCTGTGAGGTCGGGGTGAAGGTCTCTGTCATCATTCCGACCTACAATCGGGCATCGACTTTGGAGCGAGCGCTTGATTCGGTCTATGCACAGTCGACCCTGGCCGAAGAGGTTATCGTTGTTGATGATGGTTCCTGCGATGAGACCGCGCAGCTGTGCTCGCATTATCCTGGGCTGCGATATACCAGGCAGGCACACTCGGGGGTGAGTGTCGCCCGCAATCATGGTATTCGGCTCGCTCGAGGCCAGTGGCTCGCCTTTCTCGATTCCGATGATGCCTGGAAACCAGAAAAATTAACAGCCCAGTTGGCTGCGATTGCGCACACTCCAGAGTCCCTGATCTGTCACTGCAATGAGTTCTGGATTCGTCAGGGACGGAGGGTCAATCCTGGGTATCGCCATCGCAAGTGTCAGGGGGATTTGTTTGCGCAAAGCCTCGAACTGTGTGCCATTTCGCCGTCAGCGGTGCTGATTAAGCGACAGGCATTTGAAATCTACGGATTGTTTGACGAACAGTTACCGGCTTGTGAAGACTATGATCTGTGGCTGCGACTTTGTTGTCATTTGCCGGTGTTGTTGGTGGATCAGCCACTCGTGGTGAAATACGGAGGTCATGCTGACCAATTATCGAGACAATTCGTGGGTATGGATCGATTTAGGATTTATGCATTGCACAAGCTGTTACAGTCTGTGGCACTGACGCCACAGCAAGCCACAGCGACACGAGCCATGCTCACAAAGAAACTTCTCATTTACCTGGCCGGGGTTGAAAAACGACAGCGTCATAACGAAGCCTGCGCCTGCAAAACCTTGTTGCGTTACCACCAACAGGGTGGGGTAGCTCCTTCTGCCGGGTTTTTGTTGGGCCAGCGCGCATGATCGTACTGGTTATGGCGCTGGCTGGGGAGGCAAAACCAGTGCGGGTTTTTTTTCGATTGCAGCGTAATGTCAATCACCAGGCCTTTCCCTGGTTTGCGGCAAAAGATCTGGTGCTGATACAGTCCGGGCCGGGCAAGGCAGCGGCAGCGGCAGCGGTTGCCTATGCAGCGGAACGGTTGTCGAATGTAGCGGGCTTTATTAATTTCGGTATCTGCGGTCATGCTCATCTGGCTATCGGGACCATGCTTTGGGTCAGGCAATTGATGGATCAGGGCAGTGGCCAACACTGGGATCTGCTTTCACCACTACGGTCACCCGTCAGGGCAGTACAATTGCTGACCGTCGATGAGCCTCTGCAGAAGTATCCGAAAAACTATGCGCTGGATATGGAAGCATCTGGCTTTTATGTTGCCGCCAGACGTTTTGTAGAACCCAGGCAGATTGCCTGCCTGAAAGTTGTTTCCGACAACCCAGGCCAAGATTGGAAACATGTGACGAATAAAATGATTGCTGGTTTAGTTAGCAATAACTTGAATATTCTTGAAGAAGTAATTGAAGAAACAGGAAAAAGATTGATAAAAAATTATCAAACAGATGAGTAATATGTTCAATACCAGAAGATCTGGCGGCGCAGACAGCATTGCAGCGCTATTGCTTGTCATGGCAGCATTGCTCCTGATTGCCGCATTTTATTATCCTTTTGTCAATGCCAGCTTCGAATTGACGTTGCCGGACTGGATCCCGGATTGGAACGGAATTCACGATCGCATCCGTAGCTGGGTGATAGAAAAAGGAGGTATAGTCGTCGGACCGCGCTATTTGCTGGATATCATCGGCGAACTATTTCGCGGTGACGAAACTCTTCTCGGTATTCTGGTGCTCGGTTTCAGCGTGGTATTTCCAAGCATCAAAATCGCTTTGACGGCCGTTTTGTTGATCCATCGACGAATGTCTGACGGCCGACGTGTGTTGCTGCTCAAAATGCTCGGGTCTCTGGCCAAGTGGTCGATGGGTGATGTTTTTGTGGTGGCTCTGGTGGTCGTTCTGTTCAAGGCCAAAGGGTTCCACTACATTTTTAGCGCGGACATCGGGGTCTTTAGCTACGCTGCTTCAACCATTCTTGCCAGTATGGCAGCTGCTGTGGTAAAAAAACCGGGGCAGTAAGAAACTGTATTTTTTGGTGGGGCATGCATGCGCAAAAGAACGGTACTGATTACAGGAGCCAGTGGTGGCATTGGTGGAGCTTTATGTCGGCAACTGTTGCGAGAGAACTATGTGGTCATCGATCTAGCGCGGCGGCGGGCCTTGCCAGATGATACACCGCATTATTGCCACTATGGCGTGGATTTACTGAATGCTTCGCAGTTAGAGCGGGTGGTAAAGCAGTTGTTGAGCGAAGTGCCGGCTGTGGATGCGGCTGTGCTTGCGGCTGGCAGTGGTCGCTTTGGTAATCTTGAAGAATTCTCAGCGACACAAATTCAGTATTTGCTGGATCTTAATCTTCTCAGTCCTATTCTGCTTTGTCGTTGGCTGGTACCGCATTTCAAAAGAAAAAAAAGTTCTGATCTGGTCCTTGTGGGTTCCGAGGCAGCCTTGCGGGGAGGTAAAAAAGGGGCGGTATACAGTGCGACAAAATTTGGTCTGCGTGGTTTTTCCCAGGCCTTGCGGGGGGAAACATCCTGTCAGGGGTTGCGTGTGGGCCTGGTTAATCCCGGCATGGTTCGTACCGGATTTTTTGACAACCTGGGGTTTGCCCCGGCAGATGATGAAAACTGCGCGTTAACAGCAGCGGATGTAGCGACGTGCATTGTGCAGATGCTGGAAATGCCGGCCCATTGTATGCTCGATGAAGTCAATCTTTCGCCCTTAAAAAATGTAATTTCATTTGCAACTTCCGGGAAAAAGCCCCCAAATCAGTAGCTGCTTATTCACTGGTTGATAAAAAAGTCTCAGGCGAGTAAAAGACCAGGTACAAA
>CAYQAP010000052.1:0-7197 GCA_964415515.1 uncultured Gammaproteobacteria bacterium | reverse complement strand
AAGATGGCATTCACCCGCTTCAGTTGCCGGTAAAGCCATCCTGTCTTTGTTGTTTTCTTTTGGAGCGATTCAGAATCAACTGTTCCAGTTTCCCAAGATTGAGAGCAGCAATTTTATGACCTTGTTGCCTGGCACGTTGCAGCCAGGATGTTGCGGTTGTGAGGTTTTTTGTGACCCCGCGACCACTTGCGTACATTAATCCCAGGTTGTTCATGGCATCCGCATTACCGGTTGAGGCCGCTTTTCGATACAGAGCTACAGCGGTTTCAGCGTTGCTTTGCATCAGCCATCCTTTATCAAAATAGAGTCCTAATGCCACTTGAGCCCAACTTTCTCCGCTCAGGCTGAGTTGGGTTATCGACGGCAGTGCTATTTCCAGTTGAGCAAATGCTGCCGGGCGGTCTGGTTCGATTCCCTTTCCACCCATCAGGATCATTCCTGAACGAAACAAGGCACGTGGTACGCGTTTTTTTACCAAGGGCTGGAGTAATTCATAAGCCTTCGTGTACTGCATGTCCTGGTAAGCAGCAATGGCTGGTTTTAATTGGGGTGAAACAGTTGAGGTATTGGCCCTGGAGGCAGCGTTGGTTACCATGGAATCAGTTTTTTCGACCAGTTGCGACGTTTTGACTGTCCGTGCTTGGGTTTTCCCTGGCTTGGATGTGCGGGGTTTTGTGACGTTGCCAAGCGCTGCAGGATTTGCAGTGTTTGCTGTCATGGTTTCGGTTTTTGTGGTCTGGGCGACTTTATTCGGTATTGATTTGAGCTGGTCGACCCGCTTGGCAAGGATGAGCAGCTCCGGGTCGTCCGGATCAAGTGTTTGCAGGCCGGTCAGCCATTTCATTGCCTTGGGCTTGGTGTTTTTTTGGATGGCCAGATGCAAGCGGAGCTTGAGCTGTTGGTCGAGGCGGAGCAGACCATCTTTTGCAGCGATATTGCCCGAGTCGAGCTGCAAAGCTGCTCGAAACATACTCAATGCATTGCCACCGGGTGGGGAGAACCAGTTGCCCAGAGAAAAAGCCCGGCGTGCATTAGCGAGCAATTGCTTCACCCGCACCTCTCTTGCAGCAACTTCAGGGTCGACAGGAGGGGGATCCGGCTTGTTGAGGGTCGCTTGTTGACGGAGTAACGCCGATTGCAGCAAACGTTCGTCGGCATCGAATGCGGATGCCTGCAGAAGGGCTAAATAGGCTTGATGCGGTTCATCCGCCTGCCGGTAAAATTCAGCAAGGGACAGCAACCAGCGGGAGAGATTCAGCTGCAATGCCCTGACTCGTGCCTGGTTCGCTTGCAAGCCCTGAATTTTCTGAATGAGTTGCTTGACACTACCTTGATAAGGCCAAATATAATGAGCATTTTTTCGGGCCTGCACTAGCTCTTTCCACAATTGATCCATACGCAGCTGGCGTTGTTGCTCATCTTTGGCCAAGGTTTGTTGCCGCACTTGTTCAGCGTCAAGCGCTTCAGATCTCATCTGCTGCTCAATCTCTTTTCGAATCTGGTCTTCGATATTGGTTTTTCGATAGGCCGTGATCCGTTGCTGATCATTGGCCCGAACAGGCAGGCCTGTAGGGAGGTTTGGTGGATCATTTTGGGCAGTCGGTGTATTGGCTTTACTGTTGGTCGAGGCGAATTCAGGGGTTGTCGGGTTGTGATCGCGGTTGGTCGGGGCATCCAACTGACTAAGCAAATAGGTAATGATGATCAGAGATAACCCCGCAGCACTGGCCAGAGAGACCCTGAAAAGGGTTATTTTCCTTCGCTTCCGATGCAAGGTTTCGGTTTTGTCAGAGAGCTCTGTGTGGGCTGTAACGGGAGCCTTATCAGCAACCGTTGTTGGTTTCGGGGTTGTTTCTTGGTTCGTTGACACTGCAGCAACTGCAGTTGCTGCAGAATTCGGAGTGGATTCAATCAGGTGATACACTGGCTGTGGTCGGGTGATTTGCCCAAGCAGTGTTTCCGGGTGTTCTGGACGGTCGCGCAGCAGCGGACTCATCATCCAGTCGATGGCGCCTGTCAGTGAGTGGTTGTAGCGACCATGGCCAATTTCCACGGCTGGTATCAACGGATCTTCCTGGCCACGAGTAATCGCTTCCAGGCGCAACCTGGCCTCTAGCGGCGGCTGACCAGTCAAGGCATGATACAGACAGGCTCCGAGACCATATAAATCTGTTTGTGGTCCTGTCGGTTCGAGTTCCTGTTCAACTTCAATGGGTTGATAACAGGTCAGTGGTGTACAGCCGGTACTGATGCCGGGAACACCGAAGGCCAACAAACACGGAGAGGCCTGTTCTGGTAAAAATAGGGTTTGCGGTGATAAATCGGTATGTTTTAATTTAACCTGACTGCTTGCATACAGAGCCCGCAAGCCACCCTGCAGTAACCACCGAAGTTGTTGTTCATCAACGGGGCCGGGGTTGGTTGTGAGCAATTCTTTTAAGCTCTGTCCGCTACTGCATTCGGTGACCATAATGGCCGTTCCGTGGTGCTCTCCGTAATGGATGACAGGTTGAATATGCAGATCGTGCAGCTGTGACCAGGCATGTGCTTGTCTCAGGAAACTTTCCAGACCCTGGTGAAAGCGTGTTTTATCCTTGATTCTCAGTTGTGGAACCACCCTACGCTGGCGCCTGATATTCCAGTTTGGGAAAAATTCGTACAGAAAATCGATGCGATTGGTCTTTAGATTATTGCACAGGTACATAAAGCCACTGCGGGTTCGGCCAATGAGCTGCTTTATGCACCATTGATCGATGCGGGTTCCGATCGCCAGGGGAATATCTTTATATACGGCATTTTTGGTGCGGATCATTGCATGGTTTGCCGGGTTGGGCAGTGATTCAATGGTCCGGAACCATGACCAAAACCTGGTGCCTGTTCAATGGCCTGTAGCAGATAGCGCCGAGCTTCGGTGATGGCTTCCTGGATGGAACGACCCAGGGCCAGACCGCAGGCAATCGCAGAGGCCAGGGTGCACCCGGTACCATGGGTATGCAGCGAATGAATACGTGGATGGCTGAAATATTCCTCACCATCAGGGCCAGAAAGCACATCAACAACCTGCTCCACAGGGAGATGACCACCCTTGATCAAAACATATTTAGCACCTGACAGGTCACGTATTTTCTTGGCTGCAAGCGCCTGATTTTCAACGGTAACGATAGGTATTAGTGCGAGAAGTTCTGCTTCCGGAATATTCGGGGTCAGCACGGTAGCGTGACGCCATAAAGTTGATATGGCTGCTTGAGGGCTTCCTTGCCAAAGGTGGTGACCACTACTGGACTCTGTTACTGGATCAATCACCAGTGGCAGGGACGGGTAGCGGTGCAGGGTTTGTTCAATTACAGTTCTTTGTGCTGAAAAGGCCAGCATGCCGATTTTTATCGCATCAGCGCCCATATCATTCAGTACACTGGTGAGTTGTGCTTGTACCATTTTTTCCGCTACCGCTTCTATTTCTTGTACCCCAAGACTATTTTGTGCGGTGATCGCGGTAATCACCGAACTGGCATATATCCCGAAATAACAGGCGGTCTTGATGTCGGCCTGAATGCCGGCTCCACCGCTGCTGTCAGAGCCACCAATGATGAGCAGTTGTTTGTTCATGAATGAGTTGATGGCAAGGACAGGCTCCTGCCCAAGCGCAGCAGTTGTCGGTCTCGATAGCCAATTTTCTCCAGGTGCTCCAGGGTGTTACTAACGTATTCACGATTTTGCCCCCGACTGCCCTGCGCAGCACATACGGTTTGTAACAAGGTATCATGATGAAGTCGACCGGCGTATTGTGGATGGCTGCGATCAACGATAAAGGTTAACGCCAAAGCTTTTTGTTGTGCCCCAAGGTGAATCTTGACCAGAGACGGTTTGTACGCCCGGGTGATCATTTCCCGGGACTGCAAGTACCTCAAAACTGCTGGTTGATCGTTGGCTTTGACCCTGAAAGCTTTGCCAGCACAGGATCCACCATGGTCTAGACCAAACACCAGCCCAGGTTGCTGCTGACTGCCACGATAATGCCAGGACCAAACACACAAGGCCCGATGATACCCATAGATCCGTACCGTCTGCTCTTCAGTGTAGTGAAAGCCCGGGTTCCACATCAAAGAGCCGTAAGCAAAAATCCACAGAGGTTGGTTGGATGGAGTGATCTTTTGAAGCACAACGGCAATCCTGAATTTGGCCCCTTGCGGTGGTGGAAGCAGGATGATACCGCAAGTGGCGCTGTTACGCTGCCCCGGGGATCACAGTTTTTATCACGCCTTATCGAGAACATCGACGGATTCCAGCCGATAATGTAGCCGAGTACTGTATTCGGAAGTCGGCAAAGGTCTTGTGTGTAAGAATTCTCCATAAGAATGAGGTTACTCTGCGGATTTTCAGCCGATCTGGTCGGCAGGAATATTGTCTTGAAAGACTGTTGGCATGTGGCATACTGCCGACCTGTACAGAACAATTTGTCAATCACATGCTACAGGCCCTTTCGATGAAGCTGCACTATTATGCCTAAATGGCTTGATTTGCCTGCACACCGGGGTTTATACCTCCTGGTGCTTGACCTGCTCGGTATGGTGCTGAGTACTGAATCGGCGATCTGGTTGCGTACCGGCTCCTATGTTGTCATGCTGGAACCGGCTTTGCTGCTCATTGCCGTGGTCAATGTGGCCTTCCTCTATGCCATGAATGTTTACTATGTCAGTCGTCAGAGTAATGCCTTGCGATTGATGTCCCGTAGTTTTATTGCCGTGGTTATCAGTACAGTATTGATAGGAATGCTGATATATTTTTTTCGAGGAGCACAATATGCGCCTTTGTTCTGGCGTAGTATTTTTCTGATCGGCATGTCGTTTTTTGCGGTTTGGGCATCTTTAAGCCGTTATTTTTCCTGTGTTTTAGTGCGCAGACTCACAACAGAGTATCGCTGGCTGGTCCTTGGAACCGATCATTTTTCGATGACAATACATGATGCCATCGCCGCTACTGGCAACGATTTAGAGTTTCTTCCTGATCTGAGTGGAAAAGTATCGAATCTATCTGAGAGTGCGTGGTTACGTGACTTCAGTCGGTTTCGAGCAAGCTATCTTGGAGTCGTCCTGTGCAAGGATTACCAGCCCGATCAGGCAGCCACAGCATGGCTTATTCGGGTCCGTTTACAAGGAGTGAGAATCTATAGTGCAGCGGACTTTTTTGAGCTGATTTGTCAACGTATCCCGGTCCAGGAAGTAGAAGATCAATGGTTTGTTTTCTCCTCTGGATTTGATTTGTTGTACAAAGATATTTCCTTTAAAATCAAACGTATGATTGATTTTATTATCGCTTTTTTTGGCCTTATTTTAGCTTTTCCTTGCATGCTATTGATCGCTTGTGCGATTAAATTATCAGACCGGGGACCGGTACTGTTCAGCCAGCTTCGAACGGGTGCCGGCGGCCTGCCATACCGTTTATACAAATTTCGGTCCATGGTCATCAATGCCGAACAGGATGGTCCGCAATGGGCACAAATAAATGACCAGAGAATTACTCCTGTCGGGCATTTTCTGCGCCGGTCACGCCTGGATGAATTGCCGCAGTTGTGGAACGTGCTTCAGGGTTCGATGAGTCTGGTTGGTCCCAGGCCTGAACGACCTGAATTTACCAGAGAACTGGAGGCCAGAATCCCCTATTATGATATGCGCTACGTGGTCAAACCGGGAATCACCGGTTGGGCACAAGTACGCTATCCTTACGGCGCTTCCGTGGAAGATGCCGAACAAAAACTGGCATTCGATCTCTACTATATCAAGAACTACTCCCTTACCCTGGATCTGTATATATTGTTCCGTACCATACGCATCGTATTGACGGGGGGGGGTAGATAACTGGTAACATTGAACCGGGAGGTTGGTATGAAACATGAAGCTGATTGCATCTTTTGTCGAATTCTTGAGGGGGAGATTCCCTCAATTATGGTTTACGAAAACAACCAGACGCTGGCCTTTATGGATATCAATCCAGCCAATCCAGGGCACGTGTTAGTGATCCCCAGAGCACATTATCCGGATGTGTACAGTATTACGGATGACTGGATCGCTGCGGTGTCGCAAACTGCATGCAAAGTGGCAAAGGGTATCCGTGAGGTATTGAATCCGGCAGGGTTGAATTTGCTGCAGTGCAATGGCAAAGCAGCAGCCCAGACCGTGATGCACTTTCACATGCATGTGTTGCCCCGAACCCTGGATGATCACTTGCTCATGAACTGGGGCATTCGTCCAGGGAATATGGAAGATATCAAGCTGCTGGGTACACAGCTCATGAAGGCGATCCATTGATTCAGATTCAGCCTCAACCGACCATCGTGATTCATGGAGGTTGTGGTGGTTTTGAAGGCAATCACAGCTCCTTTGCTGAGTATGGGAAACACCTGCGACCCATTGTCGAGCGCGCGTATATGGTGTTGCTGGAGAAGGGGGCTCGCGCTGCCGTGTTGACTGCCATCAAAGCCTTAGAGGATGATTCTTTGTTCAATTCCGGGACCGGTGCCAAGTTGCAGGCCGATGGTGAAGCCCGCTTGTCGGCAGCCTTGATTGACAGCGCTAGCAAAGTATTTTCCGGGGTCATTAATATTTCGCGTGTGCGTCATCCCATTGAAGTGGCCGAACAGCTCACCCATGAGCCAAATCATGTGCTTTCCGGCCTGCAGGCGCAGCACTATGCGCGCCGGCAAGGGATGGCCGACTATGACCCAGTGGTGGCACATCGAAGGGCGGAGTATGAGCGCCGGCTCGCCGGCCTTTGCGGTACGGTAGGGGCGGTGGCTGTGGATCTAAAAGGAATACTTTGTGCCGGGACCTCGACCGGTGGCGTCGGGATGGAATGTCCTGGCCGGGTCGGGGACAGCCCTACCATTGCCGGAACCTATGCCAGTACAGGTGCAGCGGTGTCGTGTACCGGCTGTGGTGAAGAGATTGTTAATTTGGCCGTTGCACCACGTATTATCGACCGTGTCGACAATGGCCTGGCGCTGCAGCAGGCAACCGCACAGATCGAAGCGCTGGCGCAGACCTTGGGCTATCAATTTGGATTGATCAGTGTTGATCTGCAGGGCCAATATTCCATTATAGCCACCGCAGGGGTTGTGACACTGTATGCGGCCTGTCGTGATGGAGATATCTCTTGCTTTATTGATTAAACCAATAAAGCAATTAATCAATACCAGGATTC
>CAYQAP010000051.1:0-17278 GCA_964415515.1 uncultured Gammaproteobacteria bacterium | reverse complement strand
GTATCAGATCTCATGTGAAAGGGCAACACTCGGTACGTATCAAGGGTCAGCTGTATTAACGGTGTTCGTCAGCAGGTGGATCAATGGCGGCGACTGCAACACGTCGTGTTATTTCAAACCGTAGCGCCACGCAAAGTATGGCACATCTGGTCGGATGAACGTCCCGGCATGGAAAGGGTTAACCACCCATCATTACCGAGTGTACAGCTTTGACGGAATGGTGTAGCGGTCAAGAAGCCGCTGTACAGTGGCTGCCGGGCAGCTGACATCCGCTCATAAACACCAGCAAATCATGCGGTGGAGCAGTTTGCCAAGGATCTGGTGGGCCCGCCAGGACTCGAACCTGGGACCAATGGATTATGAGTCCACGGCTCTAACCAACTGAGCTACAGGCCCGTTTGGATCAGTTTTCCAGAAAGCTGCGCAAGTGTTCGCTCCGGGTTGGATGGCGTAACTTGCGTAAAGCCTTGGCCTCGATCTGACGGATACGTTCGCGGGTGACATCGAACTGCTTGCCGACCTCCTCCAGGGTGTGATCGGTATTCATACCGATCCCGAAACGCATGCGCAGGACTTTCGATTCTCTTGAGGTCAACGAGCTGAGGATGGTTTCGGTGGCCTTCTGCAAGCCACTGGTGGTCGTGTATTCGAGTGGGGCCCGGGCATTCTTGTCTTCGATAAAATCACCGAGATGTGAATCTTCATCGTCACCGATGGGGGTTTCCATGGAAATCGGTTGCTTGGCGATCTTCAATACCTTGCGGATTTTCTCTTCCGGCATTTCCATATGCTCCGCCAACTCCTCAGGGGTGGCTTCCCGCCCTTCTTCCTGCAGGATGACCCTGGAGATCCGGTTGAGTTTGTTGATGGTCTCAATCATATGTACCGGAATACGGATGGTACGGGCCTGGTCAGCGATGGAACGGGTAATGGCCTGGCGAATCCACCAGGTGGCATAGGTGGAAAATTTGTAACCACGCCGATACTCGAACTTGTCTACCGCCTTCATCAGGCCGATATTGCCCTCCTGGATGAGATCGAGAAACTGCAAGCCTCGGTTGGTGTATTTTTTTGCAATCGAAATCACCAGCCGCAAATTGGCCTCGACCATTTCCTTTTTGGCGCGTCGCGCTTTGGCCTCTCCAGTGGACATCTTGCGATTGACTTCACGAAGCAGGGTAACCGGCAGTAGGGCCTCATCCTGAATTTTCAAGATTTGGCTCTGTGCATCGCTTATTTCCTGAGCGGCAACGGCCAGAACCGCGTTATCTGCTTTTCCAGAATCCATCAGCAGTTGCAGTAAATCAGGATTGATCTCGTTTTTATGAAAAACCTTCATAAACTCACGTCGTGGCATTTTGGCTTTTTTGATACAGATCGTCATCAGTTTGCGTTCGGCTATACGAATACCCGAACTTTTTAGCCGCAGAAAATCAATCAAATAATCCACACGTTTGGGCACAAATTTCAGGCAGGCCAGTTCCTGAACGATTGCTTCATGTCGCTGCATGTCCTGTGGCACACCGATGCCATGTTGCTCGATTTGCTCAAGACGTTGTTGGTGATGCTCACGAATAATGGCAAATTTTTCTCGCAATACCTCGGGATCAGGTCCGGTATTTTGTTTGGCTTCAGTGTCATCGGTATCACTGGTTTCACCCGCCTTAGTTTGATCGGTAGCTGCTCCATCCACCGTTGTCGTGGCTTCTTCTTTTGTTTTTGGCTTTCCAGCGGGTGGAGGTATTTCGGTATCATTAGGGTCGATAATTGCCGCAATCAAATCATTGATGCGCATCTCGCTTTGATCGATTTTATCGAACATATCCACCAGCCGTGCCAATGCCGCCGGGCAGGTTGCCATGGCGGAAATACTCTGGCGAACGCCATCTTCAATACGCTTGGCAAGACGAATTTCATCTTCTCGGCTCAGCAAACCGACAATGCCCATTTCCCGCATGTACATTCTCACGGGATCGGTAGTGCGGCCAAACTCGCTTTCTACAACCGTGGTCATGACCGCAGCTGCATCTTCAGCAGCGTCATCAATGCCGGCCTGATCTTTCAATAAAATCGCATCTGGATCCGGTGCTGTGTCGAGTACATCAATGCCCAAGTCATTGATTGTATTGATCAGGCTTTCAATTTGATCCGTATCGTGCATGTCATCGGGAAGATGATCATTGATTTCAAGGTAGGTTAAAAAGCCCTGCTCACGGCCCTTAAGGATGAGTCGTTGCAATTCTGTCTGTTTATTTTGTGAGTCCATTTTTCGGTCTCTTGGCGCGCGCATTATTCGATCGTTTAACGATAAATTATAGCCATATTTATGACATTGACCAATGAATCGCCCCGAAAACTTGTCCTTGAGCGTTGGTTTGTCAGTTAAGGTAGTTCCTGATCTATGTCATTTGCGTCTGAATGTTGTATTTTCAAGGTCTGACAACAATTTATCCATGCTAAAGACAGGCTGAGGATGCTGCATGGTGATATCCGCATCACTGTACCAGGTACAGAAAATCTGAGTCACCCCTACAAGTCGCTGTGAACCACGACGACCGGCAGGAGATTTTTAAGCATGATTAAGAGGTGGATTTAGCTGCGATTTCACCAACAGACTGACTTTGGTAATATCGGCTTTTCCTGCAATCTTTGGTTTTAGTGCCGCCATCACTTTGCCCATGTCGCGCAGAGAAGTTGCGGCGGTATCCTGGATGACATCGAAAATGACAGATTGCAGTGCGTCGTCAGTCAGCTGAGCCGGCAGATATTGTTGCAGCAGCGACACCATCGCCAGCTCTTTGTATTCCAGGTCGGGGCGCCCTCCCGCGGCAAATTGTGAGGCGGCATCCTTGCCCTGTTTGATAATTTTCTCAATGACCAGCAATACGCCGTTGTCATCAAGGGTTTGGCGGAGATCCAGTTCCTGGCGCTGAATGGCTGCCCTGAGCAAGCGGATGCTGCTCAACGCAAATTGATCGCGGCTGCGCATCGCCGTTTTCATGTCGCTCAGGATACGCTGTTTCATAGCATCGGTCATGGCATCAGTCATGGAGTTGGATTCCGGGATCCTGTGGGTTTAGGATATTTATGCCCTTTGGTGGGGCGTAGCAGTGTGTCGGGGAAGTGAGGTAATGGGCATGGTGGATGGGTATGAGGTCGAGGCGCATCGAGGTGGTAATGTGCCTAAAAACCAGGGCGTAATGAGCCACTTTCCCCGGTGCAGGTGATGGCATGCAGCGGGCAACCCCATGCAGGGTGATGTACCGAGCTGCAGGTTCTCTATTCTCGGACTGTCTCCAGGCGTTATGGGATCGGATCAGCAGCTGGCAGCCGCTTCCGTCACGTTTTGTTGATGGGTCTGGCGAGACGGGGTCTGGCCGGACGGGTGAGACTCAGTAAAGGCGAGTGCGGCGAACGTTCTGCCGGGAGGCTCTTTTCGCTTCACGTTTTACGGCTGCAGCCAACTGGCGTTTACGCTGGGTAGTGGGTTTTTCATAACTTTCCCGGCGGCGGACTTCGGTAAAGATGCCGGCTTTTTCGCAGGATCTGCGGAACCTGCGCAAGATGATATCAAAAGGCTCGTCCTGTTTGATTCGAACTGATGGCATACGCTCACTCTATAAATTGGGTTGTGGGTTGCCCCTCCGGCTGTTCAGGCTGGGGAGGCGAAAAGGCGTGCTATACTAACGATCTTTTGGCAACTTGTCCATGCCATGATCCGGATTTTTACAGGTCAATTTCCAGCCACATCGGTTGGTGGTCCGAGCCTTGGCTGTGGCTGTCGATTTGGCAATCACGAATTGTCGCTTGTAGCGGGCAGCTAACGAAAAAGTAATCAAGGCGTACCGGGCGGCCCTGGATGTCGGCAGTTACGCCGGTGGATTCCTCGTGGTTGGTGGCCACCCAGGCATCAACAAAGCGGCTGGGGTTGTCGATTCGCCCGCCATAATCGCAGACCGGACCGATCAGCATAGCATATTCCTGGCTGTTATATTCAAGGTTGAAGTCACCCATTAGTATTGCACTGTCTGAGATCTGCTGCGGTAGATTGGTCGCCCAGTCTGGGTGTTCGGCACCACCTGATATCGCCGGCCCAGTTATCCTCGCATGATCATGCAGCTCGAGTAAATAGTGCAACTGGCGAATTCGGGTGGCGGAGGATAAGTGTGTCAGATGCAGATTGTAGAGGCGCAGTTGGGTTGTGCCGGTATCAATCAACACTTCCTGCGCTGATCGCTGAATGCTCAGGACGTGCAGGCCGGTATATTGTGGCAGCAAATGGTTTCTGACTGAAAGCAGAGGATATCGGGATAGCAGTAGATTTCCAAATTGGCGACGTCTTCCCGGTGACTGGGGTGGCGCGGCTGCTGTTGAGTCAAATACGTCCAGGCCCGCGCCATAGGTCCAGTAATAGTCTGGCAGCAAGGTGGAAAGTGCTGCGACCTGATCGGTGTTTTCGCTGCGAGGCCAGTGACGGTCCACTTCCTGCAATGCAATAATTTCGGCCCCACGGACTGAGTCGGCGATGCGCTCGAGGTCCACGCTGCCGTCACGCCCACGTCCGAACTGAATATTGTAGGTAACGATCTTCAAGGTCGTATCAAAAGCGTGCGATCAACTGCAGGTTTGAGGCTCAATGTGGATACCCGGTGGTCAGTTTATCGAAAATCCACGGTGAGGGCAAAGCACCATTAGCTGGATTTGCGATTCCTGGTGGGGATGCCGAGTGCCTTAAGTTTGCGATATAAATGGGTACGTTCGACCCCTGAACGAGTGGCCAGTTCACTGATATTGCCGTTGACAAGAGCCAGATGCTGGGTCAGGTATTCTCGTTCAAAAGCATCCCGCGCATCGCGCAAGGGCAAATCAAGATAGCGATCGCCGGTTGCCGGCATGGTGGTAACCGAGCTGCCAAGCACCGCTTCAATCTCCTGTCGGCTGACATCGTCTTTGTCGCCCAATATCAGCAAGCGCTGCACCACATTCATTAATTCACGAACATTGCCTGGCCACTTATATTGGCGCAGTAGATTCAGTGCAGCGATTGAAAAATGACGGTATTGGAGTTGTTCGTTGGTGACGTATCGGTCAACGTGGTAATTCACCAGTTCCGGGATATCCTCGGTATGCTCGCGCAACGGTTGAATATGAATCGGTACCACATTCAGGCGGTCGAACAGATCTTGGCGAAATCTGCCTTCACGTACGGCCAATTGCAGATCCTGATTGGTGGTTGCAATAATGCGGACATCGAAATCGATGTAGTGACTGCCACCGAGGTGCATGAACTGGCCTTCTTCGAGAACATTCAATAACTGAGCCTGTAGGGTTAGGTCAATATCGGCTATTTCATTGAGTAGTAAGGTGCCTCCCTGCGCTTTTTCGAAGCAACTTTGCTCTGACGTCTCGCCTTGTTCACTGCCGAATAGCTGGACAGCATTTTTAGTGTGGGCCACAGCCAGGCTGAGATCGACGAAGGGCTGTTCCCGACGACCACTTTGGGAGTGGATATAGCGCGCGGCGACATCTTTGCCACTGCCGGGTTCTCCACTGAGCAATAATCTGCTGTCGGTGCCTGCGACCTGTTGCAGAGTGTGTCGCAAGTTGACCATGATCTGGCTGCTGCCGAGCAGCTCGGATTGTGGTTTGAGGCGTTTTTTTAATTTCCGGTTTTCTGTGCGCAAGGTCCGGGTTTGCACGGCTCGTTTGATGGTGACCAGCAATTTCGCTGTTGACAACGGTTTTTCCAGAAAATCATAAGCACCCAGACGCACGGACTCGACCGCTGTCTCAACATTACCGTGTCCGGAAATCATGACAACCGGAACATCCCACTCCGGTTGTGAAGACCACTCTTGAAGCAAGGTGATACCATCAATATCCGGCATCCAAATATCCAGCAGTACAAGATCGATGTCCTGATCATGAATGCAGCTGCGGGCAGTTTCCCCATTTTCAGCTGTCCGCACACGATAGCCTTCATCGGTCAGGATGTCCTGAACGATTTCCCGGATATCCGGTTCATCATCTACGACGAGGATGCTTTGGCTCATGGTTCGATTTGACCTTTGCTAGATAGGATGGTTTCAGCGCTGATCGTTGTTTTGCTGCTGGCAGGCAGCAGTACCGTGACGATCACCCCGTGAGGCTGGTTTGTTGATGCCCAGATTTTTCCACCGTGCTCTTCAACAATATGTTTGACAATGGCGAGCCCGAGTCCCGTGCCTTTGGTTTTGGTAGTGACGTAAGGCTCGAAGATATCACTTCGAAGCTTGTTGGAAAAGCCTGGCCCGTTATCCGCGACAGTCAGTTGGATCAAATGTTGTCCATGATCTTCCTGTGGCTGGGTACTGATTTCGATGCCTGGTGTAGCCTGGTCTGACGGTTCCATCTGTTGCAGGGCATCGCAGGCGTTGATAATGAGATTGTTCAGTACTTGCAATAGGCGATTGGCATCCGCGATGACCGGCTGTATCTCGGTTGACAGGTTGAGTTTGATTTCAGGCTGGTGCCTTCCTCGATGCAATTCGGCCACATCACTCGCCAATTGATTGAGATCTACAGCAGTAGTAGCCAGTACCGGTTGGGCGTAGTCTGAAAAGGAATCAACCATCTGCTTCATGGCATCGACTTGTTGTACGATAATGCGGGTTGCCCGCTCCAGGGCACCCCGATTGTCAGCCGGCAAGGTGTCCAGATATTTATTGCGAATCCGTTCAGCACTTAGCTGGATTGGGGTCAGCGGGTTCTTGATTTCATGTGCCAGTCTGCGTGCAACCTCATGCCAGGCCGCATTGCGCTGTGCCTGGACCAGATCAGTGATTTCATCGAATAACACCACAAAGCCACCCTCTGTAGAATGGCTGCCCCGCAACTGACTGCCTCGAATGAGCAAGATGCGCCGACCCCGCTCCGTATTCAGGGATATTTCTCCCTGCCATTCCGGCTGGCCCTCTTCGATACCCAGGTTCACCAGATCCCACAAGGGGGTGACTTGGGGAAAGGTGGAGCTGACCTGCAGTAAGGTTTGGTCCAGTGTTGTTGTCAGGTCGATCCCCAGAATTTCCTGAGCAGCCGGGTTGAAGGTCCGCAAGCGCCACTGGGCGTCGATTGAGATCACTCCAGAGGAGAGATGGCTCAGCACAGTCTGCAGATAGGTGCGCTGTGTATCGGACTCGAGTTTGGCACGCTGTGTTTCATCCCGTGCTATCTGGATTCGACGGGTCATATCATTAAAAGATTCGACCAGAATACCAAATTCGTCACGTTGGACAACGGGCAGGATGGTGTCGTAATTGCCGTCCGCCACAGCACGCGTGCCGTTGGCCAGATCACGTAACGGCTTGATCAGTTTTCGGGAGGAGAATATACCGGCCCAGATCCCCATTAACAGCGTGGCCAAGGCAATCAGTGACAAGGTCAGGACAAAAGTAAATTTGAGTGGTTGGCGAAGAAACTTGATTTGTTGGTATTCACGTACTGCAGATTCCAGGCTAGCACTGAGCTTGGCATGCCGCAATGGAAGGCTACGGATGATCTGCAGGATTCTCAAAGGCTGGGTGACGGTTTGGCCAAAAACCGGTACCAGAATGCGCAGCTTGATGCTGTCATCGGCCTGTGGTTTGAGATTGGTCTGATAGGTGCCGCGACGTAATTTATTGAGGAGTACTTCCGGGGGGCGGTCCGGCAATAGTGAGCGTTGATCAATTGAGCTGGAGGCTTCGATCTGGCCGTTGTAGCCGAACAGGGTAAGTTCGTCGTAGTTATGCTGTTGTCGGATATCGTTAATCGTGCTTACCAGGTCGCCTTCATCGACCAGTGAATCGGCGATTTGTCGAGCTTCCTGCAAAGCATCTTTTTTTACCGTTTCCAGGGTGGATTGACCCAATAGCCGGGCATCATCGAGGGCCTTGGTAATCCTTACATTGAACCAGCTGTCGATGCCTTCACTGAGGAACTGGACCGAAAAGTAGTAGACGATCACGAGGGGCAGTAGGGCAATACCTGCGAAGGTCCCGAGCATGCGCAGGGTCAGTCGGGAACCCAGCTTGTGATTGCGATACTGCTTGATCAGGTTCCACAGATTGGGGATGATGAGCCCGAGCAACAAGATAATGCCCAGTATGTTGACAGCCAGCAGGATCGAATAATAACGGCCAAAAAATTCGCTGTGCCGGGCGGCGGCAGTCAGCATGATCAGAGTTGCCAGCAGGCCACCGAACAGGGAAACAAAAGAAGCCCGAAGCAGTACCCTGTGGCTTAAAGATGTAGTGACCATGTGCTCCAGTTGCTGTCCAGCCACCACGATGGCAGAGTGTAGGCGAGGGGTCGAAGTGGGATCGGCAGTGCTTCTACATCCAGCAACATTTTGGTCGCCACATAGTATTGGTCAAAATCAAATTCAAGTTTTTTCGGCAACCGCAGATTAAATGATCGTGTATCACCAATAGCGGCCAAGGCATCCGCCAGAGAAGAATGACTTTCTGATGTATTCTGGTCGGGAAATTCGACAATGTATTTGGCAGACAAGGCATGAAAGCGCAGTCGAGTGCGGATTTTCCATTCTGCCACGATCGGGTCCCACAACCAGTCGCGGTTACGTTTCAGTCGTACAAGCGTGACAACATCCAACGGGATGCCGTTGGCGACAGCTTCCTTGGTATGATCGCTCAGACTGAGTTGACCCCGGGTGCTGATGGTTAGATGAGTTGGAGAGAGCGTAGCGGAGACTTCAGTCAGAGCAAAGTCGGCACGGCTGATCGTACCGACCAGCAGATTTAGCAGCAGACAAAAGAACAGGCGGCTACAGTTTTTCCAGACAGGCATAAAAAAATCCATCAGTATCATGAGTGCCGGGTAACAGTTGGCTGCCATGACCTGTGTTGAGGCCGATCCCACTGGGTATGCGGCATCGGGCTTCAGGAAAGTAGTTCAAAAAATCAACAATCTGTTGCTCATTTTCCTCCGGCAGCAGGGAGCAGGTAACGTACAATATTCTGCCACCGTTTTCCAACAGAGGCCATAAGGAATGTAACAGGGCTTTCTGTTGCTTTACCAGCATGCCAATATCTGTTTGCCGGCGCAAGATTTTTATGTCTGGATGGCGGCGGATAACACCACTGCCTGAGCAGGGTGCATCCAGTAAGATCCGGTGGTAAGGTTTGCCGGACCACCAGGTATCCGGCTGTGCGGCATCGGCACACAATACCTTGACAGTATGGTTGTCGATGCGCTGCAGATTATCCTGCAGTCGTACCAGCCGATCCTTGGATTGATCTATGGCAGTGATTTCGCAGTCCGCTTGATATTGAGCAAGATGGATGGTTTTTCCGCCCGGAGCTGCACAGGCATCCAGAATGCGCTGTCCGGATGCTGCTGACAGCCGCGGGGCTGCCAGCTGAGCGCCAGCATCCTGAACCGACAGCGTACCCTCTGCGAAACCGGGCAAAGTGACAGGCGAGATGAGCTTATTCAGTCGCAACGCGGAGTCAATCCCGGCTATTGGCTGTGCGGTCAAGTCCTGTTGTGCCAGCTGATCGATGACCCGCTCACGGCTGACTTTGGAGGTATCAACCCTGAGGATAAGATCCGGCCGCTGGTTGCTTGCAGTAAAGATTGCCGCAGCTTGTGGGCCCCAGTGGGTGCAGATGGCATGGTGCAACCAGCCTGGGAAACTAACCTTCTCGTGGTCGTTATATGTAGTTTTTAACGTCAGCTCCTGGCGTTGGGCATTTCGCAGGACCGCATTGACCATGCGAGCGGCCCAGGCTTTGCCCAGAAGTTTGCAGGCTGCGACCGTTTCGTACACAGCTGCGTGGGCCGGGATGCGGGTGTATTGCAATTGGTAGAGGCCGATTTTAAGCAGGCAATAGAGGTCCTGATCCCGTTTGCGCAAAGGTCGGCTGAGCAGTTGCGCCAGCAGCGCATCAAAGCGCTGTGACCAGCGCAGGCTGCCAAAGACCAGCTCTGCCAACAGGCGACGATCAAGTACTGACAGCGTGTGATCTTGGTCATGCTGCTCCACCAGGCCACTCAGGCTTTGTCCATTTTCGCAGACTTTTTGAACGATTCTGGCGGCCAGTAAGCGGAGGGTTCCAGGAGTCATGGTTCAGGGCAAAGTGGTTTGCAGTGGATCGCCAACAGACAATCGGTAACCATTCAGAAAGTTGGCTGCAGACAAGCGCTTGCCACCCGCTCGCTGTAGCTCCAGAAGCCGCAGTGCACCTGCCCCGCAGCCAACCACAATGCCGGTGCGGTCGATGGCCATGATTTTACCCGGTTCGGTGCTGCCACCGTCGGGCCGGGATGGTTCCGGTTGAGCCCGCCAGATCCGGATGGTCTGGTTGTGATGGACGGCACGTGCAATTGGAAATGGATTAAAGGCGCGGATTTGTCGATCCAGCTGGACTGCAGACAGCCGCCAGTCGATCTGTGCTTCCTCCTTGCTGAGCTTGTTGGCATAGCAGGTCTGGGCTGGATCCTGTCTTTGTGGTTGACAACGGTTCGACAGCAAAGTGGGTAAATACTCAAATAGTGTGTGTGCTCCCAGGTGAGCCAACCTTTTCTGCAGTGTTGCCGTAGTCTCACGAGGGCCGATGCTCAGCTGTTCCTGATCCAGGATATCTCCATTATCCAGACCACGGGCCATTTGCATAAGGGTGATACCGGTGGTGTCGTCACCGTTTTCAATGGCACGGGCGATGGGGGCGGCACCACGCCAGCGTGGCAGTAGTGAAGCATGGACGTTTACACAACCCAAACGAGGCAAATCAAGTACCTGCTGTGGCAAAATGAGACCATAAGCGGCAACAATCAATACATCGGGCTGGCAGAGAATCAGGGCCTGGATGGATTTCGGGCTGGAAAGCTGGTGGGGTTGTTGTACACTGAGTTGGTGTGCCAAGGCTGTACTTTTTACCGCACTGCTGGTCACTTTGCGACCACGTCCTCGTGGGCGGTCAGGTTGAGTATAGACAGCACAGGGCCGTATGTTGCCCTGGAGCAGGGTTTGCAGGATGGTATCGGCAAACTCCGGGGTTCCGGCGAAGGCGATCTTCGCTTCTGTCAGTTTCACTAGATAGCCTGGCGATGCCCGGGTTCGAGCTCCTGTTGGCGGACTTCCTTGAGCATTTTTTTGCGGATTCGTACCTGTTTGAGGCGTGACAAATAATCCACGAATACCTTGCCATCAAGATGATCGATTTCATGCTGTAGACAGGTGGCGAGCAGTCCATCGGCCGTTACCTCAAAGGGCTTGCCTTCACGGTCAAGTGCACGTACCGTTACTGTCGAGGGTCGGCTGACTTTGGCATAAACCCCGGGTACAGAAAGACAGCCCTCTTCGTATTCATGATCTCCAGTGGCAGTGATAATTTCCGGGTTAATAAAAGTCTGCAGGTTGTTTTTCTCTTCAGAAATGTCGATCACAAGGACCCGATAAGCAAGATTAACCTGGGTCGCCGCCAGACCGATCCCAGGTGCTGTATACATGGTTTGCGCCATATCATCGACCAGGTTCCGGATAGTCTGATTCACCTCAGCGACTGGCTTCGCCTTGATGCGAAGCCTGGGATCAGGGTAAACGAGAATGTCGAGTAAAGCCATAGTTTATCTCCATGCAAAACCGGGCTACAAATTCACGCAGCCGGGCAAGAGCAGGTGGCCGTGTACCGCGAGTATTGAATGCATTGCTGTTGCCACAACGAGTACACCATAGGATTATTGTAAGCGGTTGTTACAAACCATCGGGAACGAGGCCTGTCCTGCTGGACGTATTATACCTGCTGGGCTAGACTGATCGAATCTAAAACGAAAGGATTTGCCAGGTGGCGTTGAGCGATATGAGCAGATTAGCGGTAGTGTCCGGTTGGGTGGTGGTGCTGGTTCTGACGGTTACTGGCAATGTACAGGCGCAACAACTTCGCCAGGGTTTTCCGCACAGCTATACTGTGGTCAAGGGCGACACTTTGTGGGGTATTGCCGGTCGATACCTCGATGATCCCTGGCGCTGGCCGGTATTGTGGCAGTTAAATGAGCAAATCAGTAATCCCCATCGAATCTATCCTGGTGATATGCTGGTCATGGCAGGGACGAGCAAACAGCCCCGCTTGAAGTTATTACCGCGACAAACATTGAAGCTATCACCAAAAACTCATGCCAAGGCCCGGCAAGATGCCATCCCGACCATACCACCGAGTGCTATCGAAGCCTTTCTCAGTCGGCCACAGGTGGTTGACGAACACGGTCTGGATAAGCTTGGCTATGTGCTCGGTGGTCTCGATAAACACTTGATCATGGGCAAACTGGATCAGTTTTACGCACGTGGCCTGGCCGATGCCAGGCAGAAATACTACCAGGTGTTTCGCGGCGGAGAGGTACTTAAGCATCCAAAAACCGGCGAAGTGCTCGGTTATGAGGCGCACTTTCTTGGCACAGCGAAATTACTGCGTTTTGGCGACCCTGCTAAATTGGTGTTGACTTCAGCGGCCCAGGAAATCGGCGCGGGTGATCGATTGATGCCGGTGGATCGGGACATTGCACTGCCTTATTACCTGCCCAGTGCTCCGGAGCAGCAACTCAAGGGCTATATATTGCGAATATTGGGTGGGGTTCGTGAGGCCAGTCCCTATCAGGTAGTAATTTTGAGTCTGGGACACCGCGAAGGAATGAAACCTGGTCATGTACTGCAGGTACGCTATCAACAGGGCCAAAGCAAAGATCCCCTGACGGGACGCATGGTTGCCTTGCCGGATGAGCAATCTGGATTATTGATGGTGTTTCGGGTATTCGAAAAAGTCAGCTATGGATTAATTGTACAAGCCGTTCGGTCGATTCGGTTGGGGGATTTGGTGGTGACGCCTTGAGTATCAGCCTGAGGGGCGGCAATTTGTCATGAGGCAATTTGTCATGAAGACAGTAGGTCAGGGATGACCGGAGTCGACATGGAGGTTTTTTATGGGCAAAGAGCACGGGATGTCGGCTTGGTTGAAGCTGTCAGCGTTAAGCGGATTGTCGGCCACGAGCAAAGTCCGGTTGCTGCAGCCGTTCGGATCCGCAGAGCAGCTGTTTGCTGCTTCGGACCATCGGTTGCTGGAGGCTTTTGCTGGTAACCGGAATGTCATTGCCTGGATCCAAAAAGCCAGGCGAGTTGATATCGGGGTTATTTTAGATTGGCTTGCATTGCCGGAAAATAATGTTCTTCCCCTCAATCATAAAGAGTATCCGGACCGGCTCAGGGTTTTGCCTGATGCTCCGGTAGTACTTTATTTTCAAGGCCACAGCACTTTGCTGTCGAGGCCACAACTTGCGGTCGTTGGTAGCCGTCGGTCCACTCCAATGGGCTGTAAAATCACGGCTGAGCTGGGATCCGCATTGTGTAGCCATGGCCTGGGAATTACCAGTGGACTGGCACTTGGGATAGATAGCGCGGCCCATAAGGCCGCATTGGAAAATCGAGGTTGGACTGTGGCTGTGGCCGCTACCGGCCTGGATCAGGTCTATCCGGTGAATAATAAGAAACTGGCACAGGCGATTAGCCGGCATGGTGTGCTGGTGTCGGAGTACCCACCGGCCACACCTGTAGCACGTTGGCGATTTCCACTGCGCAATCGCCTGATCTCGGGATTGTCTTTGGGTGTTCTGGTGGTGGAGGCAGCAAGCCGTAGCGGGTCACTGATAACGGCTCGTTTGGCCGCAGAACAAGGTCGGGAAGTTTTCGCTGTACCCGGCTCTATTAAATCTCCTATGTCCCATGGTTGCCATGTGCTGCTTCGACAGGGTGCGAAACTGGTCGAGACCATCGATGACATCATTGAGGAGCTGCCAGCGACGGCAATATCGTTTCCTGAAAATGGAATAACGACCACATCTATGACTGCTGCGGGCTTGTCAACGGATGTTATTGACCCCATACTGGAGCTGGTAGGTCAGGAATCACTTACTCTGGATGAAATTGTTGCCCGAAGTGGATTGACTGTAGCAGCAGTATCGGCGATGCTGCTGCGCCTTGAAATCGAAGGACGTATGGCGAGTACAGTTGATGGCCGTTTTCAGCGGTTGAGCTGACCGGGCCAAGTGGTTATCCGGGAACAGAGATCGTAACGGGGGAAGTTGCTTTGAAGCAGGTTTCTCTATAGATTTTAGGTGAATACTTGTTGTAAGGTGCGCAGCTCGCGGCCAGCCTTTCGGTGAATGGCCGAATAATGATGGAATTGAGGAAAATGAAAGAGAATGTCCTGGAAGTGTTGCTGTATCTCTTTGATAACTACCTTGCTGAGGGTGGCGACTATGCGACCAGCCAGGAAGTGTTGACGGCTGAGCTCAATCAGGCCGGGTTTAACCCGACGGATATCAATAATGCGTTCAGTTGGCTTGAAGAGTTGTCGAGTATTTGCGAACAGCAAGACGATAATAGCGGTGGCCATAAAGGGTCAATGCGCTATCTATTGCCTGACGAGCTTGGGCGACTGGGTCAGGATGGATATGGGCTCTTGTTAACACTCGAGTCTGCGGGCATTCTGGATCCCTTAAGCCGGGAAATGGTCTTGGAACGTGTCATGGCACTGGAAGTCGATGAAATCGATCTGGATCAATTAAAGTGGGTGATTCTGATGATGTTGTGTAATCGTCAGCAGCCTGCCAATGAAGATATCAGCTGGGTAGAAGCCTGGGTACATGACGGAATTTCTGCACATATACACTGAGTCGATGGAGTCATATCTGGCCGATGAAAGCCCACAGCTGTTCCCGGTTCCAGAACGCGTATTAGAGGAGCCGGATGAGTAAACAACTCATTATTGTTGAGTCGCCAACCAAGGCCCGTACTATTTCTCGCTACTTGGGGAAAGATTTTACTGCGCTTGCCTCCTATGGCCATGTACGGGACCTGGAGCCCAAAACCGGCGCTGTAGACCCTGAGCATGGTTTTGTGATGCGCTATGTGTTGGTGGAAAAAAACAAGAAACACGTTGAAGCCATCATTCGGGAAGCTAAGAAAGCAGAGGCTATTTATCTTGCCACTGACCCTGATCGTGAAGGTGAAGCCATTTCATGGCATATTTACGAGTTACTAAAAGATCGTAATGTACTGAAAAACAAGAAAATACACCGAGTTGCTTTTCATGAATTCACAAAAAAAGCAATCCATCATGCGATTGAGAAACCGCGGGAATTGGCAGAGAGTTTAGTCGATGCACAACAGGCACGTCGCGCACTGGACTACCTGGTGGGTTTTAATTTATCACCTTTGTTGTGGAAGAAAATTCGGACCGGTCTCTCGGCTGGTCGGGTACAAAGCCCGGCTTTGCGATTAATTGTGGAGCGGGAAGAGGAGGTTGAACGCTTCAAGACTCGGGAATACTGGTCTATCGAGTCCGACTTGATCGCAGATACTGGGCAGTTCAGTGCCCGCCTCAGCCATTTTGAGGGAGAGAAACTTACCCAGTTTTCAATCAGTAATGCTGAACAGGCGACGGTGATGGAGACGGCGCTTCTTCGCGCTGCTGCTGGTCGACTGCATGTTGACAGTGTCGAGTCCAAACAACGCAAGCGTAACCCGTCACCTGCTTTCACTACATCGACGATGCAGCAGGAGGCCGCCCGCAAACTTGGCTATACCGCTCAGCGAACGATGCGCATCGCCCAACAGCTTTATGAAGGGATCAGTATCGACGGTAACAGTGTCGGGTTGATCACCTATATGCGCACCGATGCGGTGAATCTGGCTCAGGAAGCAGTCGAGGAGATTCGTGACTGGATTAGCCGCCATCATGGGGCAGAAAATGTTCCAGCCACTCCCAATGTCTATAAAACCAAATCCAAAAATGCTCAGGAAGCGCATGAGGCAGTTCGGCCTACTGCGGCGGCACGGGTTCCGGAGGTTATCCGGTCAAGCCTGAGCGAAGAGCAATTCAAGCTTTATGAACTGATCTGGAAACGGGCTGTGGCCAGCCAAATGGTGCATGCGACCTTGCATACGGTGACTGTGGTACTGCGTGCTGGAGAAAATCATCTTTTTCGTGCCACCGGTTCCACCGTGGCGGACCCTGGTTTTATGATTTTGTATCGTGAAGGCAAAGATGACAGCAAGGAAGAGGCTGATCAGAAATTTCTGCCGACCCTGCAACAAGGTCAAACTGTTGAACTTAAGCTGCTGCGCAAGGAACAGCATTTTACTGAACCACCCCCTCGTTACAGCGAAGCCACCTTGATAAAAACCTTGGAGGCCTATGGGATCGGTCGTCCTTCAACTTACGCCAGTATTATTTCCACACTGCAGTTTCGCGGTTATGTGGATATGGATCGCAAACGCTTTATTCCCACGGACATTGGGCGTATCGTCAATCGTTTCCTGACCCAGCATTTCGAACGCTATGTTGACTACAATTTCACCGCCCGTATGGAAGATGCTCTGGATGAAGTCGCCAGGGGTGAGAAAGCATGGGTTCCCATCATGGAGCGTTTCTGGAAAGATTTTTCGGCCCGTATTGAAGCCAAGGAGGAGTCGGTCAAGCGTAGTGATGTATTGCAGGCCCGGGAACTGGGCGTTGATCCTGAATCGGGGCGCCCGGTTACTGTCAGGATGGGGCGTTATGGTCCCTTTGTCCAGATCGGGACACGCGAAGATGAAGAAAAACCGCGTTTTGCCGGCTTGCGGCCGGATCAGAAAATGGGCCAGATCAATCTTGACATCGCTCTGGCGCTGTTTACCTTGCCGCGTGATATGGGCTTGACCCCTGAGGGCGAGAAAATGCTGGTCAATATTGGCCGCTTTGGGCCCTATGTCCGTTTTGACAGTCTGTTTGTTTCACTGAAAAAAGATGACGATCCTTATACGATTACCCGGGAGCGAGCACTGGAGCTGGTGGTTGAGAAGAAAGCGCAGAATGCCAATCGGATAATTCACGATTTTACCGAACAGGGTATCCAGGTTTTACGGGGTCGGTACGGGCCCTATATCACGGATGGTGAATCTAACGCTCGCATCCCCAAAGGTACGGAGGGCGAGTCGGTTACTCTGGAACAGGCGCAGCAGTGGTTGACCGAAAATGGCAAGCTGATAAGGAAAAAAGCGCCTAGAAAGGCGGCAAAAAAGTCAGCCAATAAGGCGACTACAAAGAAGCGATCCAGGGGTCGAGTTACCAAAACTGCTGGACCCGGAGAAACCGCCCGAACCGCCAAGGCCAGCAGCAAGAAATCGGCCAGTAAACGTACGCCGGCAAAAAAAACCAGCCATCAAACCGCCACCCAGGGTTAGTACTCCATCAATACTAATTTGTTG
>CAYQAP010000050.1:0-17519 GCA_964415515.1 uncultured Gammaproteobacteria bacterium | reverse complement strand
TAAGTAGTACGCCAGCCAATCATCCAGATCGGTCTGGAGTAATTCCAGGCCCTTGAACCAACCGCCAGCGAGTACCACCTTTGGAATCGTCTTCAAGCACGATCCCTTCACCAATCAGTTGCTCTCGCAAAACATCCGCGCGTACCCAATCTCGTTGCAAACGTGCCTGCTCGCGTTCTTTAACCAGATCATCCACTGCAGTTCGGGTTAGGCCGGAAGGCGTCAGCAATGCTTCAGCGCCTTCATCTGCGCCGACCAAGAAATGTTGCGGCTCTATGTCCAGGATTCCCAGCATATTGCCCAGACAAAGCAGTACTCTGGCTCTTTGCATCGCAGTGTCTTGTTGCCCTTGATCCAGTGCCCGATTGCATTCACGCACCAAAGTAAAAAGTATCGCCAGCGCATCCGGTGTATTGAAGTCATCTTCCATGGCAGCGGTAAAGTTTGCTGAAGCCGGATCCTCCAGTGCCTCGACAATCGAGCACGGCATCACAGATCCAAGCTTGTCGAGAACCAGGTAGATACGGGTCAAGGCACTGCGTGCTGCAGTCAGTCCTTTGGGAGTAAAGCTTAAAGGGCTGCGATAGTGGCTACCCAGTACCATAAAACGCAGAATTTCACCCATTCTGTGCTGATCGGCATCCTGTTCGAGTAATTCGCGAATCGTGGAAAAGTTTCCAAGTGATTTGGACATTTTTTCGTCATCGACTTCAACAAAACCATTGTGCATCCAGAAATTGACAAAGGTCTCATCGGTGGCAGCCTCAGACTGCGCGATCTCATTCTCGTGATGGGGAAACCGAAGATCCATGCCACCGGCATGAATGTCAAAATGATTGCTCAGGCAATGGGTAGACATCGCAGAACATTCAATATGCCAACCCGGGCGTCCTAATCCCCAGGGCGAAGCCCAGCTTGGCTCCCCCGGCTTTGCGGCTTTCCACAGCACAAAATCCAGCGGATCTTCTTTCAAACTACCTGGCTCAACCCGGGCCCCAGAACGCAAATCATCAACTTCAATGCCCCCGAGCTTGCCATAGCGATCGAAACGACGTACTCGGTAATAGACGTCACCGGATGGCGTGGGATAGGCAAAGCCTCGTTCCACCAAGGTGGCCACCATGGTGACAATATTGTCGATGTGTGCGGTTGCCCTGGGTTCCTGATCAGGAGGCAGAATATTGAGCTTGGCGGCATCTTCATGCATGGCATCAATAAAAAATGACGTTAGGTCAGCACAATCCTGTTGTCTTTCCGCCGCTCGTTGAATAATCTTGTCATCAATGTCGGTAATATTGCGTACATAATTGACCGCATAACCCACTGCACGCAGATACCTGACTACGGTATCAAACACCACCATCACGCGAGCATGACCAAGATGACAGTAATCGTAAACCGTCATTCCACAGACGTAGATTCCTATTCTACCGGCCTGGATGGGAATAAATTTCTGCTTACTACGTGTCAGACTGTTGTAAATTTTTAACATCGCGTAGCTGGCCCGTAAATCTTTGTTCAGATGGTTGACGAAGTGCGCATAGTACCAGAAAATCGATTCTGTACTGCCGCACACGAAACAGTACATTTACCATTTTTATTCACTACCTGACGATGAACTGTGTATCAATGCTAAAAAACCCTCAGTTGGCAACAAGGCTCTGGAATTCACTGTGATTGGTTTTATCTCTGATCTTCACCTGGCCGCCGAAGATACGCTCGGCATGACGCGCTTTCTGGAAACCCTTGATGTACTGCAACCCAAACTGTCGTCATTGTATATCCTGGGTGATCTGTTTGAATTCTGGGTGGGTGATGATGCCGCTGTGCGACTCGGTTATGGAACAGTGATTCAGCACTTGCTGGCACTGACCACGGCTGGCGTGCAGTTATTTTTTATCCCGGGAAATCGTGATTTCCTGGTTGCAGAAAGCTTTTCCCGGCAAACCGGCTGTCAATTGCTGGCCGATGGCACAGTGGTCAGAATCAATGGCACCCGGGTACTGCTCATGCACGGTGACAGCCTTTGCACCGATGATATCGAACACCAGGATTTTCGTGCCTTGGTTAATCAGGCCAGCTGGCAAGGTGAATTTCTCGCGCGACCGCAATCAGAAAGAATTCTAATGGCACAAAAGGCCCGGCAACGAAGCCAGGAAAATCGACAACTCAAGAGCATGGATATCATGGACGTGAATCAGGTCACAGTGGATGAGACCATGGAGGATTTTTCCGTTCAGGTATTGGTGCACGGTCACACCCACCGACCGGCTATTCATGACTGGGAAGCACAGGGACAGCAACGTCGCAGAATAGTCCTGGGAGCCTGGTACACAGGCAGCAGCGTACTGTTGCTGGGCAAGGATATGCTACACCTGACTCCTGGTCCACTCGTGCGCACCGGGCTATTATCTGAATAGCCTTGCTCGACTTGTGACCACTACTCTTGAGAACAGGCATGCACCCGTCTGTACTCTGTACTTGTGCGCAGATTTTGGCCTTGCTTCGTGTTCACCTGAGGCTTTTTCACCAACCTGTTTATGCTGCCTGGAAGCCGGCAGCCAAGTCTTCTTGTATATCCAGCAGATCCTCTAGCCCCAGAGAAATACGGAGCAGGCTCTGCTCAATCCCGGCCGCCTGACGGTCCTCTTCACTCCAACGGGCGTGTGTGGTTGAAGACGGGTGAGTAATCGTGGTTTTTGTATCCCCAAGATTAGCGGTCAACGACAGCAGTTGCAGCGAGTCGAGTAGCCGCCAGGCAGCAGGCTTTCCTCCCTTGATATCAAAGGAAAGCATGGAGCCCGCTTCCTTCTGCTGGGTGCAAGCCAATGCATATTGTGCGTGAGATTCAAGCCCCGGATAGTACACTCTTGCCACCGCCGGTTGTTGTTCCAGCCACTGCGCCAAAGCCAATGCACTGGCACATGCCGCCTGCAACCGTACCGGCAGCGTTTCCATGCCTTTGATAAAAACCCAGGCATTAAAAGGGCTCATACTGGGTCCGCAGTTACGTAACACCTTGAACACGGCTTCACCAACCAGTGCCTGACTACCCACTACCGCGCCACCAAGGCAGCGGCCCTGGCCATCGAGAAATTTGGTCGCAGAATGGATCACCACATCGGCACCCAGCTTCAGCGGCTGTTGCAAAATCGGGGTACAAAAGGTGTTGTCTACAGCCAACAGGGCCCCAGTCGAATGGGCCAGCTGGGCCAACGCTGCCAGATCGGCAATTTCGGTCAAAGGGTTGCTGGGGCTTTCAGCAAACAGCAGTTTGGTATTCGGCTTGATCGCTGCTTCCCAGGCTACGGTGCTGGTCTGGGACACCACATCAAAAGCAATACCAAAACGCGCAAAAATCTGCCGGAACATGGAGATGGTGGAACCAAACAGGGCGTTGGAAAGAATCACATGATCTCCCGCCGACAGCACCGTCAGCGCCAGGCTGAGAATTGCCGCCATCCCCGAGGCCGTTGCCACACAAGATTCTGCCTCTTCCAGAGCCGCCAAACGTTCCTGGAAAACCGTTACCGTAGGATTGGCAAATCGTGAATAAATGTTGCCCGGCTCTGCATCGGCGAACCGGGCCGCAGCCTGTTGGGCGGATTCAAAAACGAAACTCGAGGTCAGAAATAAGGCTTCTGAATGTTCTCCCTCTGCAGTACGACGCTGACCACAGCGGACCGCCAGGGTGCGAGGACGGTAGTTATGATTTTTGGCCACTTTTGTTTCTCACAGTTTCATTGATATCCTGTGACTTCTGCCAGATCAAGGTCATTACTGTGTTGGTGCGGCATGGCTTCATCACTGCGTTCCAGATCAACTTGCTGCAAATAGTTGATGCTGATATCTCCGGTAATATAGTGCCCGTTAAAACAGGAAGAATCAAATTGATTGATGACTGTGCTCTCGTCACTGACTGCCAGCTCCAAATCCTCCAACTCTTGATAAAGCAGCCAATCAGCACCGATCACAACAGCTATTTCATCAACAGTTCGATCATAGGCTACCAGTTCCCGGCTTGAAGGCATATCAATGCCATAGACATTAGGAAACCGCACTGCGGGTGCAGCAGATGCGAGATAAACCTTTCTCGCCCCGGCATCACGGGCCAATTGGATGATCTGGGTTGAAGTCGTGCCCCGGACAATCGAATCATCCACCAGCAACACATTCTTGCCCAGGAATTCCTGGCGAATGGCATTGAGTTTCTGGCGCACTGACCTTTGGCGCGCAGCCTGGCCCGGCATAATAAAGGTGCGTCCGATATAGCGATTTTTTATAAAGCCTTCCCGGTAGGTCAGACCCAAGGCATAGGCCATTTGCAAGGCTGCAGTTCGGCTGGTATCGGGTACCGGAATAATGACGTCAATATCGTGATCTGGCCAGACCGTCAACAAACGTCGGGCCAGCAATTCTCCCATACGCAGACGGGTACGGTGAACTGCAATTCCATCAACCACCGAATCAGGCCGTGCCAGATACACATATTCGAAAATACAGGGGGTATGAGGTTGGCCCTTGGCACAAACACACGCACTGACTTTGCCACCCATATCGACGAAGACAGCTTCTCCAGGAGCCACATCACGGATCAATTCATACTCCTGCACATTGAGTGCCACACTCTCGGAGGCAAACATGTACGAGACAGCATTTTGGCCTTGACGCTTGCCATAGACCAGTGGCCGAATACCATGGGGATCCCGGATTGCAATAATCCCCACGCCGACGATCATCAGGACCAGCGCATAAGCACCCTGGCAGCGCCGATGCAGCGCTTTCACTGCGACAAACAAATCCTCTGCGGCCGGTTTTAAACGACGCCCATCCAACACCTTCTGCAGTTCATACGCAAATACATTCAGAAGAATTTCCGAATCAGAGGTGGTATTGATATGACGCAGATCTGTCTCGAACAGTTCTCGACGCAATTGTTTGGCATTGGTGAGGTTGCCGTTATGACACAATGCCATACCAAATGGCGCATTCACGTAAAATGGCTGGGCTTCGGCCCGGGAGTCAGAACCCGCAGTCGGGTAACGCACATGCCCAATTCCCATAAATCCTTTTAGCTGCAGCATATGCCGGGTGTGAAATACATCGCTGACCAAACCATTGTCCTTGCGCAAAAAGACCCGATTACCATCACTGGTCATCATTCCTGCCGCATCCTGGCCACGGTGTTGAAGCACTGTCAAACCATCATAAATACCCTGGTTGACGGAATCAGAACCAAAAATACCGACAATCCCGCACATTCTCAACCTCCATTGGTAATCGCAGGAATAGTAATTCCTGGAGGTAGCAATCTGCCCAGGACATCGGCTGCCTGAGTGATATAAGTTGCCGATCTGGATGACTGCCACCACGGCTCAGTGGTCATGCCCATGGATTGAATCAAGAACCCGACCACAGCAATAATTACGGCTGCCCTCGCCAACCCGAATAAGGCACCCAAGGTTCGATCCGGGCCCGAGATTTTCCCGGCACTGAATACCTTGTTCAACAAATAGGCTAGAAACGACATCAGCAACAGGACCAAAATAAACAGCGCAATGCCGGCCGCAATCTGCTGCAATTGAGGTGAAGCAATCATTGGGGAAAAATACTGCGCAAATTGTGGGCTGAAATGAAATCCAGTCCAGACCGCCACTCCCCAGGAAACCAGCGATAATATTTCCCGGATAAAACCCCGGAAAACACCGATCAGCAGCGAGATCACGAGGACCCCCAAAACAACATAATCAAGCAATGACAACATATTCGGCTCCATTTAAAGGGCAAGGCGAGTCAATCTACAACACCTCTGTTTTGATCGAGCAGTAACACCCTGCATCACTTTCGCTGCAACGGATTCGAGGCGATAAAACTGTCCTTGTATCGGGCAAGAACCGTTATTTTCTTTCTGACCAGGGCTGCTGAAGAGCGTTTTTTGTATGGGCCGAGCCATAATCTTGTGACCATGCCCTTTCCGGTTTTCATGAGCATACTGACCACTGGATACCCCAGTTTGTGCAGGTCTGCCTTCACCCGGCGAGCGTTGGCATTGGACGAATACAAGCCAATCTGGACAATCCAGTCTGCGGGTATGCTGGATTTGACCATTGCCCGAGGATTCTTATTGCTCCTGGCCACGACCCTGGTCGCTGGACCTGCACTCACAGAGCTGCGGGCTTTGGCAATCTTTACAGTGGCAGAATTGCGTTTTACCGTGGAAGGTTTTGTGATCGACGGCCGGGGTATTTTCTTCGACTGTACCCTCGATTTGGCACCCACTTTTACGCTTTTCTTTGTCTTTGAAGCCCTGCTCTTGCGTGTACTTGCCGGGGTTGCAACCGCATGAGTCAGAGCCTTTTTCCTGGCAGGTTTAGCCCGTTTTTTCACTGTCTTTTTCGCTGCAACAGCCACTTTTTCAGGAGATTTTCCAGTCACTTGGGCAACTGGCTTGTGTCTGTTAGCAGGTCTGCTCATGGCTAATGCAGAATCACCCTTCTTGAGGTGGCCCCCGATCTTAACCGGCACTCTGATGGAGTTTATCACCCGGCGGGTTTGACCCAGTTGTACGGTCGACGGGTACGTTGTGTCTGACACGGGCAGGGCTACATCTGCAGCAAAATCTTGGACAGATATCACAGGCACACGCTGTTCCCGTAGCAATCCCTTCAACAGGATCAGCACCAAAACAATCAGGATAAATGCCCCTACACCGCGGTGCAGGATATTGACTTCTCCAGGCTGCTGTTGCGCGTCTGCAGTCATTCCCAGTACGATTTATTCGCTATCGGATTCAAAGCGGGAGATTATAGCACCCACAACCTGGAAGGAGCCAAACGCTACAATTCGATCCGCTTGACCGGCCAACGCTCTGGCCTGGGCCAAAGCACTGTCGACATTAGCAAACAACTGCAACTTGTCTTTTTCGATACAACCCGGCATTTTTTTTGCTGTTTGCGCTGCGCTGCGACCACGTTCTCCGGCCAAACCGGCAAGTAACCAGTGGTCAATACAAGCTTCGAGTTGTTGGCATATCAACCCGACATTCTTATCCACCAGCGCGCCGTAAATTGCATAGGTGTGGCCCGCTATGGGGTGGCAAAGCAAATACTCTTCCAATACCTCGACTGCCTGAAGGTTGTGTGCCACATCAACAAGGACTTGTGGGCAGGCGGAGAGGATCTGCAAGCGACCGGCGAGTTGCACAGAACCCATACCGGCAAGAATGGCCGGGCTCGACACTGGCAAACGGCCTTGCATCTGTGAAACCGCCATCAATACAGCCGCCGCATTCTGCCACTGTCTGGAACCTGGAATTTGTGGTGCAGGAAAATCCAGAGCCAATCCTCCATGTCGGGTACTCCAGTGCCAACACCCATCTTGCTGTTTTTGTAGCGTGAAATCGTGCCCCAGCAATAACAACTTGGCGCCAGCCTGAATGGCAAAATCTGTGATCGAGTCCGGAGGTTCTGGGTCCGCACAGATGGCTGGATGACCCGCGCGAAAAATTCCAGCCTTCTCCCAGCCGATCGCCTCACGGCCCTCTCCCAGCCAGGTCTGATGATCAAGGCCAATAGAAGTCACCATGGCAATATCCGCTGAAATACTATTGACCGCATCCAAACGCCCACCCATGCCCACTTCGAGAAGCAGTGGACAGGCCCGCCGTTCAGCAAATATCAGTAGCGCTGCCAAGGTAGCAAATTCAAAATAAGTCAGCGGAACGGCAGCTCGAACTGTTTCAATACGTGCCAATGCATCACAAATCACACGATCCGATGCCACTTCACCATCAACCCGAATACGTTCATTGAACCGTTGCAGGTGCGGAGAGGTATAAGCTCCCGGTGTGTAGCCGGCAGCCCGATAAATCGACTCCAGCATCGCGACTGTAGAGCCCTTACCATTGGTCCCGCTGACCGCTATTACCGGCACTGCAGGTTGACCCAATCCTAAACGCTGCAACACGCTGGACACCCGATCCAGGGTCAAATCGATGCTGCGAAAATGAACCTGCTGGATGTGTTCAAGCCAATCAGGCAGCGTGCCTCCCATGATGCCCGGGAGCGAGCCTGCCTTGCTCATCCTAGGAAGCCTGTTTCACCATCAGAGTAGAGAGCAATAAATGTATCTCATCACGCATTTTTCTGCGATCCAGGATCATATCGATGGCCCCGTGCTCGAGTAAAAACTCGGAACGCTGAAATCCTTCTGGCAACACTTCATGTACCGTTTGCTCGATCACTCTGGGGCCAGCAAAGCCCACCAGAGCCTTCGGCTCAGCGATAATAATATCCCCAAGCATGGCCAGACTAGCGGAGACGCCACCCATGGTCGGATCGGTCAAGATCGAGATATAAGGCAACTGTGCCTCAGCCAGGGTGGCAAGCACAACCGAAGTCTTCGCCATTTGCAGCAACGAAAACAGTGACTCCTGCATACGCGCCCCGCCACTGGCAGAAAAACTGACAAAAGGCATTCCCTGTTCCTGCGCCAACTTCACAGCCCGCACAAAACGTTCTCCCACAACAGAACCCATCGAACCGCCCATAAAACCGAATTCAAAAGCCACGGCAACCAAAGGCAGTCCCTTGACTTCACCTTGTTGGGCGAGTAGCGCCTCTTCCTCTCCTGTGGTCTTGCGCGCTTCAATAAGACGATCACGGTATTTTTTTGAATCCCGAAAGCGCAGCCTATCCATGGGACGAATGCGGTCACCGATTTCGACTTTTTCGCCCTCATCAAAAAAAGCATCGAGCCGGGCACGTGCCGACAGACGCATGTGGTGTCCACACTTGGGGCATACGTAAAGATTTCGTACCAGTTCAGCTTGATACAACATGGCTTGGCAGGCTTTACACTTTTCCCACAACCCCTCAGGCACCCCACGTCGGCTGAATTGCTTGCTGGCCTTAACCTTGGGAGGCAATAATTTTTCAAACCAGTTCAACTGTATTCTCCTGTTGTTTGGGACTCAAGCCCCTCAACCATCGCATCCGCTCGCCGGACTGCGCGACACAAGGCCTGCAGTTTTTTGGGGTTCTTACAACCCGGGCTGGATTCAACACCACTACTGACATCCACTGCATAAGGCCGTACTGTGCAAACTGCCTCGGTGATATTCTCCGGTGCCAGGCCGCCAGCAAGAATCACCGGCAGCGACAGCTGCCGGGGTATCCACTGCCAGCTAAATTGCTGTCCAGTACCACCTGGTGTACCCGGCCGGTAGGTATCAAGCAGCACACCATCCGCCTGATGATACTGCAAACAAAAACCAGATACATCCTGATCCGGTCGCATGGCGAGAGCTTTGACAAAGGGCCGCCCAAAACGAGTACAGAAATCCGCCGATTCATGGCCGTGAAATTGCAGGCTGTCGATGGCAACATTTTCAACCACAGCATCAACCTCGGCTGCGGTTGGGTCCACAAATACTGCAACTGTAGTTACGTAGGGACTAAGCTGATCGACAATCTTCGCGGCTTTATCCACAGCGATAAAGCGCTTGCTCGGCGCCCAGAACATAAAACCGAGCGCATCAACTCCGGCCTCAATCGCACACTCAGCATCCTGTTGTCGGGTCACACCACAGATTTTTATTCGGGTTCGCAAGTGTTTTCTCGATCAAGCATTGTAACGCACAGAGGGATTTGTATCACCATATTCAGCATCACCAATATCGACAGCAAAGGGGGGATGTCGGCAACCGGTATTTTGCGTCATATTCTACTGCCGTCAAGTACAAACCATCCGGAGCAGCCGTTGGGCCAGCCAAACATCGGTCGTGTGACTGGAGCACCTCGTCGATCCATCTCACTGGCTGTTCTTCAGATGCAACCATCAGCAAACTACCAACAATATTCCGTACCATGTGATGCAGAAAACCACTGGCTTGAATGTCTACCCACAACCACTCACGGCGACGCTGAATGGCAATCCTGGTAATCGTTCGCCACGGTGATTTGGCCTGGCATGAACTGGCCCGAAAGGCTGAAAAATCATGCTCTCCGAGCAGATAATGACTGGCATCGAGCATGGCTTGCTCGCGCAGCAGCCGATAATCCCAAGTCACCCGACCAGCGAGAAAGGTGGGTCGAACCCTTCGATTCAGGATAACATATCGGTAGCTCCTCGAAACAGCCTTGAAGCGGGCATGAAAGTCGTTATCCACCGTCTGTGCCCAGAGTACAGCGATACCCGGCGGTAACCGACTGTTGATACCACGCATCCAACCGTACGAATCACGTTGTGCGGTGGTATCAAAGTGCACCATTTGTCCAGTCGCATGAACACCGCTATCCGTACGGCCTGCCGCGGTCACCGATGTTTCACAATCTGCAACAAAGGATACGGCCTGCTCCAGGTGTTGCTGGACCGTCGCTGTGCCTGGCTGTTGTTGCCAGCCATGAAAGCGACTGCCGTCATATTCTATGCAAAGTACAATACGCATCCGTTTCCTTACCTGATCACCCGGTATAATTATCGGGTCCTGTTCTATATAATGACATAAATCCTCTTTTCCTAACGCCACCGAGCACCCCATGCAAGCATCTGAAGCCTTACCCAGTTATTGTCACGAGCCTGACAAGGACGGTCATTTCGGAATTTTCGGTGGCCGCTATGTAGCAGAAACCTTAATGCCCCTGATTCTTGACCTGGAAGATGCCTATCATAATGCCCAAACTGATCCGCAGTTTCAGAAAGACTTCGACTACTATGCCCGGCATTACATCGGGCGTCCAAGTCCATTATATTTTGCCAGTCGACTGACTGCACATTTTGGTGGTGCCAAAATCTACTTGAAACGTGAAGAGCTCAACCACACGGGTGCGCATAAAATCAACAATACCCTGGGACAGATCCTGCTCGCCAAACGCATGGGCAAAGGCCGCATTATCGCTGAAACCGGGGCTGGGCAACATGGGGTCGCCACAGCAACCGTCTGTGCCTTGTTCAACCTGCCCTGCGTGGTCTATATGGGGGCTACCGATATGGAGCGTCAGGCGCCCAATGTTTTTCGTATGAAATTGCTCGGTGCCGAGGTCAGGCCGGTAACCAGTGGCACCGCTACGCTAAAAGATGCTTTAAATGATGCTCTGCGTGACTGGGTGGCTCATGTGGACAATACTTTTTACATTATCGGTACTACGGCAGGACCGCATCCCTATCCCGCCATGGTACGTGATTTCCAGACCATCATCGGTCGCGAAACAAGGCAACAGATCCAGGAGCAGGAGGGACGCCTGCCAGATACCTTGATCGCCTGTATCGGTGGAGGTTCTAACGCCATCGGCCTGTTTCATCCCTTTCTGGACAACCCTAGCGTGCATATTATCGGCGTTGAAGCCGCAGGGCTGGGCCTGGCTTCGGGCAAGCATGCAGCCTCCCTGACGGGCGGTCATCCAGGTATTTTGCATGGCAACCGGACCTATCTGCTGCAAAATGATGATGGTCAGATCAATGATGCGCATTCCATTTCAGCCGGTCTCGACTACCCGGGAATTGGACCGGAACATGCCTGGCTGTTCGAACAGGGTCGGGTACAGTATGTTGCCATCACCGATCAGGAAGCTCTGGAAGCTTTCCAGCTTTGCAGCCGCCTGGAAGGCATTATCCCTGCCCTGGAGTCTGCCCATGCCCTCGCCCATGTTGCCAAAATAGCTCCTGATCTGCCGGCAGACCATATCATGGTTGTTAATATCAGTGGTCGAGGTGATAAAGATGTGTTTACCGTAGCCAAGCACCTTGGCGTGGAACTGTGATTATGAACTACGCAAGCGAAGGCCGTATCGAAAGGCGATTTGCACAAATCAAAGCAGCCGGACGGGGTGGACTTATTACCTTTATCTCTGCAGGTGACCCTGATTTTGACACTTCCCTTGCTTTGCTCAACAAGCTTCCCGATGCCGGTGCTGACATCGTCGAGCTTGGCATGCCCTTTTCAGACCCTATGGCCGATGGCCCCGCTATTCAGGCGGCCAATTTGCGAGCACTGGCTGCTGGCATGACGGTACAGCGCACACTGGAAATGGTGCGGCTGTTTCGAGAGAGCAATCATCATACCCCGGTAGTGTTGATGGGTTATTACAATCCCATTTACCGCTTCGGCAGCAGGACATTTCTGCGACAGGCTGCTAAAGTTGGTGTTGATGCGCTGATTATCGTCGATCTCCCTCCTGAAGAAGATGTTGAATTGTGTGACTTGGCAATACCCGCAGGTCTGCGCTGGATTCGACTGGCAACACCCACCACTCTTGGAACGCGTCTGCCACAGGTAGTCAGCAAGGCCAGTGGTTTCTTGTATTATGTTTCCATTGCCGGTATTACCGGCACCGGTTCAGCACAACCACAAGATATTTCCGCTGCCATACGGCGGTTACGTGAACACTGCCAACTGCCCATTGGGGTCGGTTTCGGGATCAAGACTCCACAACAGGTCGAGGCAATTAACTGTGATGCAGACGCGGCTGTCGTCGGCTCTGCCATCGTCAATAAAATCCAGAATTGCCTGGATGAGAAGGGTCAGGCTCAACCTGATCTGGTCGAACAGGTCATCCGTTTTGTCGCCTCATTGGCTGCACCGTTATCATCCTGATATGGCTTCGCAAGTACCGCCAGGAGGCGCCGTCAGTCTGCGCCGACTATCATCGTCCTTTAGCCGTATCAAAGTCCCTGTAAAGACCAGTCATGCGCCGTGCACTACCGCCTCAGTGAGACAGAAAAATCGGGACGGTCATATGTTGCAGGATTTCGCGTGTCGCTCCACCCAGTACAGTTTCACGCAACCGTGAATGCCCATAGGCACCCATCACAATCATGCCGGCACCATCATCCGCAGCTCGTGACAACAGGGCATCGGCAAATGACAGTTCCGTTCTCACCATATGTCCGGCCTCCGCATTGACACCGTGACGGGAGAGGTGCAGTGAAATATCGGCTCCGGGAACCGGACCATGGACCTTTCCGGGAACCGGATTTACCGCAATTACAGTGACTTTCTTGGCTTTTTTCAGCAGTGGCAATGCATCATGGACCGCCCGTACCGCTTCTCTACGACCATTCCAGGCCAATAGAATATGGTCGATCAAGGGCTGATAAACGCCTACATATGGGATGACCAGTTGTGGCCTGCCACTCTCAAGTACCAGTTTATCGGCCAGGTTTTTCCCCTTGTCTTCCGGATCATACGGGTTGCCCTGGCCGATGACCAGTAAGTCCGTATAGCGACCGTGCTCCACCAAAAGATCCAATGGCTTGCCTTCAACCAGACGCCATTCGCCTGAAATTCCGGCATGGTCAACAATCTCGCGGAAAACCTGCTCTCTTTTTGCTGCTCGCTGGCGCGACTCTCGCATGGCTCTGGCGACCACATCCGAGCCGAATTGTGCTTCCAGATAAGGCGGTACATCCATAGCATACAGGGTATCGAAGCCGATCAGATGGGCCTTGAACGCGGAAGCCAAACGGGTCGCAAACATTAACCGTTCGGTAGAGGAATTGCTGTTGTCAATATGTACCAGAATATCCTTGAAACCCATTTTGGTTTGCCTCAATCATGGCGGTGACAGTCGCGGTTGCGTACTCATATTGTAGCCTATACTTAAGCACTGACGACTGCAATGATCCTGGTCAAGTCGCGGTAGTTCTTGCCGGTGTAGGGTTTTTTGACCTCCCCTTATACTCAGGCGTCACCACCAAAGAACATGGGCATTGTTCTTCGAAACTACCTGAAAAATCTATCCCACTTTCCAAAAACCAGTGACTCAACTAGCTGATATCGTCAACTATCCAGCCTGATCATGGCATAGAATTCGGATTAAACATTTACGCTTTGATATGAAATCAATACAATAGACTTTTTTCGAGTTATTATTCACCGCTAGCCTGTGGGCACACTTTATTCCGGAGCATCACATGACCTATGTAGTCACTGAAACCTGTATTCGTTGTAAATATACCGACTGTGTCGAAGTCTGCCCCGTCGACTGTTTTCACGAGGGTCCGAACTTCCTGGTCATCGACCCGGAAGAATGCATTGATTGCAGTCTGTGTGAACCCGAATGCCCAGTCAATGCAATCTATCCTGATGATGATTTGCCGGAAGGACAGGAGAAATATCTGGAATTGAATACGGAATTGTCACAGGTCTGGCCGGTTATTACCGAAATGAAGCCTGCACTTCCAGATGCCGATGACTGGAAGGACGTAACCGGCAAATTCGATGAACTCAAGCGCTGATTGCAGCCGTCCAGTACATCACGGGACAACTGAAGCAAAAATTCAATCACGAAAATTTGTGAACTGCAATGGTACGCCAATGTCGCAACCACGTAGCAAAGCAATCACCGACTGCAAGTCATCCCGTTTCTTACCGCTGATTCGCAGTTGCTCGCCCTGTACGGTAGCCTGAACTTTCATTTTTTCCGCCTTGATTTTTTTCACCAGGTCCCTCGCGGTGTCTCGATCAATTCCATGCCGAATCACAACCGGCTGACGGGCCTTACCCCCTGCGGCAGCTTCGACCTCACCCTCCTGCAAACAGGCCAGATCAACACCACGTTTAGCAAGTTTGGTGCGCAAAATTTCCAGCGCCTGACCCACCTGAAATTCATTGTCGGCAAAAACGGTAAGTTTTTCAGCGCTAAAATCAATCCGGGCATCGGTGTTTTTGAAGTCATAGCGTGTGTTAATCTCCCGGTTAGCCTGATCTACCGCGTTATTAACCTCGGGCCAGACGACTTCACTGACAACATCAAACGTGGGCATATCGGTTCTCCAAAGACGGGGTTGAGGTTCGATGCTACAGCCTGCCTGGCACTGTTTGCACTGTCCACATATATTTTTTACACAATACCAGTAGCACCAAGCAGGACTACAGCGGGTAAAAATTAATTCTAGGGCAAGCTGTCGCCCATTACCAGTAATCGCAAGGGCGATGGTAGGCCATGGCTGCAAACCATCTAGATTAGCTTACAAAGAAGCAAGGGCTTTTTGCTTGCGATCAATACAAAAACCAAGGCTGTGATTGATTGGGTTATGGGTAACGATGTGGCTATGGGCTCTATCGAAATAGCCTGTTTCATGCAACACTGATCGCCTGGATGCCTGACCGGGTTCATGTATTCAGGAAACGTGCAGCATCGCCTTCACCAAAATTGTTACCGTATTTCTTTCTATACGTTTTGCCGATACAATCGAATGGCTGTTGACTGTAGAAATTGAGGCATTTATCGTCTATCTTCTCGTCATAACACGTAAAGAGTATCACGGTAGTGGAGCAGAAAATGTGAGCATCCAGGGTAAATTATCGGCAGATCCGTTGCTGTGGCTGGCCACCGGCTTTGGTGCAGGAAGACTGCCGTGGGCACCAGGCACCCTGGGTACATTGGTTGCCGTTCCACTGGTCCTGCTACTGCAGCCACTGCCGCTTTGGATCTATAGTGTTGTCACGTTGGGACTAGTGCTGGCAGGGATTGTAATCTGTGGTAAAGCTGCAGACCGTTTGGGAGTTCATGACCACCCCTCCATTGTCTGGGATGAAATCGCCGGTTACTTGATCACCATGTTGGCAGTCCCACCCTCTGCAACAGCCTTGCTGTCTGGGTTCCTGCTGTTTCGCTTGTTCGATATCAGCAAGCCCTGGCCCATCCGCTGGCTGGATCACAATATTTCCGGCGGCCTGGGTATTATGCTGGATGATGTCGCTGCTGCGATTGCAGCGAACCTGATGCTCCAGGCTCTTATCCAGGTCGGCTGGGTGGTCTGAAAAGAATACAGTCAGCTCTGATTCTGATACAGACTGCGCAATGAGATCACTTTGCGGACATAGCGCAGCGTTTCCGCAAAGGGTGGGATACCACGAAAACGGCGTACATTTTCAAATCCGGCGTTATAAGCTGCCAGAGTAAGGTTGATATTTTCACTAAAACTGTCGAGTAGCTCACGCAAATACCGAGCACCTGCGGCCAGATTCTGTTCTGGATCATAACTGTCGATAACCCCATAGCGGCTCGCCGTATCCGGCATTAATTGCATCAACCCCTGAGCCCCGGTTTTTGAGGTAGCCATGGGATTAAAACCTGATTCGACCTGTACCACGGCCTTCAGAAGCGCCGGATCAAGTCGATACAGTTGTGCATAATTGTGGATCTGGGCATCAAAGGATGAGGTTCTAGGCCGGGGCGTGTGGTTTGCTACAGTGGAATTTATGTGTTTGCCATGCCCTGTTTTTGTTCTTGAAGTCTGGTAGCGCCTGACCAAACGAACACCTTGCTTGCCTATCTTGCGATCAGTCACCAGCACGGAGCCATCACCTTGATGATACACGTAAACAGTTGTTGCCGCAGCCGAAGCTGTACTCAGCATGGTGACCACCAATGTGCTGAGTAGAAGTTTGTATGTTTGACTGGCTGCGTACATCATGGAGTGACTCATCAAGACCGAAGGAACACATCGTTCAGCAGATATCCAGACACAGTTATGGACCATAATGGCCCAAAGTGCAAGTGTTTCTGGAAAGCAGTCTGTCCAGCGACAAAACAGCGGGACAGAACAATGGGTCTGCCGGACTGCTGCTCAAGTGTGGTCCATGCGTTATTGATTTTATGGCGAACACCGGTCGACTGAATACCGGTGCAGACAACCGGGCACCGGTATTCAGTGAGGTTTGATTACGAGATGATTAAAAAGGTGCGTTATAAATAAGAGTGGGGTCTATGCTCAACTTCCAATTGCATGACCCACTGACATAGTTTTCATAATGCGCTTCAATAGTCAGGGTGGACCCAACTCCACATGCTACCGTGGTTGCCGGCTTGGCTATGGTGTAGGACAATGAGCCATCCGGGTTTGTGATGATTACAGCAGATTCCTTTTGTACACCGTCACACAAGGTATTAACCTTTACATATTGTGCTTTGGCCGGAGGCATGGAGAAGTTTGCGGTAAAATTCCCGTATGGATTAGCCGCCTCGCTGTCGGGTGAGCCTGCGCAGGAAATCATGTCTATGGGCTTCATAGGAATGGTAAGAATCGGGTCAATGCCCTGGCTGCCACCACCATTACCACCGCTGCCGCCGCTGCCCAAGCCGCTATCGTCTGTTGGATTATTAACTGGATCACTTCCAGTTCCCGTAGTTGAACCACCACCACATGCGGGCAATCCTACCATCAGCCCAACAATGATTAATGCTTTGGTCAGATCTTTGATTTTTAAGGTTTTCATGTTCGAATTCTCCAGGTTGATCGGGTATCTAAAGGTATGTATTACAGAAAATTTCATGGTTTCTGTACTCGGTAAGTCGCAGCCCATTGCCTGAAGGTTCAATGGATGGAAAAATATTTTTCAATGTCTTCAGTCAGCGAAACAACCGATGCATAACCTTGACTGCCTTGCCGACCCTGTCAGGTTTTTTGCCAGGCATGGTCTAGAGCGCCGAGAAGTGCCTGCATGAGTAAATAAATGTCAGGGAGTGAATAACTTGACTTTTTGGATTTTTTTGATCCCAGGTAGTTGATTGTCA
>CAYQAP010000049.1:15399-17613 GCA_964415515.1 uncultured Gammaproteobacteria bacterium | reverse complement strand
CGACGAGTCTGGAGCGCTGGGTCATGCAGGGGGTACCAGCAGGGGCATCTACAGAATCGGTTCTGTTTTCACGTGGGTACCTTTAAGGGCATACGGTGCGCTACACGTGACCTGTCCTGTATAGTCCCTCCCCAAGTTCGGTAGCTCTACACCCCTCTACAGGATGGCTGGCTTCGACGGGTTTGGGTGGACAGTTTCGTCGGTGTACACAGTCAAACAGAAAACTGACTTGACAGGTCATTAAGTTCTGCGGCAAGCTTGGCGAGGTCATTACCCGCCTGGTTGATCTCATTAAGACTTGTGGAGGAATGCTGGGTAATTGTTGCGATCTCGATAATGTTGTGATTGATCTCTTTTGTGGTGGTGTTTTGTTCCTGTGCAGCGACGGTTATCTGGGCTGTCATCTGGGCAATTTTAGCAAAAGCCTCTGTAATTCTGTCAAATGCTGTTGAGACTCTATCTGTTTTTTGGATAACTGATTGCATATGTTGTTGACTGTTACTCATCACCCCCACCGCCTTGTCAGATGCACTTTGCAAATTAGTTATGGTTGCTTCGATTTCTTTAATAGAGGTCTGTGTTCGGTTAGCCAACACTCTAACCTCGTCCGCTACCACAGCGAAACCACGACCATGTTCGCCCGCACGAGCAGCTTCGATCGCAGCATTCAAGGCCAGCAGATTGGTTTGTTCTGCAATGTTACGAATGACCGTTAAAATGGTTGATATATCGGTGCTACTGGCCTGAACATTACCGATAACTGTAGTTGCTTCTGAAGTTTTCTGTGCTAGCTCGCGAATCGCTTGAATATCTCTATCAAGAATTTGTTGGCTATTTCTGATTTCCTCGTTTGCCTGATCAGCGGTTGTTGCTGTCTCATCTACATGATTGGCAACATGGTGTACAGTAGCGGCCATCTCGGTCATGGCCGAGGCCACCTGATCAGTGCTTAACGTTTGTTCCTGGATAACTTTGAGGCTGCCAGCTGTGATCATGGATAATTCCTCGGAGGCGGTTGCTACCTGTTCCGAGGAAGAAGAGATTTGACTTATCACTGCAGCAAACCTTTTGACAGCCGTATTGAAGGCAGTAGCAATCTGTTGCATTTCATCACGATCCAGCAATCGTATCCGCGCCTGCAGATTGCCAGAAGCCAGCTGCAGCGAGGTGACCCTGATTTGTTCCACCGCTCCGGCGATATTTTGATAAAAGCCGGCAAACAGGTAGAGAAAAAAAAGCGCGATAAACCCGATTGTCCCATAATATACAAACAGTTTGTTTTTCAGATTTCTGGTATCAGCTGCAAGTATTCGGGCGGAAGTTTTGTCCAGCAGGTTTCGTAAAGAGGTGATTTTGTTAATGGTTGTCGTGCCCAGTTCGAAAAAATCTTTTGGGGGAATGGATATCGGGTTGGGACCAAGATATTGTTGTTTGATGATGGTAGTAAATGGCTGTATGGCTGATTTTGCCGCATCGAGTGACTCCATTAGTTTGGGCACATTTGTAGCATGATTGTTGCTGAAGACCAAGAGGTCACGATTCAGGTTATTGAAGAGATCGCTGATTTTTTGTACAAAGATTGTGCTTCTTAATTTTTGCTTAACTGTAATCATTTTTACGGCGGCAATACCCGAGCCTATGCCCCGCATCTGGCCAATGTTATCGGTCAGAAAAGGTAGGCGACGAATGAGGGTGTCGAACAGGTAGTGGCTGGCAAGATCAGGGTTCTGGACCAGCTCACTGCTATCGGCTATGTCAAAACCCTGCTGATTCAGCCTGGCTATGAGTGCAGTATGGGCGGTAAAGATTGCCTCAGGCTTCATGGTCGCTATATTGGAGAGCAAACGCTGCCATGTCTGCTGCAGTTTGGTGACAGAAGATACTTTTTCTGGTTGAAATATGGCAACCTGACTAGTCAGCGTATAGAAGCCTTTAGCCAGGGAGACTTCCAGGGTTTTGATTTTCTTTGAAAGACCACTGACACCGTGTAGTTTTGTATTAATCATACCCCGATGTTTTTGCATAGCAATGGTGACCTCCCAGATACTAGAAAGTAATGATATCCCATCGTATTGAGTGGTCTTTTTAGCTACTGCAGCTTGTTCCTGGAGGATTAAAGTTCCACTCAGGAACACAAGTGGGACAGCCATGCAACAACCAATCAGCAGGAATTTTTGCAAGTAGCTTAAGCGACCCATTAGATATCTGGCAGGT
>CAYQAP010000049.1:12374-15299 GCA_964415515.1 uncultured Gammaproteobacteria bacterium | reverse complement strand
CTATGACAGGGCTACCCCATGGTCCTGAATCAGGACGGAGGGGCATCAAAATTGATCTGATCGGCACCGTTGTAGACCATGAAGTGTCTACCTTTAGCCCGGGCGATCAGAATGACACCGGTTTGCTGAGCCAGTTCCAGGCCCATATGGGTCAACCCGGAGCGTGACAGGAGCACCGGAATGCCCATTTGTGCCACCTTGATGATCATTTCAGAGGTTAGCCTGCCGGTGGTGTAGAAGATTTTGTTGCCTCCGGTGATGTCTTCGAGCCACATATAGCCCGCGATCGCATCAACCGCATTGTGTCGGCCCACATCTTCAACAAATAACTCCACATCCTGATCCTGACAAAGGGCACAACCATGGACTGCCCCAGCTTGGCGGTAAATTTCGTTATAGTGGGTTACGTTTTTGAGCAAGGCATAAATACCGGATTGGCTCAGCTTGATGCGAGGCAGGGTGATTTGATCCAGCCCTTCCATCATGTCACCGAACACCGTTCCTTGGCCACAGCCGGAAGTCACTGTGCGGTGGCTCAGTTTTTCTTCCAGCCCTTTACTGCCACGCCAGGTGGTTACTGCTACGGAGTCAGTTTCCCAGTCAACCTGCACTGCCTTGATGTCACGAATAGCCGCGACCAAGCGCTGGTTGCGCAACCAGCCGAGGATTAGCAGTTCCGGACGGGTGCCGAGAGTCATCAGGGTAACAATTTCCTGTTTGTCCAGATAGACAGTGAGTGCGCGTTCGGCAGCAATCCGGTCGCTGCGGGTATTGCCAAATTCATCGATGGCGGTAACCGGGTAGGCAGCAGTCAGACCGGCATCGGTCAAGACCGGGAGTGAGTGAGTGGTTGCTGCCATGGGTCCTAGCCGCCTGTGTGATTCATATGCCGGGAGATGACCGGGTCCCTGCTCAGGTCAAATTCATGACCTTTTGGCTTAATGGCCATGGAGTCGATAATGGCCTGCCGCAAGGCTTCATTATCGTCGGGATTGGCACGGACAACTTTGCGCAGATCGACCGAATGTTCTTGGCCCAGGCACAATAACAGGCGACCTTCGGCGGTGAGTCGGACCCGGTTGCAGCTGTCACAGAAATTGTGGCTGTGTGGGGAAATGAAGCCAATCCGGGTCTTGAGGCCGGGAATACGAAAATACTTTGAGGGACCGCCCGTGGTTTCCATGCTTGGCAGCAACTCATAGTGTTCGCGAATTACTGCGAAGATCTGATCACTGGAGAAATAGGTTTCGGCCCGATTGTGTTCGGAAATCGCTCCAAGCGGCATTTCTTCAATAAAACTGATATCTATGTTGTGGTCCACAGCATAGCCAACGAGGTCGAGGATTTCATCGTGATTGCGGTTTTTCAGGATTACAGCATTGATTTTGAGACGCGTGAAGCCGGTCGATAGAGCGGCATCGATGCCCTGAAGGGTATCGTTGATATCCCCATTTCGGGTGATTTTTCGAAAGCGATCCTGTCGTAAGGTATCCAGGCTGATGTTGATTCGGGATACGCCAGACTTTTTCAGATCCTCGGCAAACTTGGGAAGTTGGGTTGCGTTGGTGGTGAGGGTGAAATCCTTAAGGCCCGCAGAAGCCCCAAGAATGCGAAATAAATACAGTATATTGCGGCGGACCAGCGGTTCTCCTCCAGAGATGCGAATCTTGGTGACACCCAGATCTATGAAGGTCTGGCCGATACGAATCATTTCTTCCAGGGTTAACAACTGACGGTGGGGCACAAATTTCATTTTTTCCGCCATGCAGTAGATACAACGCAGGTCGCAGCGATCCGTAACAGAAATGCGCAGATAGGTCACATGGCGACCGAAGCGATCAACCAATACAGATCTGCTTGAAGTGGTAGCAGGCTGTGTGGAGGGCAACATGGCGTGCTCCTGAAAGGATGAGATGGTTCGGGGGTGCAGTCTGCTATTAGGCGAATACTACCTGATCCAATGTTATCTAGATTGGCTTGCAGCATTCATTATACCTGTATTTTCAGTGCATCATAGAACCATATCCGACAGGGAAATTTCTTTTTCCAAATAAGGAGCCTTCTGGCAGTCGCCGCCCTGACTCATATGCGGCCTGGATATTGTCTGTACAATTGGATCACCACATAATCTGGTAGTGGCAGTAGAATGATGAGGCACTACAGGATTATTCAGTCGGTTGGTAGCAAAATCCACCACCTGTCGGTACCACAGTGTAGTTGCAAGTCTGTACCCACAATTTGAGTGGTCCGACATGCTAGACTTGATCCCGACATGACCAGGAATCTGCAATCTATCCCCGAGCAATATTCGCACCCGAATTGCGCCTTCGAAGGTATCGTATTCGACTTGGGTAATGTCTTGCAGCCCTATAACCCTTGGCGGGTGGTCGATAATATGGCGGCTGTTTCTGGGCGTTCACGCTGGGTAATTGCCTTGTATTTCAGGCTCAGCCGCCGTTGGCAGCAATTTGATGCCGGACGCTACACTAAAGAAGACTTTTGTCAGCGGGTCATCGGAGAATTGCGACTGAATATCAGCGTAGCACAGTTTGAACAAGCCTTTGCTGATATGTTTACCGTCAACCAGCAACTGGTAGCACTGTTACCGGAGCTTGCCAAGCGGTATCGTTTGATTTTATTGTCCGATAACAATCCTATTCATAGTGCCTATTGTTTTGGTCAACACCATTTTTATGCGTTATTCGAGCAAAAAATACTGTCTTTTGAAGTTGGGGTTTGCAAGCCCTCTCCGGTAATATACCAGCGAGTGGTTGATATGACACAGATACCTCCTTCACGACTGGTTTTTATTGATGACAAAAAAAAGAACATTCGTGGTGCTATTGCAGCCGGTATGTCTGCAATTCATTTTAGCGGCGAGGAGGATTTCGTTCGGCATATACAGTCGCACGGTTGGCTTTCAGC
>CAYQAP010000049.1:0-12274 GCA_964415515.1 uncultured Gammaproteobacteria bacterium | reverse complement strand
AGGGGTAATATCGAGTCCGGTATGGCGGCAACCTGGAGATAACAGCCATTGAACTGGCAGCAACTGAAGAATCACAAACCCCGCTTACTGGACGCAGGGCAAGTACGTCAGGCGGCTGTCGCAGTAGTCTTTGCAGGTGAAAAAGAAGCGCTTTCCCTGTTGCTGATACAGCGGGTCAAACGAGCTGAAGACCCTTGGTCAGGGCATCTGGCTTTCCCCGGTGGAATGATGGATATTCGGGATGTGTCCTTGATGGCTACTGCACGCAGAGAAATACTTGAAGAAGTCGGTTGGCAACCTGAGCCATCGACCTGTCTGGGTCGTTTTGATGATCTGGAAGGAAAATCGGCTGGTCGTCCGGCTGGACTAATCATTTCTTCCTTTATTTTTCATGTTCCAAGTCCGGTACCGGTTGGGGTGAGTGAGGAAGTGGAAAAATCACTTTGGGTACCTTTGACTGAGCTGCTTGATGGGACCAGGCATACCGAGTTTCAGCCCTACAGCCAGACTCGATATCCTGCGGTGCGTTTACGAAATCATGAACTGCCATTGTTATGGGGTATGACCTTGCGTCTGTTGCAGCAAATCTTGTTATCTGCAGGTATGGACTGGCCTGAGCCACAGGAAATGGATAATAAATACCGAGCTACCCACAAATGAGGATGATAAATGCAAATTGAAGTTTTGTTTTTTGCCAGCTTGCGAGAGCTCGTCGGGCATTCCAGGAAGTCACTTGAGTATTCTGGAGAGTTGACGGCAGGTCAAGCCTGGAAGGAAGTCGTTGGGATGATTCCTATGCCAGGCAATACCTTGATCGCAGTGAATCAGACTTATGTCATGCCCTCACAAATTCTGCATCATGGGGATGAGCTAGCATTCTTCCCACCGGTGACCGGAGGCTAAGATGAAAGTTGAAATCAACGAGGATATGTTTGATCCCTGGCGTGAACTTGCGGCTTATCAGCAACAGAGGGCGGAATTGCACAAGGCAGCGGGTGCGACAGCGGTTTTCGTCGGCACCATGCGAGATTTCAATGATGGGAATACCGTCCACAGTATGGTTTTGGAGCATTATCCGGCGATGACCCAGCAGTACCTGCAGCGTATGGTCGAACAATCGATGACCGCATCGGAGCTTTTGGACGTGTTGGTACTGCATCGTGTCGGGAAGATTTTCCCAGGACAACCGATCGTGTTGGTTGCTACCTGGTCAGCACACCGTGCTGTAGCATTGACTGCCTGCCGGGATATCATGGAGCAATTAAAAGCGAAGGCACCTTTCTGGAAGCAAGAAATGACGGTCGATGGTACACGTTGGGTCGAACACAATACCCCTGGCTAACAGTCTTTGAGACGATATTCTATTTCTTATGTATTTTATAATAAATATAAAATAACCGATTGATATAATAGTTATTTATGCGTAGTATTGACCTTCAACAAAGTATTTAGGAGCACTGACATGATGGTAAGGAAAATTTTTCTTTTGGCCTTGGCCACTGGTGTGCTGTGGCCCGTATCGGCAGCAATGGCACTAAGTGAGGGTGGTGGCTTGTATTTTGGAATTGAAGCAGGACAGTCCAGCTATTTTGCCGGCAGCGATGTCTGTGATGAGCTAATGAATGCTGCCAGTGATGCTGCCAATGGCCAATTTGGTAACAAGACATTATTTGATCAAGCCTTCGCGGCGACGATCAATGGTACTCGTTGTAAAGCCAACACTGAGGCAACGGCTTTCGGTTTTTTTGCGGGTTATCGGTTCAACCGTTTTATCGCCATTGAAGGGGCCTATCATGATTTTGGGGAGGCGACCGCTGACGTGTCATCGAATCGTAACCAACCGATCGGCACCCTGCAGGGTAACGGCTCTGTGATGGCCAATTTGAGTGGGTTTTCGCTGTCGACGCTGCTCTTTGCACCATTGGGAGAGACTGTTTCCATTTTTGGCCGACTCGGTGCTTTGGCCTGGAATGCGGATGCCACCGGTACTGCCTCAGGAAATATTACCAATGCCAATGGCAGTACTACGGCGACTTCTGTATCCTATGCCCTGAGTAAATCTGGTTATGATGTTCGCTATGGTGGCGGGGTTCGTGTGCGATTATCCGAGCAAATTGCATTGCGTGCAGAGTGGTCAAGATTTGAAGTCGTTGATTTACAGGTAATCAGTGCAGGCCTTGAAATCAGCCTGAAATAGTGTGCTAACGCACTTTGTAATGCGGGGAGAGTAGAATTTGAACGGAATAATTCAAAGTCAATATCGGAGATGGATGGCTCTGCTGTTGTTGCCGGTGATCTTCCTGGGTGGTTGTGCCGGTACTCGCCATGGTGCGGCGACTATTACCAGTATTCCGGCCGGTGCTGAAGTGATCAATATGGATGACGATACCCTGCTGGGTGTTACGCCGGTTAAGGTTTGGTGGAGTGAAAACGGGTCTCGCCGAAAATTTGTCAATATCAGGCTGCATAAGAAAGGCTTTCGCGACAAGACCTCATTTTTCTGGTTGAGTTTGCGCCATAGCGAAAAAGAGTCTGCAATGAAAGATCCGCAACTGGTCAAAGTCCGGATGACGACCCAGTAGTCCATTGACAGCTTCGTTTATCGCTATCCCATTATTGCCCGGAGAGACATGATGACTTCCAACTATTACCTTCGTCCACTCGTGCTTCTGACTGCTTTGTTGGCCTCAGGCTGTGCCAGCAAGCCGGTGATGTTGCCAATGACCATACAATCTGATCCTCTCGGTGCTTACGTGTTGATGCAACATCGGAATCCGCAAATGACCGAACCTGAATGGCTTTATCTTGGTAATACGCCGTTGTCTTCGCAGCGCAAAGTCAACACAGACCAAAGTTTGGTACTGCGGGTGATGAAAGAAGGTTTTTTTGATCAAACCCGGCAATGGCAATCAGACCAGATCAAGGGCGAACTCGAGAATAAAAATCGAGTTTTCTGGAATCCCAGGCTGGTGCCATCTGCAGCAAAGTGATTTCACGTCAGTATCTGTTTCGGTGCAACTTATGGCTCCTGTAAAAGCTCGAGAGCACCTGATATTCGCTCTTGATGTTCCTGATCCCGAGTCTGCCAAAGAATTGGTCGAACGTGTTGGTGAGCAGATTGTCTATTATAAACTTGGGTTGGAATTGGCCATGGATGCGGGCTATTTCCCTCTTATTGACTGGCTCAAGCAGCGTCACAAGCGGATCTTTGTTGACCTGAAATTTTTCGATGTCCCCGCAACTGTGGGTCGAGCTGTAGCCAGGCTGCAAGGACGAGGAATCGACTTTTGCACGGTACACGGTAATGATGGCATGATTCGGGCTGCTGTCGAAGCAACAACAGATGTCAAGATTCTTGCAGTAACCGCGCTGACAAGTCTCGACCGCGGTGATCTGGAGGACCTCGGGTTTCAGTGTTCTGTACAGGATTTGGTATTATCACGTGCTCGGCGGGCCACTGAAATGGGTTGTGACGGGGTGGTTGCTTCGGGTCAGGAGGCGGGAATGCTGCGTCGAGCACTGGGTGATCGTTTGTTGATCGTGACCCCGGGGATTCGTCCATTGCTCAATCAGGATGATCAACAATGGCAGGATGATCAACAATGGCATGATGACCAGAAGCGGGTAGTTACAGTTGAGCAAGCTTTTGCCGATGGTGCTGATTATATCGTGGTGGGTAGGCCAATACGTGATGCAGCTGACCCTGCAGCTGCTGCATCACAGATCCAACAACAGATTGCCAGCATTTTTTCAGGAAATATGTAGCGTAAAGGTTTAATGTTAATGACTAAAGACCGATTTTTATGTGCTCTGCGGCGCCAAGCCGTAGACTGTACTCCAATCTGGATGATGCGTCAGGCTGGTCGTTTTCTGCCAGAGTATCGGGCGACCCGTGCCCGTGCGGGTGATTTTCTTACCCTCTGTAAAACACCTGAATTGGCTTGCGAGGTGACGCTGCAACCTGTGCAGCGTTTTCCCCTGGATGCGGCCATCATCTTCTCCGACATTCTTACCATCCCCGATGCCATGGGGTTGGGTCTGACGTTAAAGGAGGGCGAGGGCCCTCGTTTTCAGCACCCGGTGCGTCATGAACAGGACGTACAACGATTGTTTGTTCCGGATCCAGAATCTGAGCTGCGATATGTCACCGATGCCATCCGGCTGGTTAAGGCCGAACTGCACGGACGGGTACCGCTGATTGGATTTACCGGCAGTCCATGGACATTGGCAACGTATATGATCGAAGGACGTAGTAGCCGAGATTTTCGGTTAATCAAGACCATGCTTTATGATCGGCCCGCGCTGCTGCAGCAAATGCTCAATGTTATTACTGAAGCGGTGATCATCTATCTCAAGGCTCAGGCAGCTGCCGGAGTACAGGCGATGATGATTTTCGATACCTGGGGTGGGGTCTTGAGCGAAGCTGCTTTTTTAGATTTTTCACTGCAGCACATGCAGCGTATCGTGACTGCGGTACAGGCGAATTGCCCGGAAATTCCGCTGATTTTATTTACCAAGGGTGGTGGACAGTGGTTGCCTGCATTGGCGGCCACCGGATGTGATGCTCTGGGCTTGGACTGGACCTGTTCCCTGGCCAGAGCGCGTCAACTTACCGCAGATAAGGTGGCTCTGCAAGGCAATCTTGATCCGGCCATTCTGTATGCTTCTGCGCAAGTTGTCCGAGAGCAGGTGGCTGCCGTGCTCGCTGATTTCGGTTCCGGACCGGGTCATATCTTTAATCTGGGTCATGGGGTGAATCCTGATACCGATCCTGAGCGAGTCGCTGAACTAATCAATGCGGTACATGAGTGCAGTCAATTGCAGCCTCGAAGTACAAATATCCCGCCATCATAAGGCATGGCAGCACCCATGCAGTCACTGCAAACTTTTCCTGTTGAACAGCGTGCGGCTGTACGCTGCATTCTTGCTGATATCGATGATACCTTGACCAATGATGGGCAGTTAACCGCTACAGCCTATGCAGCCATGGAGCGTTGGCACCAATCCGGGAGATTGTTGATTCCAGTCACCGGTCGGCCGGCCGGTTGGTGTGATCATATCGCCCGCCTGTGGCCGGTGTCAGCAGTGGTCGGCGAAAATGGGGCCTTTTATTTCTGGTATGACCGGATTACCCGAAAGTTACGCCGCAGTTATCGTGATGATGTGGCAACACGTGCCCGAAACCGGCAACAGCTGCTTAGCGTGCAGCAAGCTATTCTCGAAGCCGTGCCGGGTTGTGCTCTGGCATCTGACCAGGAATACCGTGTTAGCGATTTAGCCATTGATTTTTGCGAAGATGTGGCGACGTTACCTGAAACTGCAGTTGATCGCATTGTCTCCTTGATGGAAGGCTTTGGGATGACCGCTATAGTCAGCTCCATTCATGTAAATGGCTGGTTTGGGAAATACAGCAAACTGGAAATGTGTCGCACATTGTTGCAAAAGCATTTCTCATTTGACCTTCCTGAGCAACATGATCAGCTGGTATTTATCGGCGATTCCGCGAACGATGCTCCCATGTTTGAGTATTTTCCTCTTTCGGTGGGGGTGGCCAACATTTGTGATCAGCTGCATCGCTTGCAGACTTTACCGACCTACGTGACCAGAGGTTCCGGTGGCATCGGTTTTGCCGAGTTGGTGAGTTTTTTGTTGCAGTAGACACCAACTTTAGTAACAAGCAGAGTTTGTTCTTGATTTTCCATGAGGATTGGAGAATACTTGCTGCGTCTATCGACATTGATTTCATCTCTGAATACGCTTCAAGCGTCGTTGTTGTCTGTCAATCAATGATTAAGGAGGATGCATGCAAAGATCACTTTATATTGAACCGGAAAAATGTACCGGCTGCCTGCAGTGTGAATTGGCCTGCTCATTTGAGAATGAGGGCATGTTCAACCCTGCCAAGTCACGGATCAAAGTTTTTACCTTTCATGGTGAAGGCCGCTTTGTCCCCTATACCTGTACTCAGTGCGCCGAGGCCTGGTGTCTGAAAGCCTGTCCTGTAGAAGCGATTGTGGTCAATAAGAGTACTGGGGCCAAAGAAGTGTTGGCACAGGTGTGTGTGGGTTGCAAGGTGTGCACCATTGCTTGTCCATTTGGAACGATCAATTACAGTCAAACCACCGGCAAGGTCGTAAAATGTGACCTGTGTGGGGGAGATCCGCAGTGTGCTGCTGCCTGTCCCACCGATGCGATTCGTTATCTTGATGCGGATTCCACAGGACTGGACCGCATGCGTGATTGGGCTGCCAGAACGGACAATACCACCGCTGCTGCGGCCAACTAAGACTGGCTTAGACTACTTTCAGGAGGAAATATTATGAGTTGGACTGGACAAATACTCCGCGTTAATCTAACTGCCGGCACTGTTACACCGGAGCCATTAAATCGGTCGTGGGCACAGGAATACCTGGGTCAGCGTGGTTTGGGGACCAAATACCTCAGTGAGGAAGTTGATCCGACATGTGATGCACTGGGTGTCGACAACAAGTTGATTATGGCCACCGGGCCTTTGACCGGTACCCCGGCCTCCACCGGAGGGCGCTATTCGGTGATTACCAAGAGCCCCTTGACCGGTGCTATAGCCTGTTCCAATTCCGGAGGATTTATCGGTGCTGAAATGAAAAATGCCGGTTGGGATATGATCATTTTTGAAGGTCGATCACCCCAGCCAGTGTATCTGTATGTGGAAAATGATCGGGCCGAGCTGATGCCGGCAGATGATTTGTGGGGCCAGAGTGTATGGAAAGCCGATGAACTACTGCATGTAAAGCACCAGGATCCACAATTGCGTATCGCTTGTGTGGGCCGTTCTGCGGAGCAGGGATGCCTGTATGCTGCGATTGTCAATGATCTGCACCGAGCGGCAGGCCGTTCCGGAGTAGGCACCGTTATGGCCTCTAAAAATCTCAAGGCTGTGGCGGTTCGTGGCACCAAGGGGATCACCAGTATTCAGGACCCTGCCGGGTTTTTGAAAGCAGTGGCGGAAGGAAAAAAAGTGCTGGCGGAAAATGCAGTTACCGGCGGCGGTCTGCCGCAATATGGCACCCAGGTATTGATGAATGTGATCAATGAAATTGGTGCCCTGCCGGCACGGAACATGCAGGATACGCAATTTGCAGGAGCCAACGATATCTCCGCTGAAGCCATGGCCGTGCCACGCAAATCAGATGGCAAGGCCAATCTGACCCGTAATGCGGCCTGTTTCGGTTGCACCATCGCCTGTGGCAGAATTTCTACCATCGAGCAGGGCCATTTTTCGGTGAAAACCAAGCCTGAATACTGGGCCGCATCCGGGGGGTTGGAATATGAAGCAGCCTGGGCCTTGGGTGCCGATACCGGGGTCGATGATCTGAATGCCCTGACCTACGCCAATTTTATTTGTAACGAAGACGGTATGGATCCGATCAGTTTTGGATCGACCGTGGCGGCTGCCATGGAACTGTTTCAGATGGGTGTGATCACCACCGAGATGACCGGAGGTCTCGAGCTTACTTTTGGCTCTGCCGAAGCGCTGACTCGGGCTGCGGAACTGGTCGCCACCGGGGAGGGTTTTGGCCAGGAACTGGCCTTGGGCTCCAAACGCCTGTGTGATAAATACGGGCATCCAGAGTTGTCGATGACGGTCAAGGGCCAGGAGTTTCCTGCCTACGATCCACGGGGTATCCAGGGCATGGGGCTGACCTATGCCACCTCCAATCGGGGTGCTTGTCACCTCAGGAGTTATACGGTTGCCTCGGAAGTGCTCGGTATCCCCGAGAAAACCGATCCGCTGGTGACCGAAGGCAAGGCCGGGTTGGTGAAAGCCTTTCAGGATGCCACAGCTGTTGTCGACTCGGCAGGATTGTGCATTTTTACAACCTTTGCCTGGACCATGGACAATATTGCCCCACAAATTGATGCGGCCTGTGAGGGAGACTGGAGTGCAGAGAATTTGATGACTCTCGGTGAGCGGGTCTGGAATCTCGAGCGTCTGTTCAATCTGCGTGCCGGTTTGACCAGCAAGGATGACACACTGCCACAGCGCTTCTTTGACGAGCCCTCGAAGGCGGGGCCAACCGAAGGGGCTACCAGCGGTCTGGACGTCATGCTGCCGGAGTATTATCAATTGCGCGGCTGGAATGAGGCGGGTGAGCCGGCTGGTGAAACCATGAGTCGGCTGGGTCTGTCCTGAAGCATTACGCCAACCCGGCAGGTCAATCCTGCTGTGTTGGCCGTGTCGGTATGCCGGATGATCACAGATTGAGCGATCACAGTATCGCTTGTGAGTAGCTGGCATCAGCCAGCGGGCGATAGGTGCCCAAAGACCCCTAGGAGAACTGCTATGCAGCATGTCGTTATCGGTAGTGGGCCGGCAGGAGTGGTGGCGGCAGAAACACTGCGTGCGCTGGATCCTGCGTCTTCAGTCACCTTGTATGGAGGTGAGGGTGAAGCACCATATAGCAGAATGGCTTTGCCCTATATGCTGGAGGGTCGTATTGATGAAGCCGGAACTCACTTACGCAAGACTGCGGACCATTTTGAGCAACAGGGTATTCAACTCACCAACTGCCGGGTCACGACTATCGATGTGGAAAAATCGATGGTTATTCTGTCTGATGGCCGTACTCAAGAATACGATCGTTTGTTGTTGGCAACGGGTTCACATCCGGTACAACCACCGATCAGTGGTATTGACCTGCCAGGCGTGCATACCTGCTGGACCTTGGCAGATGCCCGTGTGATTGCCGAGCAGGCTGCTGCCGGCAGTCAGGTCGTGTTGATCGGTGCCGGGTTTATCGGCTCCATCATTCTTGAATCACTGGTGGCGCGTGGGGTTGATCTGACGGTCATTGAAACCGGTGACCGCATGGTACCGCGTATGCTTGATCAGCAGTGCGGTAGCTTGCTCAAAGCCTGGTGTCAGAACAAAGGGGTTACTGTGCTGACATCTACCTCTGTGGCATCGATCGAGAAGCAGGGGTTTTCTCTCATTGTACGTACTGACCAGGGCCATGTAATTACTGCACAGCAGGTAATTTCTGCAACCGGGGTGGCCGCAAATCTTGATCTTGCATCGGGCTGTGGTCTTGATGCCGATCTTGGGATTCTGGTTGATGCATACTTGCAAACTTCGGTTGCTGGTATCTATGCAGCCGGTGATGTTGCCCAGGGCCGGGATTTTTCCACCGGTGGTTACAGTGTACAAGCCATTCAGCCAACAGCAGTTGATCACGGGCGTATTGCCGCCAATAATATGGCGAGCGCTGGCAGTATCCGTCATCCTGGCAGCCTTAATATGAATATTCTCGATACCATGGGTCTGATTTCGGCTTCATTCGGACTTTGGAAGGGAGTGGATGGGGGCGAATCGGTGACTTTGCTTGATGAGAAAAATTTTTGCTATATCAATCTGCAGTTTGAGGATGATGTGCTGGTTGGGGCCAATACCCTGGGCCATTTCGAGCACCTTGGGGTTTTGCGGGGATTGATTCAGAGTCGTTCACAACTTGGTGTCTGGAAACAGCGTCTGCTGGTCAATCCTGGCAATATTATGCCGGCGTATTTGTCCACGTTACTGCCCTGAATCATGCAGATCACCCTGAAATTGTATGCCAGTCTGGGTGCTTACCTGCCACAGCAGGCACAAAATAACCGCATTCAACTTACTATTGAAGACGAGACGACTGTCGTAGCTGTTATCAAGCAGTTTCGGATTCCTCAGGAGCAGGCACATTTGGTGTTGCTTAACGGGATTTATGTAGCGCCTGCGGAACGCAGCAAAACAATACTCCAAGATGCCCAGACGCTGGCTATCTGGCCACCAGTGGCCGGGGGATGAGCACAGCACAGGAGTCCAGAGTTGAACATCATCTGCTGGGTATGACCCGAGAGGATTTTCAGCAACTGATTTGCAAAGTGCCCGGCGTGAGCAACGAGGATTCGAAGATGTTGCTGTGGACCGTAGAGGGCAGGTATGGCGGTCGGCTCGAGATTCGGCTAGGCAATCAGGGTGAACGTAGATTGAGCGGCCTGCTGAATTTGCCGACTCTGGAAACGACCTTCACATTTACCGATTACACTGAATCTGAGTATGCAGCTTTTATGGAACGTTTCTGGTTGGTATTTCGGCGTGGTGGTGGTTGACCCAATATTTATTTTCAATCTGCGGTAATCTGGTGCGGGTTCTCTTGTTTCGAATTTTGTTCATGCTCATCGCAGTCGTTTCAGGTATGAGCCTGGCTGTATCTGCGTCAACAATACCCGATCAGCCAGATATCAGCCAGGCGTATCGCCTCAATGGTCTGCAGATGAAAAAAGACCCGAGGCAGGGGATGCGTCTGACACTGCGACAATTCACTCCTTCTTCATTCGATCTTGCGGCAGTAGAAAGTTGGAGAGGTAGAAAATTTCGCCTCTGGCTTGTACCTTGGCATGCGACAGGTGGCAATGCCTATAAGGTGCTTAGCTATTATCATAATAAACTGGTGTCAGTATCTCCAAAAACCCCGTTTGTACAAGCCAATCTGAGTTACGATTTTCTTCTTCCTGACCAAGCTTTCGATGTTGTTCGTGTGGTCTTTTTTCCGGCTTTCGGAGCAATGCAGCCAGAAGTGGTGATTGACAAGTTAGCGGTTGTGGAGACGGTCTGGGAAGATGATCTACCGATACCCTATTTGGTCGCATTGGGAGTATTGCTACTGTTACTGCTGCCTGGGATTGGTTTGGTTGAATTACTAGATCGGAAGTACAAACACTGGCGTAGTCGAGTGTTGCTGGTTTTTCCCGGGGCTGTCATATTCTGGTTGCTGGCTTTTGTGCTGTTTATCGGTATCAGGTGGGGATTTCCAACCAAGGTGGCAATCATCTATCTTGTGCTGATACTGGTTGGCTTGTTGGCACTGGTTGTTCCGTCCTGGCGAGCGTTATACAGGACACCTGAGCTTGCCAAGGTTATTGTATTTTTCATGGTATCGGGATTGTTGCTGACCCACGTCATGATCAAAGACACCTCGCTTCCAGAGCAAAACTTTAGCTATAACTCAGTATCCGGACCAAAGACCTTCTGGGCTTTTTATGCGCTCGACAACTATTTTCCTTACGTTAACGCAAGAGCACTTGCCCTGAACGAATCTTTCGAAAAGTATTATGGTGCCCCTGGACATGCGCTTCTTTTTTATCAACCTGAAGATCGGGAAATGGCCTCCGGGGCAATCTACGCAGCTATTCGCTCCGCCTTGGAGCCGCTTTCACACACAGTAGCCGATAGCTATGTAACCTTTGCCAGTTTTGCCCTGTTTTTTAATTTAATGGTCGTGTTTCCATTGTGGTTGCTGGTGAAAAGGTACCTTCCGGATCAAAATCCACTGCCGGCATTGCTGGCGACAGCGGCAACAGCTTTTTTTGTTGGCAACATATTCATGGCCTGGTTCAAAATGGCTGGTGCGGCCTTGTTTCTCAGTGGTCTCGCCTGGTGGTTGACACATACCGACAAATATCGCTGGTGGATAGCCGGTTTGCTATTTGGCTTGGCAACCAATATGCATGCCAGTTTGGCGATGGGGGTGCCGGTATTATTTATCTGGTTTATTGTCAGAGAATTCCCAAGCGATGATGCAGACTCCCGTGCGCACGGATGGTATTGGAATTTGCTGGGACCGGTCCAGTTTTTTCTCACTTTTGTGCTGAGTAATTTACCCTGGGCAATCATCAAGGAACTTTACTTTAAGCGCAGTTCTGTACTGCTGCAGCAAATGTTTCTGAATGGGGAGAATGACCCCAATGGACTTTGGGCTACCGCTAAATTATTCTTTCAGCATATTCCACTGTCTGAGCAACTTTCTTATCGAGTTCAACAGGTGGTAGATAGCCTGCAACTAGTCAATTGGGGTGGTATTTTCACCCATTTGACAAGCGATTTTTTCCAGGGGCTGAGAATCTGGAATTTATTTGAATTCGATCACTTGGCCATGTTATTTGCACCGATATTATTTTTGGTGCTGTTTCAGGGATTGTGGTCCCGGTTCTATTCTGCTGTTCCAGGAATAAAGTCTGAGCATGCAAACGAACAACGGCAACTGCTTTGGGGGTGTCTGATTTCCACGGTGTTGCTGCTTTTCCTAGGGTACGGTGCACCACCTGATATCAACTACCATAATCCCATGGCAATTCTGGTGTTGGCTTATATGCTCCTGGTTGTTCGGATGTTTGGTAGCAAGGGCTTCCCTAGACTGCTGTATTTAGTGTACCTGGGATTAGCCGTCTACCGACTGAGTATGCAGCTGTAATCACTGCT
>CAYQAP010000048.1:16033-17777 GCA_964415515.1 uncultured Gammaproteobacteria bacterium | reverse complement strand
CAGATTACAATCCTCTTATTGGCTTGTGTATCAGGCATTGTCTTGTGCGTCAATCCACTGCACCGCATTTGTCAGCCGCTCCAGACTCCGCTCTTTACCGAGTAGCCACAAGGTCTTGTCGAGTGCTGGTGAGACTGCCGTACCGGTGATGGCGACGCGTACTGGCTGGGCAATTTTGCCAAACTTGATACCGGCTTCTTCCACCAGTTGTTGAAGCACATCATGAATCGGCTCCGGTCGCCAGTCCTGCACTAGCTGCCAGTGGTCCCGCAGGTTTTTCAGCAACCCCGCGACAGCTGGCTTGAGATGCTTGCTGGCAGCTTTGTTATCAAAACCTGGAAACGGGGTATAGAACAGCCGGCTTTTATCGACCATTTCAAGAAGTGTTTTGGCACGGTTCATCTGTACTTCATAGACATCCTTGACCGGGGGGCCGGCCTCAAGATCAAGCCCTGCGGCAGTCATCATTTCGCCGAACCGGCTGATTTTCGTGGAGAGATCACCGGTTTTAATATAGTGTTCATTGAGCCAGACCAGCTTCTGGTCATTGAAGGTCGAAGCCGAATGATTGACGGTATCAAGGTCAAACAGTGCGATCATTTCCTCACGACTGAAGATTTCCTGATCACCATGGGACCAGCCCAGACGCAGCAAATAATTAAGCAGTGCTTCGGGCAAAAATCCTTGCTCACGATATTCCAGGACGCTGACCGCACCATGACGCTTGGAAAGACGTTTTCCATCCCCGCCCAGAATCATTGGTACATGGGCATACCGTGGGGCCCGGGCACCCAAAGCCTGGAAGATATTGATCTGCCGGGGTGTATTATTGATGTGGTCGTCACCACGGATCACATCGGTGATCGCCATGTCCATGTCATCCACCACAACGGTAAAGTTATAGGTCGGCGATCCATCCGGGCGAGCGATGATCAAGTCATCCAGCTCCTGATTACTGATCACAATATGCCCACGGATGGCATCATTGAATTCGACTGCTCCATCGAGTGGGTTCTTGAAGCGAATGACAGGAGCAACACCAGCTGGCGGAGGGGTTGTGCGGTGGCGACAACGACGATCATAACGTGGCTTAAGACCATCCATCTTTTGCTGTTCTCGCATGATTTCCAATTCTTCGCGACTGCAATAACAGCGATAGGCCAAGTCTCGATCCAGCAATTCCTCGACCACTTCGGCATAGCGGGGGAAACGCTGGGTCTGATAAAAAGGCCCTTCATCCCAATCCAGCCCCAACCATTGCATCCCTTCAAGGATGACATCTACCGAGGCCTGCGTAGAGCGCAACCGATCGGTATCCTCAATTCGCATAATGAATTGGCCACCATTTTTTCGTGCATGCAACCAGGAAAATAATGCGGTGCGAATACCGCCAATGTGCAAATAACCGGTCGGACTGGGGGCAAATCGTGTTCTGATCATCATACCTGGATTCCTATTTTTCAGGCCGCAACTCAAGAAGCCTGTCTCAAAAGCTGAGAACCTGTTGCAGAAAAGCTCGCTCTGGTACCACACCCTGCAACTGCGACTGTCGTAACAGGCAACAGAATGGCAGCTAATAACAGTGGCTTGCACAACCGCTGTATGAAAAGCCTATTAATATCGCTTGTCATGCTATTAATACTCCACATTGTTACCTATAACCATGCAAAACGGGCCTTAATTTAGCATGGATCCTCAGCACATAAATCCCTGCTTCCTTGCCATCCAATCCAAATGATCCGGG
>CAYQAP010000048.1:13262-15933 GCA_964415515.1 uncultured Gammaproteobacteria bacterium | reverse complement strand
GGGCTTGTCGGGCGCTTTACTGGTGGCGATTGTTGTGAGCCTCAATATACACTGCTTTCCACTCCTCTTCATCAATAATGAGAGTACAGGTTTTGCGCTACCGTTACTTTGAGTATGCCTCCAGCACAGATAGTTCGATCATGCCGGCAACGAGTCTCGGTATGCTGTCCTGCAGCTGTTGTTGCCGGGGTTCTGCATAGATTGCAGTCAAAATAACTTCGCTGTCTGCCATATACACCAGACAGCGTCAAAGGCCTGTTCCCACAGAAGGCTACTGGGGGCCACAAAAATTGAGTGCTCACACGAAAGGGCCTGAGAAATGGCGACAATGCAAAGCTCTACAAACAGAACCACGCAAAGAATGGGCGGCATTTGGTTTGGGCACCAGACCTCATTAATTCCTGAACACTTGAAACTCGCATCCGGCGCACCCATGATAGTAGCGGATCCTGTGTTCTGACTGCGACACAACCGTCACACTAAAACCCTATTCTGCATCTTCACCTATTGATTGGAGGTTTAATCACACCATGTCTAGCGCTGAAAAACACGAATTTCAGACTGAAGTTCAGCAACTTCTACACCTGATGATTCATTCTCTATACAGTGACAAGGAAATATTTCTGCGGGAATTGGTTTCAAATGCCTCCGACGCCTGTGATAAGCTGCGTTTTGAAGCACTGACCCATACCGATCTTCAGGCAGCCACAGAAGAAGAACTGGCGATTTATATTTCTGCCGATAAAGAAAAGAAAACACTGACTATTCGTGACAATGGCATCGGCATGGACCGTGAGGAAGTGATCGATAATATCGGCACAATCGCGCGCTCCGGATCTCAGGCTTTCATCGAAAACATGACCAAGGAACAGGCCAAGGATGTCCATATTATCGGCCAATTTGGAGTCGGTTTTTACTCAGTGTTCATGGTGGCAGAACAGGTCACACTGGTCACCCGTAGAGCCGGCACCAATCAAGCTCTGAAGTGGATTTCTGATGGCCAGGGCGGATACAGTCTGGAAGACTCCGAGCTTGAAGGCCATGGTGTCGAGATCACACTGAAACTTCGTGAAGATGCCGAAGAATTTCTCGATACCTGGCGTCTGCGTAGCCTTGTCAGTAAATATTCTGATCACATCTCCATGCCAGTCTATTTGCCCAAGGAACCAGATGCCAAGGAAACAGATGCCAAGGAAACAGATGATAAAGACAAAATCGCTGACTCAAGCAAACCGGAACAACCCGAATGGGAAGCGGCCAACAAAGGCTCTGCACTTTGGGCCCGACCACGACGAGAGATTAAAGAGGAGGAATATAACAGCTTTTACCAATCACTAAGCTACGATCAAGAACCCCCCTTAAAGGTCATTCACAATTTTGTCGAGGGTAAGCAAGAATACATTACCCTGCTGTTTATTCCACGCAAGGCACCCTTCGATCTTTGGGACAGGGAACATCGGCATGGCGTAAAACTGTATGTACGGCGGATCTTTATTACCGATGACAGCGAAAAACTGCTGCCGCCTTATTTGCGATTTGTCCGTGGGATTGTCGACTCAGCGGATCTGCCACTGAACGTATCCCGTGAATTCATGCAAAACAATGAACTCATCAATAAAATCCGCGCGGGGTCGGTAAAGAAAATTCTGGGCGAACTCACCAAACTCGCAAAGAAAGACTCTGATGAATACCAAATCTTCTGGGATCAATTCGGCAAAGTTATGAAAGAAGGTATTGTCGATGATCCATCCAATAAAGATACCCTGGTCAAACTATTTCGTTTTGCGACTAACAAAGGTGATGGCGAAAAACAGACTGTTTCTCTGGATGAATATGTCAACCGGATGCCCGTCAAACAAAAGAACATCTATTATTTAACCGCAGAAAATTATCAAGCGGCGGCGCATTCACCTCATCTTGAAGTATTCAGGAAAAATGATATCGAAGTATTACTGCTAACCGACACCATCGATGAATGGTTGGTGGGGCACTTGACCGAGTTTGAAAAACGTTCGATAAAGTCTGTCGCCCGTGGTGACCTGGACGACATCGATGAACTAATGACCAACAAAGAAAAAAAGGAAGTCAAAAAGACCGCCAAGAAATACGGTGACTTGCTCGAGGCGATCAAGAAATCGCTGGATAAACGCGTCAAAGAAGTACGCCTGACCAACCGTTTGACTGAGTCACCAGCCTGTCTGGTTGCTGATGAAACTGACATGGGTGCCAACATGGAACGGATCCTCAAGGCCATGGGGCAGGATGCTCCGGACACCAAACCCATTCTCGAACTTAATCCGGATCATCCGCTGGTCAAACGTCTGCAGGATGATCGAGAACAACTCGATGACTGGTCACAGGTATTATTCGATCAAGCCGCACTGGCCGAAGGGGCAAGCTTGAATGACCCGGCCTCCTACGTCAATCGGGTGACCCGTCTGTTGACCACTCAACATGCTGCAACGGCCGAAGTATTAGTCCAAGAACCAACTGCCTGACCGAAACCAACAAACAATCCAGCTCAGCCACCCAGGCTATCTGCGGCAGCAATCAAACAGCCTGTTTGTGGCTGGCTCTCTGTCCATGGGACCCACCACCACTACCCCGGGTGGTGAGTCTGATCGCCAGTATCGTTTGCCTGTGGAGGCCGCTAGACCATAGCAAAATAAAG
>CAYQAP010000048.1:8048-13162 GCA_964415515.1 uncultured Gammaproteobacteria bacterium | reverse complement strand
ACCAACAAATCACTCAAATACAGAGACTTATTTCAACAACCTGCTAAATCTTGTTACAATAAACATGGCTGTTTGGGCTGTACGAAACCAGCATAGGTCGATAAAATTCGACGGCACAATAATTATTCCAGGAGGCTGTCCAAGACCCGGTACTGATAGACAGCAGGGACCAAACAGTATTGGGTATTTCATTGGCTACCTTGTTACAACATCTGCGGCAACACAATAATGACCTTAACTGAGTTGAACCTACTTATACGACAGAAGTCCCGTTTTATACTGGTCTCTGCCATCGCTACAGCTATTGTTTTTTTTGTTCTTGGGCAGTTGTTAATCCGTTATGAGGCTAGCGCTACATTACTTATACGACCCCTTGGGCCTCTGGACTCTACCGGGTATCGTGACCCGATACAGGGGTTGATATTTTCGCCCTTGTGGGTTGATTTAAAGGATATGAAACAAGGCTATATTGAACTGTTGAACAGCCGACGGTTATTTCGGCAAGTGCTTCAGCAACTGGATGGCACCAAAAAGCCTGGACCTCCAGCGACACCCATCGAGTGGCTGAAGAATTCACTACGAATCCTTGTTTACGGGCGGGTTCCAACAAAACAGAATCCCCTGGAAAGGCAGATCGATAAGGAAAAAAATAATATTTCTGCCAGGTTTTTGGGGAACAGCCCAATCGTGAGAATCATAGCGCGTGACAGCAATCCGAATCGGGCAGTAGCACTTGCAAACGGAATGCTTGATGCTTTTGCAAAATCCAGCTCAGCCCGTCGTGACATGCTCATCCATCGGACACAGAATTTGCTCAACACTGAGCTAACGATTAATCGATCAAATTTAAAAAACAACAAAAGAAAACTCAATAAGTTGATCGAGAACATAGGGCTTGAAATCTTCTCTGATATTAAGGATGAGCGTAATATTGTGCTGAAGAAATATTATGGTGTCCGTAGTAATCTTGAGAAACAAAGTATTGATATACCACTCATAAAGAAACGGTTACAGCGTGTTGTAAACAATCTGAAGAAATTTCCAAAATTTCAACGTGTTTCCTATAAACTAAAAATAAACAATAATATACAAGAATTAAAAAACCAGTTGCTTGCTCTGAAGATACAAAAACTGGAAACACTGATCGATTATGGTAAGAACAGTCTGAGAATCAAATCTCTCGACATCAAGACGGGGATACTGACATCTCAGCTGAGTACAGAAGTAAAAAGACTTTTTGGTGATGAAAATTATAAATTACAACCAATATACTCGGGCTTGATTCAATCAAAATTTGACCTTGAGAGCCAATTAGAGGCTTATCCTTCTATTACCCAATCACTGACAGCCCGAATGAAAGAGTATCGACAGCGTCTGATTGATCTTAAGGCAGTTGAAAAAGAAGAGCGCATCCTGAGTTTGGAAAAAGGTCGACTAGATGCTTATGGAGAAGAATTACGAAAGAGATTGTCTCGTGTTGTTGCATACAAAAGAGCTGCTGCCCAGGAAATTGAAATTCTTGATCGTGCAACTCTTCCAAGATACCCCAAGCTGAGGAATGCACCGCTCATTACAATAGCTCTTCTTGGTATGTTTCTTGGTTTACTGGTATCTATCGGGACCAGCATCCTGCGTGAGGAAACCCGATCATTAAAGAATGCCAGAAATAATGCTGACCACACGAAATAAAGAGAGTTAACAGAGCCGAACAGCAACCTCAAGACTCATTGAATCAATGATCCAATTAGCGCTGTTGACTCCTGGCCATGGTCTGTTGCAGGGCAACCCGGGCCCGTGCAATCGCCTGATGAACCTGGGCTGGTGCTGTACCACCGATGTGTTTGCGGGCGTTGACCGAACCCTCAAGTGACAGCGCCTTGTAGACATCTTCCTCAATGTGTACTGAAAAAGACTGCAAGACCTCAAGGCTCAATTCATAGAGCTGCTGGTTGTTTTCCATGCCATAGCGAACGGCCTGACCAACGACTGCATGGGCGTCACGAAACGGCACACCTTTACCAACCAGATATTCCGCCAGATCGGTGGCTGTGGAATAGCCACGGGCCGCAGCCAGGCGCATGTTCTCGACATTAAAACTGGCTTGAGCCAGCATCTCGGTCATCACCTTAAGACTGGCGGTAACCGTATCATAGACATCAAAAAAGGGTTCCTTGTCTTCCTGATTGTCCCGATTATACGCCAGTGGCTGGCCTTTCATCAGCATTAACATGGCCATTTGATGTCCACAAACCCGGGCGGCCTTGCCTCGAATCAGCTCTGCGACATCCGGGTTTTTTTTCTGTGGCATAATGCTCGAGCCGGTGCAAAAAGCCTCCCCGAGGTCCACGAACCGGTATTGCTCGGAAGACCACAATACCAGCTCTTCCGCCATCCTGGACAGATGAATCATCACCAGACTAAGATCAGACATGGGTTCGATCATAAAATCCCGGTCAGATACGGCATCAAGTGAATTCTCAGCGGGCCGCTCAAAACCCAGTAAGTCTGAAGTCATCTGTCGATCGATAGCAAAGCTGGTTCCAGCCAGGGCTGCAGCGCCCAGCGGGCAGATATTGACCCGCTTGCGGGCCTCCAGCAGCCGTTCCTCATCCCGCCTGAGCATGGCCGCCCATGCCAGCAAATAATGGCCCAGCACCACCGGCTGCGCCACTTGCAAATGGGTAAAACCTGGCATGATATCAGCCACATGCTGATCTGCACGGGCAATTAGCACATCCTGTAGATTCTGCAAATATTGACAAAGCCGATCAATCGCCTCACGAACAAACAACCGCATGTCCGTGGCCACCTGATCATTACGTGAGCGTGCCGTATGCAGTCGTTTTCCGGCATCACCAATCATTTCGGTGAGACGCGACTCGATATTCATATGGACATCTTCCAGTGCGTCCGACCAAACGAAATCACCGGCCTCGATAGCGGATTCAATGCCATCCAGACCATCACAAATGGCCTCCACATCTGCTGCACTGAGAATATGCTGTGTACCCAGCATACGGGCATGAGCCTTCGAAGCCAGGATATCCACCCGATAGAGTCTGGCGTCAAAGCTGACCGATTCGGTAAAGGTCTCGACTGTATGATTGGTAGCCGCCGTAAAACGGCCACCCCATAATTTTTTCTGGCCCATAGTAACTTACTGTAATGTAAAGATTGGTAATGCCGTATGCCCCGACTTGAGATACGGATTATGTGGAAGTTGGTCCGCGATAGCAAAGTGTTTTTAGAAATATTATTTCACAACATGACCCAGCGCCGGGTGCTACCCCTGAAATCTGTCCAGGGGCCAGGAGTGTGCTGTGGAAAATCTGCCTTCAAGCAACCTGTTCTGGCTACGATAGTTTTTCTCGGCCAGTTTCCCTGGCAACCACTTCCGGAGCGCTACCCCAACGCTTGAAGAGGTCATGCTCAATACCAAATTGGTCCAGAACTTTACCGATACTGTGATTGATAATATCCTGAATCGTTTGTGGATTGTGATAGAAGGCTGGCATCGGTGGGAGAATGGTCGCACCCAGACCAGCGCAGCGAGCCATCATTTCCAAATGCCCTTTGTGTAACGGAGTTTCACGCACCATCATCACCAGAGGGCGTTTCTCCTTCAACATCACGTCAGCCGCTCGAGTTACCAGATTGTCATTATAGGAGTTGGCAATCCCGGACAAGGTTTTAATGGTGCAGGGCACTACCACCATACCACGAGTCAGGAAGGAGCCGCTGGCCACTGCTGCCCCAATATCTTTATTGTTATAGACCACATCTGCCAGCAACCTGACTTCAGCAATCGAATAATGGGTTTCTATCGCCAGGCTGTGTCCGGCCGATTCGCTCAGGATCAAATGTGTTGCAACATCGCTGCATTGCAACACCTTCAACAGTTCAACGCCGTAGATCACACCTGAAGCACCGGTAATCGCGACCACCAGGGGTAAGCTCATGGGTCTCTCTCCTGTGTTATTAACTGCTTCATGAGCTGGCTGAGGATGTCTTCAACCCTCTCGTCGATGATCCGTAGGTCCTTCAAGCCGATTTTATCCCAGTGCATACCTGCGGTGACCACAACCTGGGTATTGAGTGCCGCCGACAACTGCTCAGACACCCGCTTGACCACAGTGTCCTCCTTATGACCGGAGTAAGTCAGTACCGAACAACTGGCACTGATCCGCTGCACATCTGCCAAACTCGGCCGCGGTTGTGCCGCCGCAACCGCGCCGATGTGCGGGCGGTTGCCGCCCCAGAGAATAACCAGAATATCCGTACCTATTCTTATTGCGCGGGCTTCCAGCTTGAGCCGTGACGCAGCAGTTGAGACATGAACTTCCCCAGCTATGCTAGGCATCCTGCGAAACACCTGTAGACCGGCCTTCAAAACAGGTTTCCAGAACACGCAGCCCGGCCCGTTCAAATACCGGAATGATTATATCGAGGTCGACGGCATCGAAACGCACTACGATCCGACTGTATTTTTCATCCCTGCCTGGTACCGTATAGATCGACTGCAAACGACCTCCGACCTCCCCCACAAGGGTGGCAATCCTAGCCAAAGTCCCTTTCTCCACCGTGACCGGCTCCAGGGTCACACCACTGAGCCTTTCCCAGGCCCCGATCATATGTGCCGCCATATGAAAAATCTCGGTTGCAGTAATGATCCCCACCACCTTACCCTGCTCAAGCACCGGGAACTGACTTTGCTGTTTTTCCTGCCCCACATACAGGCAATGCTCCATGGTATCGTCGGCCTGCAGGGTCGAAGGTCGGCGAACCATAATATCCCTTACCTTGAGGCGGTGGGTAAAATAATCGAATTCATGGCGATCCTGGGTTCGCGCGACACTGTCCGCGGCTCGCAAGCAGTGGACTCGGGTCAACAGCCCACGCAGATTGCCATGGTCCACAACCACCAGTGCCCGCAGATTCTGTTCCACGAACTTGCGGTACGCTTCGGCAAGCAGTACATCACTGGCAATGGTCTGCGGGTCCGTTTTCATCCAGTTACGTACAATCATCAGAGGCCTGCTTCCTGGTGGCCTGCTTCCTGGTGGCCTGCTTCCTGATAACCGGCCCGAACTGGTTCATAAAGCCGGACGAATTCA
>CAYQAP010000048.1:0-7948 GCA_964415515.1 uncultured Gammaproteobacteria bacterium | reverse complement strand
GCCTGCTTCCTGATAACCGGCCCGAACTGGTTCATAAAGCCGGACGAATTCATCCACCGCCACTCGCGCAAAGGCAGTGGTATACAGATGTAGATCCACCACTTTGATCGCAGCCTTGTTATCGATTTTCTCTTTCAAGCAATGAACAAAAGCAGCATCGGCGACTGGGTCATAATTGGATTGTCCCTGGCGATCAAGCGAGGACCAACCCTTGAGTGGCACCAGGAACGTGAAAGGACCTTGTGCCTGATTCAATCGCCCGGCAATCACTTCCGCCGCAGCTTGCAACTCGTCTGCACTGCTACGTACCTGTACCCGCAAGGCGTCTTGAACATAGTGCGGCCGTGTACGGGTGGCCGCTAATTTATCTGCTCGCCCACCGTAGCTGAGCATATCGAGTCCACAGGGGGCCAACAACATGGGAATTCCACGCCGTACCGCTGCCATCAGCCGGTCTGGGCCTGGATCACGATTGCCAGCAAACAAATGCTCGATAACTCCACCGATACAAAGATCCATTACCCCATCAAAAGCACCATCTGCGATCATTTCCTCCATCGCCTTGTCGCCCTTGCCCTGAGCATGACAGACTACAGGAATAAATCCGGCCTCTTCCAGCATGCCCACAGTGGTCTGTACGGCCATTTCCGCAAAACCGAAGCCACTGATAGCGATCACCGGCCGATCGAATACAAAATCGGTGCCAGTGGTCATTTCCACCATGCCACAAACTGCACCCACTGCATTCGTGATCTGGGCTTTAAGCAGGGGATTCATTTTTACAATATCAAGTACCGTATGATGCATGGTAATGTCATGCGTACCAACATATTGATCGATATAGCGGGGATGGGCCGCCATCGGTGAAGCCATGACCTTGGGCATACCAAACGGCAGGCCTTGCATAATACGGGTTGCCACCAGTGCGGCAGTACCACCACCAACCCCGAAAATACCGTGCACCTCACCTCGGGACAGCATTTCCTTGACCACCGCCGCCGCCCCTCTGATCTGATTTTTGGTTGCCCGATCACGATCTGACCGGTAACAGGCACGCACCGCCTCGATCCCCAGTCCACCACGTTCCGCCACCTGCTGACAAGAAATATCGCCAGCAAATGGAGGAGGTTCTTCCATGGAAAAGTCCAGCAGAATGGCTCGATGACCGCGGCGCTCTATCAGCTCCTTGACAAAGAAAATATCCTTGCCCCGGGTATCCAGATTACAAACGATCACTATTCCTTTCTGCTCCGTCATGCTGCTCCGCAATTCTTATCTACATGCCTGAGGTGACTACTTGACCACTTTCTTGACCGGCTCCGGCTTCGCCAGTCGATCAATCATATCGGTGACCGGGCTGGTGCCTGCGAAACCGTATTCACTCCAGCGATCAGAAACTTGTTGCAGCACCTTTCGATCCATGAATATTTCGATGGGCTTGTCCTTCCATTCGTAGGGTGTACAGGCATCGAGAATGATCCGGCTGGTGATTTCCCGGGCATCGATCGGCAGCCCTGGATCCAGTGGCGTAGAACGCCCACGATTGATAATCTGGGCCGAACGTATGGGATCAAACCGGGTCGAGAGGGCCCACCAGATCCGGTCCCAGTCATCGGCAGCAATATCGTGGTCTACCGTGATCACACCTTTTAGACCGTAATGTCCGGTGGTCGAGGCGATCACTGCGTTACCGACATGGTTGGAATGCCCAGGATAACGCTGACGTACCGAGACCACGGCCCAGAATCGCCCACAAGCCTCCGGGGGAATATAGACACTCTCGATCCCCGGAACCCGCATGGTCTCCAGGTCATGCCACAGGGTTGCCGTCCGGTTCAAGGATTGAATCATATGGATGTCGTTGATGGGTTTTCCCACTGTTGTGGACCACATAACAGGATTGTTGCGATACAAGATTCGTTTAATGCGCAACACCGGCTTGGGGAAATCCTTGCCCTTATTGCCTGAATAATAACCGGTGTATTCGCCCAACGGACCTTCATCCATGAGCTCATTCGGATCCATATAGCCTTCGGCGATAATCTCGGCATTAGCCGGCAAGGTCAGCCCGGTCAGAGCGGACTTGAACACCGGCACCGGCCGCTGGCGCAGTGAACCGGCAATATCGTATTCGTCCATCTCCGCACTCACCAGGGTGGAACTGGCCAGAAACAGTACCGGATCACAGCCCACTACGTAGGCGGCCGGCATCAGTTCACCACGCTCCCGGTATTTATTCAGATGAAAGTCACCATGTTTGCCCTTGATAATCTGCGAACCGAGGATATCTTTGCCCAGAACCTGCGAACGATAGGTGCCGAGGTTGGTCCAGCCGCTATCAGGATCCTGCGACACCAGAAACCCGGAAGTCACAAAGAAGCGACCTCCATCATCGGGATAAAACCAGGGCGAGGGAAACCGGTTGATATCGACCTCATCACCTTCCAGGATATTTTCGAGCACCGGTGGATTATCGACAAATTCCGGCTTGACCAGCTTTTGTGTCGTCAGTTGCATCCAGCGCTTGGAGAGCTGTGACATCGACAGATCCGGATCCTGTTCCAGGGCAATGGCGAGACGGCGTGCAGTGGTAAACGCACTGGTAAAAAGCGGTATGTCTGGATAGTCCTTAATATTTTCAAACAACAGCGCCGGCCCCTTGGCTTCTTCGTTGACCTTGGAGATATGACAGGCTTCAAGGTTCCAATCCACCTTAGCTTTCACGCGAAGCAATTCACCCTGCTCATCCAGAGCATGGATATAACTTCTTAGATCATCAATCATGTCGTTCTTCCACGGTTAGTTGTTTTTAATCAAAGGACGTACTTTGTAATAAATAGCGGTCTATGCATGGGATTTACTCATTCCAGTCTGACTCCCGTCATCACGGATGACAAAATATGTTCCATGGCGGTTTTTCTACCCCCGGAAACCGATACCTTCTTTTTATTAGACCAAACAGTTTCCGGACGAGCCTGCAGAATAAACAAATTACCACGTACCAGCTGGTCATTATCGATCGCCCACTCGATATCCATGGGTTTGCCGTAATGCTGTTCGATCAACTTACCCATCCGCGCCAATTCGGTGACTTCTTCGTCAACAATCGACTGCACGTTGCGGCGCTCAACCGGCAGTTTAACGCGCTTTGCAGTATGGTGTTTGTGGTCGACCACATAGGCCACTTCCTTGTTGGTAATCGTCTGCTTAACGGTATCCAAAGAGACCTTGTTGACCATGAATACATCCGGTGTCACTTCCCCAGACACCACGGCCTCACCAAATCCAAAACTTGAATTAATCAGAATCATGGAGCGGTCGCCATTGCCGGGATCCAGGGTAAACATCACGCCTGCCGCATGAGAATTGACCATTTTTTGAACCCCCACACTCAGTGCGACTTCCCTGTGCTCGAATTGCATCCGAATCCGATAGGCAATTGCCCTGGCAGTAAAGAGACTGGAGAAACATTTACGGGTATGAAACAGCACCTCATCGATACCCCGAATCCATAGGAAGGTATCCTGCTGGCCGGCAAAACTGGCATCAGGCAAATCCTCAGCCGTGGCACTCGAGCGCACCGCTACCGGTACAGCGGGCACACAACAGCGTACTGAAAGTGCCCGGTAGGCCTCGGCAATAACATCTTCGAGTTCGGTCGAGAACTCGGCGTTCTCGATCAAATCCTGAATCAGGGTACTGGCTGTCTCCTGACCCTGGATGTCCTCTTCCGTCAGACCATCGAGCACCCCATAGATCTCCTCCGCGATGTCCGCTTCAAGAATGAATTGTCGAAAAGCTTCCGTGGTCACCGCAAAGCCGGGCGGTACCCGTACACCGGCGTGAATCAGCTCGCCCAGAGACGCACATTTACCCCCTACCAGGGCTATGGAGTCTTTATCACAATCCTCAAAACTACAGACCATCGGTAGCACCACGTTTATCATCTCCTCAATAGCGATGCGGTTACCCTAAGCCAGAATATTGACCTCACCGGTGGAGCCATTCACTCGGATCATCTGCCCGGTCTTCACAATCTTGGTGGAACTGCCGGTACCGACAATCGCCGGTACCCCGTATTCACGACAGACAATCGCTGCATGACTCATCACACCGCCGACGTCGGTGACACAGGCCCTGATTTTGACAAATGCCGGTGCCCAGGAGGGTGAGGTTGTCGGTGCAACCAGAATTTCATCTTCCTGCAGAGCACTGATTTCCTTGACTGTCCGACAGACTCTGGCCCTGCCTTCAACGGTTCCGGGGCTACCGGCAAAACCTTTAAAGGACGAAACCTTTCCATCGGCTGCAGCCACATCCGCCCAGTTGCTAAGCGATTCGTTGGTCACCCCCCACAATACGACCGTAAATGGCTCCTGGATAACCTCCGGTGCCGGACCTAACGCAGGTGGAGGTGTCCAGGCTTTGAATTTCTCCATAACACCCGCCCGCCAGGCAACTTCCTGTGGCCATACTTGTGGTCCACGTGGTTTCACACCTGAGGCCCAGGCGGTGACCAGATCCCACAGGGCATCCTTGATTTCACTGCGTTTCAACAACCAGATATCTTCAATATCGGCGATGAAACCATGGTCCTTCATAATGGCTCCCACTTCTCGGATCTTGTTCCAGAAGATGGAATGGAACCAATGCTCAACATAGAAAAGGTGATTTTCGACATAGGGGAACACGGTTTTGGCTGTGGTCAGCAACTGATCGAACGCATCACGATCTTCATCATTCTCGATCAGATCCCGATACTCTTTAGTGATCTGATCACGCTCGGCACGTACAGCTTCCATCGGCCGATCAATCGTCTGGCCGGCAATGATTTTATCCATATAAGTACGAATCGAACCGAAGGGCACATCCAGATCATCATTCCAGGAGCGGTCATGATGGTACCAACCGGTTCCGGTCGAGACATGAAACCAGGGATAGCGCGCCTTCTCAAAAGCCGCCAACCACTGCTGGCCTGCAGATGTTAGCCCAATTGCGGCTTTGACTTCAGAAAAATGTTCACTGCTTTGCAATGCATCGACCAGCTTCAGCTCAACCGCTTTGCGTGCCAGGTTTTTAAGCTCTTCATCAGGCTGATACATGATCACATCGATACCTGAAATCATCTGGGTGACACGCTGCAAGGGAATATCCGGCCAAAGTTTCTGGCAATGCCCCATGAAAGTCACATAAGCCGCATAACCGAGGTTCAGGAATTCAAAGTGGTATTGCCAACAGCGAATTCCTAAATCAATCACCGCATCATAGTTTTTCAGCAGCAGATATCCGCTAGACAGACCAATGCCTTCGGTGACAATAGTTTTTTCTTCCAGCTTTGGCAACTGGGGAATTTCCGTCGCCACGAGTTCGGCGATGGTCTTTTTCATTTTTTCTTCCCACTTGGCCTCAAGCTCGTTCCAGTTTTCATAATAATAACCTGCCCGCTCCATAAAATCGGGCACCCGGCTCTGAATCTCTTCGGGGTCTGTAACAGGTACCGGAGAAATATAGACATAACCATTCTGCATGCGGTGATCAACCCCCATGACCGGCGGTATGGAAAAAATTCGGTGACTGTATTGAGAGAGTGACAAAAACCAGGCTTCATCCCAGATGGTGTCGAACGGGTACAATGGCTCGGGATAATGTAGACCATCATAAAACCAGAAGGTATCCTTCTCATATTGCTGCCGCTGTTCATCATCGGTCACAAACTGATACTGATAGGGATACATCCTCTCCCAACCTTCGGTGCCGGGAATGGTCTCAACGTCATGAGGTACAGGAAATTTCATTTTGTTCATCCTCCCTTTAAGTGGGTTCTGTGTAATGCTTATTCCGCAGCTGCAGTCGTATTGAGCAGAGTACCTCGGTTCGCTTGTATCGGGTTGCTGTTACCCAGGCCTTCGTACTTGCACTGTGCTCAATGACACTGCTCAACGATAAAACCCTGCAAGGGTTATGCCAAATTATGATATTGGGCTGTAACTCGTTGTTTTTCAATTGCTCTATCTTTTCTTTGCACACCGCTTGTCTTACGAATCATATACTTGATTCATTTCTGACAGCAGCGATTGATGCTTTACTTGCTGTCATTCCTTTCCATTTACATGCGAGTGAGCCATCACCTGACCTCTCCATATGATCAATCTCTTGCTAAAACAGTCTCGGCATGTAATGATTTGATCAATTTTCTGTGTTGGTAACAACGCAACGACAACATTGAGTTGAACATAGACATGCCAGAATCCCCTACTACACCTGCACAACTGATTGGAGACAACGGTCAGGCTCACCTGGCAACCGGTCGTCTCCTGGAGTCGGATCGAACCGCTGAACACAGCATGGCGGGCCTCAACGATCTCATTTCCAGACTGCGTTTTGCCATCAAAGACGGCCGCATTTGGCTCAATACTCAACGTGTGGTGTTGATGCATTTATCGACTCTGACCTCTCTGCGGCGGGAATTGATTAACACCCTGGGCCTGGACGAAGCCAGGGGCTTTCTGACCCGTATGGGATTTGCATCGGGTTCACGCGACGCACGGTTGGCGAGAAAACTACGCCCCCACCACTCCTCACACGATGCCTACCTGCTTGGTCCACAACTGCGAATCCTGCAAGGGGTTTCAAATTCCGAGCCGACAACACTGGAGATCGATATCGCTTCTGGACATTTTTACTGCGAAACGGTGGTTGAAGAATCCTTCGAAGCGGATGCACATTTATCGACCTTCGGTGTTTCACACCTTGCCAGCTGCTGGTTGCAAACCGGCTATGCCTGTGGCTTTTCGAGCACATTTATGGGCCGATCTATTATCCACCAGGAAACCGAATGCCGGGCCACCGGTGGGCGTATCTGTCGATTTATCGGCAAGCCTGCAGAAAACTGGGACGACCACAATGACCTACAGAATATTTTGGAGGGGGAGTTATCGGCTAACGGCATGCGCGGACCCTCCGTAAAGAAAAAATCTCCACAACCAATGAAATTTCCCAACCCTGCTGCCAGCAATCACGCAGCCGCGACAGACAAAATCGTCGGTGCCTCATCGAGTTTTGTTGCAGCCAGCCATATGATCAAAAAAGTGTGCAAGACGACGGCCACCGTGTTGTTCTTCGGCGAAACCGGCGTCGGCAAGGAGCGTTTCGCCTTGCTGCTACACTCCCTCTCCCAACGAGTGGGCGGACCCTTTATTACGGTAAATTGTGCCGCTATCCCCGATAATTTAATTGAAGCCGAATTATTTGGCGTGGAGAAGGGCGCCTACACCGGTGCCATTGGCTCGCGCCCCGGTCGCTTTGAACGTGCCAGTGGTGGAACTCTGTTTCTGGACGAGGTCGGTAATTTATCCTTGCCGGCTCAGGTCAAACTCCTGCGTGCCATCCAGGAGCGAGAATATGAACGGGTCGGTGGTACTGCAGTCCTCAAAGCAGACGTGCGGATTATCGCTGCCACCAATATCGACCTCAAGCTCGCGGTCAAAAACAACCGGTTTCGCCGTGATCTGTTCTATCGACTAAATGTTTTTCCGATTCATATTTCCCCCTTGCGTGAACGCAGAGACGACATTCCGTTGTTGATGGATCACTTCCTGAGCCGGTATGCAACGCTGCATGGCAAACACATCAACGGATTTTCTGTCCGCGCTGTCGATACCCTGTATGAATATTCCTACCCGGGTAATATCCGGGAACTGGAGAATATGATTGAGCGAGCCGTCATTCTCGCTGAAAACGGACAACCGATCGACATGGCTCACCTGTTTACTGCCAATGACAACATTACCGGCGAAATACTAAAACTTGATTTGACAGGGTCACTGCATTCCAACCCCGAAAAATCCATTTCACCGGTCGATCCGAACCATCTCCTCGACCGATTTACGTCTGGTGATGACTCACTCGGTAATCTGGAGCAATCCCTGTTACTGGAGGCCGTTGAACG
>CAYQAP010000047.1:0-17796 GCA_964415515.1 uncultured Gammaproteobacteria bacterium | reverse complement strand
TTTCTGCAGGGAATTGTGAAACAGATCCAGAAGATTGACAATTGATTGTTTTTTCTTGATTGGTAACTTTTGCTCAACAAAGTTAAAGTGACTGAAGTAGAATATTACGCCATATTCGGTGGATTTTGAGATCGATCAAGTGGGGCAAATATCCAGGAAAATATCAGAAAGTTGATGCTATGCAAGCAAAAAGATTCCTCCCAAATTTAAATGCACTTCGAGCCTTCGAGGCTGCCGCAAGGCAGCATAATTTTCGGCTCGCAGCTGCTGAATTGAATATTTCTCACTCAGCCATCAGCCATCATATCCGTAATCTGGAACATCAACTGGATGTGCATTTGTTCCGCCGCAGTGGCCGCAACAGGGTTTTGACCGAGGCGGGAAAATACTACCTGCCGATCCTGACCGAAGTTTTCGATCGGATCGCAGGTGCGACCCGCCTGGTGCGCTCTCTGCAGCAGCCACATACGCTGGTGGTCCAGGTTTATATCACTGTGGCCATGCTTTGGCTGTTACCAAGGATGCACGATTTTCTCAAATTTTCACAAGGGATCGACATTCAGCTCAGTACAACGTATCTGGACTGGGAATTCAATCGTGGCGCCGTTGATGTCGGTATTATCTGGACGGATAAAAAAGACCACAGCCTGAGTTATTTTCACCTTGCTCCTGCCATCCTCTACCCCTTGTGCAGTCCGGAGTTGTTGCAGGAATTGGGGCCGGCTCCGAACCTGGCTGATCTCAGACAGTTCCATATTTTACAACTTTACAACCGTCAGCCAGTCTGGGATACCTGGTTGCAACAAGCTGGACTACAATCATGGACTTCGCGCCGCACCATTCAATACGACAGCTACCTGTTGGCTCTTGAAGCGGCTCGCAAGGGGCGTGGGATCGCCCTGGCCAACAGCCCATTCGCTGTACCAGACAGGGAGGATGAAAAATTGGTACGGCCTTTTCCAATGCTGCAGTCCCAGGTGGGTAGCTGGTATCTGGTTTGTGAACCGGAACTGGCTGATACCCCCAAGGTCAGAAGGTTTCAGCAGTGGCTATTACACCAGCTGGCTGCAGATGGTGCGGCATGATCTGCGCGATTTGCGTGCTTCACAGAGCGCTTACTCAGGTTCATCGGTAGCTTTGGCATGCAATGGTTGCAGGTCGTTGCGTGTCCACCAGTACCAGAAACCTTGGTCACGTAACCATTTTTCCAGTCGATCGAGACTGTTCCATTCCCGCAGGTATCCGCGAGCGCTGTACATCTTGGCCAGCTGCCCATCCAGATACACCACGACCCCCCAGGCGAAAGGATATTTGTTTTGATCACCAAAACCTCCACCGAGCTGATTGCGGCCAACCCGATAGACGACTGCATACTCTCCCAGGCGCCCGGCTTGCCGAAGCAGAGGCAGATCTGACTGAGTGACAGTAAGCACAACTTTGTAAAATACATCTTGGTTCATATTATTGACAACGAAAAGAAGGGGTCTCACAATATGCTACATGATGTAGGCCCCGATCGACAAGTCTATCCTGACTTGACCTCTGGTGGTCGGAATACCAACCTTTGGATACCTGCCAACAGGTACCGAGCAACCGGTGAAGAACAGATGACTGATAACGCGAGTTTAAATGCCAGGAGGCTGGCGGCTACCCCTCGTGGGGTTGCCACCATGACCCCGATTTTTGCCGATCACGCCGAGAACGCGGAATTATGGGATGTTGAAGGGCGTCGTTACATCGATTTTGCAGGTGGTATCGCGGTCCTCAACACCGGCCACAGAAACCCGAAGGTGATGGCCAGGGTGGAGGCACAGTTGCAGCGTTTTACCCACACCGCTTATCAGGTGGTGCCTTATGCGCCTTATGTTGAATTGGCTGAACGCCTGAATGTACTGGCACCAGGGAATACGCCGAAAAAAACCCTGTTTGTCTCGACTGGTGCAGAAGCCGTTGAGAATTCGGTGAAAATCGCCCGGGCGTATACCGGGCGCAGTGCTGTAATCGCCTTCCAGGGAAGTTTTCATGGCCGGACCCTGATGACGATGGGGCTGACCGGTAAAGTGGCTCCCTACAAAGCCGGCTTCGGGCCGTTCCCCGGGGATATCTACCATGTGCCTTTTCCGATAGCGGCCCACGGGATCAGCCAGGAATCGTCCCTGGCTGCCCTGGATAATCTGTTCAAGACCAGCATCGAAGCCAGCCGGGTGGCTGCAATAATTATTGAGCCGGTCCAGGGTGAGGGTGGGTTTTATGCGGCCCCCTTTGATTTTCTGCAAAAACTCCGGGCGCTTTGTGATCGGCACGGGATTGTCATGATTGCCGATGAAGTGCAATCTGGTTTTGCCCGTACCGGTCGGCTCTTTGCCATTGAGCATGCCGGGGTGGAGCCAGATCTGATGACCATCGCCAAAAGTTTGGCTGGAGGCTTCCCGCTCTCTGGGGTCATCGGCAAGGCCGAGATCATGGATGCCCCGGGACCTGGCGGGCTTGGCGGTACCTATGGTGGCAGCCCGATGGGTTGTGTTGCGGCATTGGCTGTACTCGATTGCATAGAGGAGGATGACCTGTTGCAACGCAGTCGGGACCTGGGCCAGCATCTGCTGGAGCGAATTCGACAGATGGCGAACCGCAGCGATATCTCGCCCATTGGGGATATCCGTGGCCTGGGTGCGATGGTGGCGTTCGAGATGGTGACCCGCAAGGGCAGCTCCGAACCCGACCCGGCAGCGACCAAAGCCCTGTGTGTCACAGCACTGAATCATGGTTTGATTCTGCTATCTTGTGGCGTCTATGGGAATACCATTCGTATTCTTGTTCCTTTGACCGCTTCGGATGCTGTGGTTGATGAGGGGCTGGATGTGATCGAGGCCTCGTTGCAAGAACTGGCTGCCCAGGGCTGTGCTGCATGATCCGGGGGGTATTGGTTACCCGCACAGGAGGCTGGTTGTCATGACCCCGTTTGCTATCGCCGGGGTGCAGATGCACGTGACCTATGACCGGGAAAATATTTCCATGATGAAGGCCAAGGTCTACCATCTGATGGGCACATTTCCCTGGGTACAGATGGTTGTGTTCAGCGAGCTGGCGGCGTATGGGCCGTTACGGCGCAACCATCCTGTCTCACTGGAGGCAGCCGAGCGAGAGTTCAAAAATCTTGCCCGGCAGCACGGTATCTGGCTGATTCCCGGCTCCATGTTCTGTGCCCACGAGGGTCGTTGGCATAATATGGCTTGTGTGATCAATCCTGAAGGAGAAATCATCGGTCGGTACAACAAGATGTTTCCTTTCGCTCCCTATGAGCAAGGGATCGAAGGGGGCACAGAATTTCTGGTGTTTGATGTGCCCGGTGCAGGCCGTTTTGGCCTGTCGATCTGCTATGACATGTGGTTCCCGGAAACCACACGCACGCTGACGGCAATGGGTGCCGAAGTGTTGCTGTGCCCGGTATTAACGACCACTGTGGACCGTGATGTTGAGCTCAGCATGACCCGGGCCACGGCCGCCATGTTTCAGTGCTATGTCTTCGATATCAATGGACTCGGTGCGGGTGGTTGTGGTCAGTCCTGTGTTGTCGGCCCTTCCGGTACGGTCCTGTTCCAGGCTAAAGGCCAGGAACAGCTGATCCCCCTGGAGATTGATTTTGACAGCGTACGACGGCAGCGTGCCGTCGGTACCCTGGGACTGGGACAGACCCTGAAAAGTTTTCGTGATCGGCGCGTTGATTTTTCTGTATATGACCGGAAGCGTTTTGATACCGGCTATCTGCATGGGCTGGGCAAGCTGGAATTGCCTGCTCGCGGTTCCCGAGCAGGACTTGCCGATGTGAAGCACATCGATTGATTCTGTCACGGGTGGCTAACGGTTGATGGCGGTGTAGTTGCAATGCAAGAAGAGGTGCCACGACCTCGTTTATTCACCGATGATTTTCACCAGCACCCGCTTTTTGCGCCGACCGTCGAATTCGCCGTAAAAGATCTGTTCCCAGGTGCCGAAGTGGAGTTTGCCCGTGGTGATTGCAACCACTACCTCTCGGCCCATGACCTGGCGTTTCATATGTGCATCGGCATTGTCTTCAAAGCCGTTATGACGATACTGGTTGGTCGGGGCATGTGGCGCCAGCTTCTCCAGCCACACCTCGTAATCATGATGCAGTCCTGATTCATCGTCATTGATGAAAACCGAGGCGGTGATGTGCATGGCATTGACCAGGCACAAGCCTTCCCGGACCCCGGATTCAGCCAGGCACTGTTCCACCTGTGGGGTAATATTGATGAAGGCGCGACGAGTCGGTACCTCGAACCAGAGTTCCTGATGATAGCTTTTCATTGCCGGATCTATGTTGTGGATGAGTTGCATGGTAGCACAGAAACCCGCTATAGCCCGTTGCTACGCAACCGAAGCAGATTACAAGAGCAAGCCTGTGGCTCGCCAGTTGTGTGAATACTCGCTAGAATGGGCGATAGATAAAACCGCGTCCGCCAACCGGGCTGGAGTTGCCCGAGGAGATAAGTGATGTCAGAAAGCAGGCGCAGGACCCGCCATGTTGCACTAAGCGATTATTACAATGCTTCACAGTACCGGCTGGATACCTGGAACCGACTCAAGAGTGTGATTCGGCGGCTGCGCATGGGGCGTGGCAAGGAAACCAGTATTACGGCCTGCCGAGAGTTGCTGGATTTACTTGAGCCGGTGGAGTCGTACTGGGCCTTTCCAGGCAATGCGGTGTTTCAGGGGCTGTATGACCTGCTTGAATCCGCCGAATACACACGCTTGGTTGTGCAGGTTTCACGGATTGTCAATGCCCTGATGGGAGGGCTATATCGGCGCCAGCATTTGCAACTGGAAAGCCCCATAGTCACAGAGGATGCCGATGAGACCGAAGGTCAGGTGCGTCACCATGATCAGCCTCGTAACCGGCCCTACTTTGAGGTTTTGTTTGTCGACGAAGTTAGCCCCGAGCAGCAGCGTCAGCAAACCAAAGCGTTGTCCGGGATGCGCCAGGGCGATGACGATTTTATCTATGAGCCGGTATTTGTGCCGAGTTTCGAGGATGGCCTGATTGCCGTACTGTTCAACTACAATATTCAGGCGGTGGTGATTCGCTACGGTATTCTGTTACATTCAGCCTACAGCTTGTCCGTGTTGACCCGCTACCTAAAACAGGCCCAGTGTAGTGATATTGAAGACCTGGAACCAGAAGACTATGGCAGTACACTGGTAAAGATTATCTCCCGAGTGCGCCCGGAACTGGATCTGTATTTGGTGACAGACCAGTCTGCAGAGGAGCTCGCTGGCAGCGTGGTAGATCATTGCCGAAGGGTGTTTTATCATAAGGAAGACCTGCTGGAGCTGCATCTGCATATCTTGAGCGGCATCACTTCCCGTTATCAAACTCCGTTTTTTTCCGCCTTGCGCCACTATGCCAAGCAACCCACCGGAGTTTTTCATGCCCTGCCGATATCGCGTGGCAAGTCGATCACCAAGTCGAACTGGATTCGGGACATGATTGATTTCTACGGGATGAATATTTTTCTGGCCGAGACCTCAGCAACCTCCGGTGGTCTGGATTCCTTGCTCGAGCCGCACGGCCCAATCAAAAAAGCCCACGAACTGGCCTCTCGTGCCTATGGTTCACGGCGGACATTCTTCGCCACCAATGGCACCTCCACCTGCAACAAAATTGTGGTTCAGGCACTGGTTCGTCCCGGTGATATTGTACTGGTGGACCGGGACTGCCATAAGTCGCACCACTATGGCATGGTCTTGTCCGGGGCGCATGTGGTGTACCTGGATTCGTATCCTTTGCATGAGTTTTCCATGTATGGGGCCGTACCGCTACGAGAAATCAAACGCCAGTTACTGGCGTTAAAAAATGCCGGAAAATTACCGCGTGTGAAAATGTTGCTGCTGACCAACTGCACCTTTGATGGCATTGTCTATGATGTACAGCGGGTGATGGAGGAGTGCCTGGCGATCAAGCCGGATCTGGTTTTTTTGTGGGATGAGGCCTGGTTTGGTTTTGCCAGTTTCGGCCCGACCTATCGCCAGCGCACGGCCATGTATTCCGCTGCCGCATTGCGTGAGCGCTACGCTTCTCGCAGCTATGCACGGGAATATGCCGCCAGTCTTGCGGCTTTGGCGGATGTGGATGAGCAAGATCCGACCCGGTTGGAAACGCATGGCCTGCCGGACCCGGCACGAGTACGGGTTCGCGTCTATGCGACACAGTCGACCCACAAGACCCTCACGGCACTGCGTCAAGGTTCGATGATCCATATTCATGACCAGGACTACAAGTCACATGTAGAGGAATCTTTTCATGAAGCGTTTATGACCCACACCTCGACCTCCCCGAACTATCAAATTCTTGCCTCACTGGATATCGGTCGCCGTCAGGTTGAACTGGAAGGGTTTGAGCTGGTACAAAAACAGGTCGAGATGGCAATGTCGCTGCGTAGTCAAATCAGCTCCCATCCCTTGCTCAGCAAGTACTTTCGGATCCTGCGGGTGGCAGACATGATTCCCGCCAGTTACCGACAATCGGGTATTCAAGGCTATTTTGAACCAGGTCGAGGTTGGAACGAAATCTGGGAGGCCTGGGAGAACGATGAATTTTGCCTCGATGCAACCCGTCTAACCCTGTATGTGGCAGCCACCGGGCTGGAAGGCGATGCCTTCAAGAATGAAGTGCTAATGAACAAATACGGTATCCAGGTCAACAAGACCTCGAAAAACACCGTACTCTTTATGACAAATATTGGGAGCACCCGCAGTTCGGTAGCCTATTTGATTGAGTCCCTGGTCAAGTTTGCCCACGAGCTGGAACGCAATGCTGATGAAATGAGCCCCCCGGAGCGCTGTCTGCAGACGCGAAAAATCCAGTCGATCACCCGGGATCTACCCCCTTTGCCGGATTTTTCCCGCTTTCATGACAGTTTTCGCCCCGGACTTGGAGAAGATACTGAGGCCATTCCTACCGACGAGGGCTTGTTGCGGGAGGCATTTTTTCTTGCCTATGACGAGAGTTGTTGCGAATACCTGAGCCTGGAAGATGATTCGCTGGATGCCGAGATGGATGCAGGTCGGGATGTGGTGTCGGCAAATTTTGTAATCCCTTATCCCCCAGGCTTTCCGATTCTCGTGCCAGGCCAGGTTGCGAGCCCGGAGATCATTGAATATCTGCGTAAACTGGATGTCAAGGAGATCCATGGTTTTCGGGCTGAATTTGGCTTGCGGGTATTCACCGAGCAGGCCCTGGCCAAGCAAATGCTTGAGAAACACACAAGCCCTCATCAGGAGAAAAAAGCATGACCACTGCGAAACCACCGGCAACACAGACCCGCAAACGGCGCAAGGCACGTAGCAAAACACCATGGACACCGGCACGCAAGCTGAGAAACCTCAAGGGAATTTCTGAAATTCGGCGCTATTTTCACCGCAATGAGACACCGATTCTCTTTATCAGTGCCACCAATTTTAATTTACTGGGGCTGGACGACTGGTGCCGGAATTTTAAATTCATTAACTATATCGATTGTTACGACGGTCGCCACCCCAATACCCTGGTTCCAACCGAACAGGCACATCCGGAGTTTGCATCCATTGAGGACATTAATGCCTATTTGTTGGAGAACAAGGAAGTCATCGACTATATCAAGGCCCGGGGTGGCAAGCCCAAAGCCGTTTTTTTGATGTTTGACGAGCGGGTGGAAAGTATCTGCCAGGAACTGGGAATCGAGGTGTTATTTCCTACCGCTTCGATGCGGTCCGGGATTGACGACAAAATTGAAACGGTACGGATTGGCAATAAGGCCGGTGTGCCCAGTGCTCCCAATGTATTGAGTGAAGTGAAAAGCTGGGAACAATTGCTGCGGGTCTCGAAGACCCTGGGCAAGGATCTGGTCCTGCAATCGGCTTTTGGTGATTCGGGACATACCACGTTTTTTATCCACAATGAGCGGGATTTTCGACGCCACCAACAGGAGATCGTCGGTCAGGGGCCAATCAAAATCATGCAGCGGCTGAAATGCCGAGGTTCGGCCATCGAGGCCTGTGCCACTAAACAGGGAACGATCGTTGGCCCGCTGATGACCGAACTGGTGGGTTTTTCACAGTTAACTCCCTATCGGGGCGGTTGGTGCGGCAATGAAATATTCGATGGTGCTTTTGATGAAAACATCCGCAACAAGGCTCGGGAATACACCTTTCGCTTCGGTAACCAGCTGATCAAAGAAGGCTATCGTGGTTATTTTGAGCTGGATTTTTTGATTGACCAGAAAACCGGGGAGATTTATCTGGGAGAATGCAATCCACGGGTTACGGGAGCCAGCTCCATGACCAATCATGCGGCTTTTGCCCATGCGGATGCACCATTGTTCCTGTTTCATTTACTGGAATTTTCCAATATTCCCTTTGAACTTGATGTTGAGGCCATCAACCAGCGCTGGTCGGACTCTGCCAATATCGACAGCTGGTGCCAGCTGATTATCAAGCATACCGAGGACACGGTAGATATTATTACTACCGCGCCGGAAACCGGCATTTGGCGAATGTTGCCGGATCAAAGCGTGGTGTATGACCGTTTCGACTATCACCGACGTGCTGTCGATAGTGAGAATGAAGCCTTTTTTCTTCGTATTTCCCGTCCTGGTGACTTTCGCTACGAAGGGGCAGATTTGGGAATTCTGATTACCCGTGGTCGAGCTATGGATCGCGGGTTTCGTTTGACCCGGCGTTCCAAAGCATGGATAAATGGCATCAAAGCCTATTATCAGGCCCGCCCCATGGTGACTCCACGAGCCATCAGCGACAGGGAACCGGCATTTAAAATCCTGTAGCGGCATCTCCGGTCAGACCCTGAATGGATATTCGGTTTCAGTCGGTATGGGAGAAACAGCCCGGCCAGCGATGGCAGCGTTTGTTTCGACGCTTGTGGCCGGCCTATCGCAAGTGGTTCCTGTCCGAAGGCATCGAATCTCGCCCCACCTACCTGGCGTGCCTGCGGGCCCTGCGAGCGCATATGCCGGAGTTGTTGCCTTGCTATGAAACGCTGGCCGAACTGGCCGGCGGAGGGGATCTTGAGGCCAGATTATTGTCATTTTATTGCCCACCACCTTATTTATCGGGGTGTTCGCAGGCGGTTTGGCTTGGCAATGAGCCGATGCTGGTACGTAATTATGATTACTCTCCCTTGCTTTGTGACGGCATCATCCAGCAGACAGCCTGGAGCAGGCAGCGCGTCATTGGCATGAGCGATGGTCTGTGGGGTTTGCTCGATGGCATGAATGAAGCCGGGTTGGTGCTGTCCCTGACTTTTGGGGGGCGTCGGGTTGTCGGCGAGGGTTTCGGGGTGCCGCTGATCCTGCGCTATGTACTGGAATTTTGTCAGACCACGGCTGAGGCGAGTGCGGTATTGGCCAGAATTCCCTGTCATATGACCTATAACGTGACCGTCGTCGATACTCATGGGAGTTATGCTACGGTTTATATGGGCCCAGACAGGACGGCAATCGTGACAGATTCAAGGGTCGCCACCAATCACCAGGAACGGGTCGAGTGGCAGCGTCATGCCCGGGTGACGGCTTCGGTAGAGCGGGAAAAATTTCTGCTCAAACGGTTGACATTGCACCAGGAGACGGCAGAGCGGTTTATCGGTGCTTTCCTCCAACCACCATTGTATTCAACCAGCTATGAGGCTGGCTTTGGGACTTTGTATACGGCGGTCTACTGGCCACGGCGCGGAACGGCTGAGTATCGCTGGCCCGGTATGAGCTGGAGCCACCAGATTGATCAGAAGTGTCAGGGCAGCCGCTGGATTCATTTTCCCGGCTCCGCGGATTGTCGATATGGAGCGCCCCAGGGCAGCGTTTTCTGAAGTAGGGGGGGCGCTTCGAAGCCGGTTATTTTGGGTTAGTGATCGGCAGTGCAGAAGGCGTTTCGCATCGAGCCCATCAACTGCAGGATTTTACGATCACCGATGCGATAAAATACCCGATTGGCATCTTTGCGCGAGACCAGAATGTCTTTATCCCGCAAGATTGAAAGATGCTGGGAAATATTGCTTTGGGAGGTGCCGACCATCTCGACCAGATCCTGGACACTGAATTCAGTGGCACTGCCGAGAATGCACAAAATCTTCAGGCGCAGTGGATGGGCCATGGCTTTGAGTGCCCGGGAGGCTTTATTGATGTCTTTTTCATCCGCAAGCATCAACTCAGAAGAGCGAACACCATCTTCGATAAGTGCTGCTGTATTGTTCATGGTTGAATCCAATCCAGTATCAGGCAGAGACTTTTAGTATATTATTGCTGAATTATACACTAATACAGGAAATACAGCGCTCTCTCCTTGCCGGTATCCGGATTCCTGTTTTCCGTGGCTGCGGTCAGTGGATAGCCGACTTAATGTGATTGGCTCGTCATCAGGGATTGAAGGCTGCACAAAAGCTCATCTTCAGTGATTGGTTTGGCAATGATTTTGACCAGCCCTGGTAAAGCTGCCAAAGTCAGTTTCGGGTCATCGTTGTGTGCAGTGATCATGACGGTGGGCAGCTGAATGTTGCGTTTTTTCAATTCGGACAACACGGCCAAGCCATCATATTCAGGCATCTGATAGTCGAGTAGCAGACAGCCTTTGGCACTCGGTTGCAGTGAGGATAGAAAGGTTGCGGAACTGGAATAGGCCTGGACCGGCCAGCCCATGACCTCGACCAACATGGTCAGGGCATTGACCACAGCCGTATCATCATCGACGATATATACCATTTTTGTGATCTTTGATCTGGGTCCCACTGTTGCTACTGCCAGGTTGCGTGCCGGAGAAAGGTTGCTCGAGGAGAAAGGTTGCTCGACAAGTAAACCACAGGATGGAGCACCGGTTGTTGACGCAGATCAGAAAACGTGTCAGCAATAGAACCGGGAATTGAACAAGCGTGCTTTTACTGGATTTCTACAGGCGTTGTGGGTTGTATTTCATTCCAGTATCTAGCCAGTTCAGCAACCGAACGCAACTGCAGTTTTTTCATGCCATGGGAGCGATGCAGTTCTACTGTACGCTCACTAATGCCCAATTCCATGGCCATAACTTTGTTGGCCTGGCCTGCAGCAACCCTGGCAATAATCTGGAATTCACGGGGTGTCAGGGCTTCAAAATGCTGCCGCATTTGTTGCTGCTCACGTTGCTGTTCCCGCTGCAGATGGTCGGTGGCCAGCGCAGCCTGTACTCGAGATAGAAAAAGCTGTGCATCAACCGGTTTTTCAAGGAAATCGACAGCACCACCCTGAATCGCCTGCACCGCATCCGGAATGCTACCGAAGCCGGTCAGGATCAGCATCGGACGTTGTACACCGTTGTCCAGAAGATGCTGTTGCAATTCCAGTCCGGAAAGACCCGGCATTTGCAGATCGGCCACCAAACAGCCGGGGATTTCAGAGTCATGATGAAGTAGAAACTCTTCAGCAGTGGCAAAGTCGACAACCGGCAGGCCTTCACATTCCAGCAACAGACGCAGGCTATCCCGAATTGCAGAATCATCATCAACCAGAAATACCGTAGATTTATCAGGCATCAGCTTACTCGTCACTGGTAGGATTGATTGGCAATCGAAACAGAAAAGTAGCCCCGCCGATCTGATTGTCTTCAGCAATCAAGTTGCTGCCGTGAGCGCGAATGATCCTGCGGCACAGTGGCAGGCCCATGCCCATGCCATCAGATTTGGTCGAATAGTACTTGGCAAAAATATCACCATCGGGCAACCCACCGCCGCTGTCTTCGACTTCCACCCGGATCATGGCATCTTCCTCCTTGAGTATGCGGATGTTCAATTCCCGTCGCTGCTGGCCAGTAGCGGCAATGGCTTCCACCGCATTTCTCAACAAGTTCAAGACCACCTGTTCAATTTGCAGGCGATCTACCCAGACCATCTGGACACCCTTGTGAATATCCAGTTCGACATCAATATGGTGAAACTTTAGCTCATGATAGATCAGATGCAATACATCATGCATCACATGGTTGATATCGACGGCGGAGCGTTCGGTATCGCCTTTACGGATAAAGCGGCGCAAGTGATTGCTGACTGCACTGGCACGTCGGGTTTGTTCGACAATCTGGGTGAGTGCATTGCCCAGCTGACCGGCAGGTTTGCCATTGTGCAGGAGCCGTTGGCAAGCCTGGGCGTAGCTAAGGATAGCGGTCAGTGGTTGGTTTAATTCATGAGTGAGTGATGAGGTCATTTCACCGAGACTGGCAAGGCGTCCGGCATGTGCCATTTCCTGCAGACGCAGTCTGGATAGGTTGTCCGCCTCGATCTGTCGTGAAATATCTCTCATGAACACGACCAGAGAGGATTTCCCCTGTATATGAATCGGGGTTACGGTAATTTCCAGAGGAATAGACTTATCGTTGCGGGTGACGCCGGTTTCCCGGTAATTGGAGGCTGGTTTGTGGTTGTCTTCGAGGTTACAGTCCGATGCGGGTCGATCGAAGACTCGGGTTTTGCAGTGCGGCAACAGGTAGTTGACAGGTTGCCCACACAGCTGTTCTCTAGAGTATCCAAATAGTTGTTCGGTGGCTGGGTTGCAATTCACGATGCAGCATTGATTGTCGACAGTCAGTATGCATTCAGACACATTGTTGTAGATGGCTCGTAGCTGTTCCTCACTCTCGTGTGGCAGCAAATCGTGAATTGGGTCAGTGGTCGGGGCAGTCTCTCGCTGCATGGTTATTCAGTTTGTCAATAGCGATACGCTGATCGATGGCTGGTATCCACAGGGCGAATTCTATGAAAAGAACAAGCTGGCGGTTGTATACTCACAAACAAGGTTTTTATTGATAAGGGTGAACATGAATTATACCGCAGATCAACAACGTGACTTACTAATAATTGGTGCCGGATCGGCAGGTTTGATTTGCGCCTATCTGGCCGCCTTGATGGGCAGCCGGGTGAGTTTGGTAGAACGCCACCGCATGGGTGGGGATTGCCTGAATACAGGTTGTGTGCCTTCCAAATCATTGATTTCAACGACCCGTTTTCTGGCGGCTTGCCGTGACAGCAGTCATCTTGGGGTGCGCAAGGTCGATGTTGAATGGGATTTTGGTGAAATCATGCAGCGGGTCAGATCGGTAATCCAAGCCATAGCGCCGCATGATTCGATCGAGCGTTATACGGGTCTCGGTGTGGATGTCATGGAGGGGGATGCCAAAATCATCTCGGCTCACTGTGTTGAGGTGAATGGCAGGCCCTATACCAGCCGTCGTTTGATTATAGCCAGTGGTGCGCAACCCTTTGTGCCACCGATCAAGGGGGTTGATCAGTTGCCCTATTTGACATCCGACAACATTTGGGATTTGGAAGAGTTGCCTGAGCGGTTGCTGGTGTTGGGAGGAGGGCCGATTGGTTGCGAACTGGCACAGTGTTTTGCCCGCCTTGGCAGTCAGGTGACTCTGGTAGAAATGGCCGACCGGGTATTATTTCGAGAGGACGCTGATGTTACCGGGTTGCTGGAGCAATCCCTGCGCAAGGATGGTATCGAGCTATTGACCGGACATCAGGCAACAGAGTTTTACCAGCAGCAACAACAATGGCAGCTCGATTGCAAGCATGCGGATGGTGTGCGTACTGTGGAATTCGACCAGGCCCTGGTGGCTGTAGGCCGAGCACCCAATACCCGTGATCTGGATGCCGAGACGCTCGGAATTGAACTGGCCGGTAATGGTGCGATTGTAGTGGATGACAGGATGCAATCCACCCTGGCAGGTGTCTATGCCTGTGGTGATGTTGCGGGTCCCTATCAATTTACCCATGCGGCTGGACATCAGGCCTGGTACGCAACCAGCAATGCTTTGTTCGCACCGTTCTATCGGCCCAGAATCAGCTACCGGGTCTTGCCGGCGACCACCTATACCGAACCGGAGGTATCACGGGTTGGGGTCAATGAACAAGAGGCCAAAGCTGCCAATATTGCGTATGAAGTCTCCCATTTTCCACTGGCTGAGCTGGACCGGGCGGTGACAGAGGGCCTGACCGAAGGCTTTGTCAAGATCCTTACCGTTCCTGGTAAAGATCAAATTCTGGGCTGCACGATTGTTGGCGCCAATGCCGGGGAGCTGATTGCCGAACAGGCGTTGGCCATGCAACAGCGGCTAGGGCTCGGTAAAATCCTCGGTACCGTACATGCTTATCCAGGCTGGGCTGAGGCCAATAAACTCGCTGCCGGGGCCTGGCGCCGGGCACACAAGCCCAGCTGGCTGGGCCCGATCTTGCAACGTTATCACCGCCTGCGACGTTGAATCCCGTCGTGCTGTAAAAGTCATAATATCCGGGATATTGATCTTGTCCCAGCCGACCAGAGAATAGAAATTATCTGTCCCCAGCAGGATCTTCCATACCACTTGAGCGATTGTTGGAATTGCCACTCAGGTTGCCAAAAAACCCTTTGTCTTGTGGCGGGTTCCATTGCTTGGCGAACATCAGAGCTGCCGCAGGACGCTGCGATTCGACTTTATCACCCCGCTTGATTGCTGAAGTTTTGACGCCGACGGGTTTGGCGAAGGAGTATTTTGCTTTGGTGGCAGTAACTTTTACCTGCCCTATGGCTTCTTCTTCTCCGCCCAGAGAAATGCCGGTATCCGGATCAATCAATTCCTCACCTTTACGCTTGAGGGTCAACATATCACCCACTTGGACCACACTTTTCCCCAGATTAAGGTAGATGCGACTGCCTTTAACCTTGATGACAGATCCGGTTGTGCTGGCACTGCCGGCATGTTTGACCAGGTCAAATACACCCTTGTTGACTGCCGCAATAACGGCATGGCCGATCGGGGTCTTGGCATATTTGGACAAAAAGCCACCCAGGCCCACACCACCGGAAAACCCCAGGCCTCCAAAACTGAGCCCTGAGGAAGACAGGTCAACTTGTACTTGGTCGGTATAGATGACTTCACTGGTGGTTGCATCGATGAGACGGAAGTTCATGCCAATAATGGCTTTGCTTGATTTCATTGAAAACCCCCCCAGCAGAGCACCTGCGGTACCGCCGATCAATCCACCAAGCCCTCCACCTTTTTGCTCAACACCGGCTTCATAGTTGGTCACCACAGCCTTGAAAAGATACTGGGCCCCCAGTACCTTGCCGATTTTTGCGGCAGAGGGTTTGGCAATTCGACCTGAGGCACCAAGATCCTGCTCACGAAGGGTCTGGTCAAGGACTTTGCGCTCAACCAGACGGAAGCGGCCGGTGCGGAGCATAACATCGGTGATAATTGCCTCAATTCCTTGAACCGGAACACCACCACCATTGAGATTGTAATTGATGGTGCCACCGAGGCCCGAAACGGTCATTGATGATGCTCCGGAGGTATTTTCCACCCCCAATACCCCGACCCGGGTTTTATTACCACTGTACTTGCCCCATTTAACGTTGACCAGGTATTTCATATCCACATTGGTCAAATCCGCGGGCAGCGGTAATGTTTGCCCCTCTTTGGAGGCCGAAAAAGCGACAAAATCGGCTTGTGCAGCGGGCCAGATGCCCAGCACAAGCAATGTGGCCAGGATCAGATGATGTTTGCTCCATAACATGGGTACCCTCCTTTCGGGTTCAATAACTGTCTCGGCTTTTTGTGTGGCCATACCGCCAAGCGGTGCCTTCAATACAGTCGCCGGTTATCAGTATAAAGGCTCATAGCGCCATTTGGCTGCAGCAAAATGGCTGTCGCCTGTACAGTGTTCTCACTGTTGTGCAGACGAAGAATAGACGTCCTAAGCCTTTGTGTCAAAGGGCCATTATAAGGCCTTTACTCCCTCATCCTTTGGCTGATTTTGGGTATTGCGCTTTTTTCCTGAGAAAAAACCATGGACATATCGTACAGTTTGTTTTATCGTTAGCCTGCGCAAAACAGCAGCGCCCGAACACAAGTAACAGGAGGGGGCGGCGCACACACTGTGCACCCAGATGGGTACGGGCTCCGTAAGGAGCCCGTTTTCTTGGTTCATCAGGTATGCTAGGTTTTCAATCCGTCACTTATCAATCAGCGAACTATGTCTGTCAAACGCAAAGCGGTAGCCCTGATTTCAGGTGGCCTTGATTCCTTGTTGGCAACCCGCGTAATCCAAAATCAGGGCATACATGTCGAAGGGATCAACTTTTTTACCGGCTTTTGTGTCGAAGGGCATACCCATGCCATCCGCAATCATGATCGTCACAAGAGCAAGCGAAATAATGCTTTATGGGTTGCGGAAACACTTGGTATTCGATTGCACATTATCGATGTGATTGAAGAATACAAGGATGTCCTGTTGCATCCCGGGCATGGTTATGGAGCCCATCTCAATCCCTGTTTGGACTGCAAATCGTTTATGGTCCGTAAGGCTAGGGAATGGCTGGAAGAGCATGATTTTGATTTCATCATCACCGGCGAGGTTGTAGGTCAGCGACCCATGTCGCAACGCCGGGATACCATGCCGGTCATTAGCCGGGAGTCAGGAGCTGAGGATCGCCTGCTGCGGCCTTTGTGTGCGCAGTCTTTGCCACTCACATTACCCGAGCGCGAGGCTTGGGTTGATCGTGCAAAATTGTATAATTTCCAGGGGCGCAGCCGTAAACCACAGATCGCACTGGCCAAGGAATTCGGCTTTACCGACTACGCCCAGCCTGCAGGGGGTTGCTGTTTTCTGACCGACGCCAGTTATTCGGTCAAGTTACGTGACCTTTGGGCACACCGCGAGAACCGGGACTATGATCTGGACGATATCATGCTGCTCAAAGTGGGTCGGCATCTCCGACCTAAACCCCATTTCAAACTGGTCGTAGCGAGAGATTCGGGGGAAAACAACTATCTGATGGGTTACCGTAAGGATTTTACCAGCCTCGACTGTAGCAGTCATCCAGGACCATTGGCCTTATTGATGGGGGCTCCCGAGCCGGCAGATGTAGTGTTGGCGGCTCGTATTGTGGCTCGCTTCGGGCAAGGTCGCGGGGCCACGAAAGTCAGGGTCAGTGTCACCATGAGTGATGGTGTGCAGCAGACACTTGAAGTGGTCCCTATGGCCATCGAAGATATCGATGAAACCTGGTATCTATGACTACGCTTACCCTCGATGCCCGCAACATGCTTTGCCCGCTGCCGGTGATTCGTACTCAGGATGCTGTGGCTGGTATGCGGACCGGAGATTGTCTGGAGGTATTTTGTACCGACCATGGAGCATTAAACGATATTCCAGCCTGGTGTCGGATCAATGGGCATGAATTGCTGGAAAAACAGGATCTGGGCACGGAGGTTCGCCTCCTGATCAGGATTTCAAACGAAATTTGATTTCTGGCGGGATCTCTTGAATAGAAAAATCCTAAGTAATTAATTTTGTTATTATAAGATTGGGATCCGCAAAGCGGGTTGAGACACTCTGTAACAAGCGATTTAGCGATTATGGTGAAACTTGAACAGTATGACGAACTTTGACGGGCCTATTACCGTAGTCGGCACCGGTCCGGCAGGCATGGCAGCAGCCATTAGCCCTGCACGACTTCAGCTTGCCGATCTGCATGGTTGAACGGCGCTCTGGCACACCCATCGTTTTCATGGTGATTTTCAGGGACTGGAGAACTGGACTCAGGATTCTGATGTACTGCAGGAAATCTCCAGCCTCGGTAGCGAAGTGGGTTACCAGTACTGCCCGTTTCACCAGGTGAATTGTCAGGCGCCCGATGGAACCCTGTTGCAGGTTAACTCACAGCAACCGCACGGGGAGATGTAAAACGAACCGGTTTTTGTTATCACCGCTCATTTTGAAAAGCA
>CAYQAP010000046.1:11032-18338 GCA_964415515.1 uncultured Gammaproteobacteria bacterium | reverse complement strand
TCTCAATCAGGGACTGCAAAACCAGATCGGCATGATGACGCAAATGGGCAAAGGCTTTATGGACAGTATGGAATCTGTATTCACTGCGACACAGCAAAATGGTGAGCAGTGGCAATCTGCTGTCAGCAAAGCGCTGAACGAAATGCAAGCCAATTTCAGCAGTTTGCAAAGTTCGGCATTTACCCCAATGATGAACTTCTCCGGGCTCGGGAATGAGCCCTGGGCGGCCTGGAAAAAACTCTTTAGTCCTGCCGCGGTCAATCCTTCGATGAATCCCTGGACTGGAATGATGCCAATGTCGGGGTGCTTCGGTCAGCCGGGGTTGTCAGGAAACTGGCCAAGCATGCCGGGCCTTGGACCTGACCGGGAAAAATTTGAAAATCTCCAGCGCCTGCAGGCTCGTGGTGTTGACTATCTAACTGCCATGTTCAAGTTCAATGAACAATACCATGATTTCTGGCCACATATCATAGAGCGTTTGCAATCCAGAATTCAAAAGACGGTGCTGTCAGGTGATGACTCAGCCGCCTCCGCCAAAGCCCTGTACAAGCTGTGGATCGATGCCGCAGAAGAAGAATATGCAGCCGTTTCCGGTCAGGAAAGCTATCATCAAGCCTATGGGGAAATGATTAATGCGATGATGAAATTCCGCCAGGCCAGTACCGTTTTGCAGGACGATATACTGAAAGCAATGAACATTCCTACCATGAGCGAGCTCGATTCATTGAGCGAACGACTGCAACGCACGCGCCGTGAAAATCGGGCACTTCGTACCGAGCTTGAAGCCCTGCGCACTGAAATGGCTGCAGTACGCCAGGCCGTTGCCACCGGTCAGCGCAGCGCTGTAACCCCTGCACGAAAAACGACCCGCCGCAAGAAGACCACTCCGGCCCGCAGCCGTACCCAAGCTGCAGCCGCACCAAAAGCTGCCACCAAATCTAAATAATTCTCCGGATTTCATCACTCGTAGCGACAGGACAAGGGACTGGAACCATGACCATGCCAATGGACAAAATGACACAAGAAGCGATCGACTATAGTCAGAAGCTTGCCGCTGCCTTTCAAAATATGCAAGAGGCGGGTGAAATCGATACCGGGGTAACCCCCAAGACGGTCATCTATGAGGAAGACAAGCTCAAGCTCTACCGCTACCAGCCGCTAGCCGATCTTGTCCAAAACAAGATTCCTACCCTGATTGTCTATGCGTTGGTCAATCGGCACTATATGACCGACATCCAGGAAGACCGATCCACCGTGCAGGGCTTGCTGGAAACGGGGCAGGATTTGTATGTCATCGACTGGGGTTTTCCCGACCGCAGTGACCGCTTCTTGACCATGGATGACTACATCAATGGTTATATTGACCAGTGCGTCGAGGTGATTCGCAAACGCCACAAGCTGCAGAAAATTAATATTCTGGGGATTTGCCAGGGAGGCACCTTCAGTCTTTGTTACACGGCTTTGCATGCCGACAAGGTTCAGAACCTGATCACCATGGTGACGCCGGTTGATTTTCATACCCGGGAGAACAGCCTGAGCAAATCCGCCAAGTATCTCGATATTGACCTGCTGGTCGACGCCATGGGCAATGTCACCGGGGACATGATGAATGCAACTTTTCTGGCCATGCAACCGTTTCGCCTGATGGGCCAGAAATATATCGATGCCATGGATATCCTCCAGGACAAGCACAAGATAAAGAATTTCCTGCGTATGGAAAAATGGATTTTCGACAGCCCGGACCAGGCCGGTGAAACCTTCCGCCAATTCCTCATAGATTGTTATCAGCACAATGCCCTGGTCAAAGGTGAGTTGAAGATCGGCGGCCAGACAATCGACCTTGGAACGCTGACTTTGCCGATGCTGAATATCTACGGCGAAAAAGATCATCTGGTTCCTCCCAGTGCATCCAGGGCCTTAAAGAACCATGTGGGAACCAGCGACTACACGGAAATCTCCTTCGATGGTGGTCACATCGGCATCTATGTCAGTGGCGGGGCAAAAAAACAGATTCCCCCAGCAATCGGTGCCTGGCTGAATAAACGTTCGGCATAACATAGATAATTATTACATAGATAATTATTATTTATCATATTGATACCATCGTTTCTTCAACGATAGTATCATGTTGAATTGCTGTTGGTCGAGTGGATCGCAACCCACCACAACAAAGCTGCCAGCAGGACAAACGCCAGCTGACCCAAGGCAAAATGACTGAGGCTGTTTTTCAGAAACGGCACGGCCAGACTGGCCACCAAGGCACTGGCGCCCATTTGCAAAAAGCTCTGCATGGCAGAAGCCATACCTCGACGTTTTGGAAAACAGTCCAGCGCCAAAATGGATAATCCCGGCAGGGCCAGGGCTATCCCCACTGCATACACCACCACGGTGCCGATGACCATCACGGGTTGAGGGGACAACCATTGTGCCTGCAGCAGATTCAGCCCCGAGGCCAACGCCAGAACCAAAAAGGCTGCGTGAATAATCTTTGCTAACGACCAGCGAAGGCCAAGCCGTCCGGCAAGATAGGAACCGAAGACCAGCCCGGCCACCATGGGTACGAACTGAAACCCAAAATCTTCACTTCCCAGCCCTAGAAAATCAATTAATACGATCGGCGCGCCGGCAATGTAAAGAAAGAGCCCACAAAAAGCGCTGGCCAAGGACAAAACCAACGCCATAAATCGCAAATGTCCCAGCAACCGCCGGTATCCAAGCATGAGCGCAGAAATCTGCAGGGATTGACGGTCCGTTGGCCGCAAAGTTTCGGGAATGACCGTGTATACCAGTAGCATCGCAATCACCGCATACAGCACCAGAAAATAAAATACACTGCGCCAGCCAAACCCGGTTTGCAACGCACCCCCGATAATCGGTGCTATAGCAGGGGCGATAGCGAACAGAATCAGCACTCTGGACATGGCACGGTGTGCCAGGTGAGTTTCAAAACTATCCCGAATCATGGCCCGGCCGGACACCAGACCACCGCCAGCGCCGAGGCCCTGCATCGTTCTACCCAGCAACAATTGTTCAAAACTGGTGGTGACGGCACAGGCCAATGAAGCGACCAGATAGAGACTGAGCGACCACAGAACCACCTTTCTACGACCGAAACGATCCGCCAATGGCCCCCAGAACAAGGTCGAAATCGCAAAAGTCATCAAATACAAACCGAGGCTCTGGCTGACCAACTCACGACTCACCGAGAAGGCGGATTCAATGGCCTTAAACGAGGGCAGATAAGTATCGACACTGAATGGACCGACCATCGACAATAGGGCCACAACGGGCACCAGCCAGGCCGAAGCTACCCGGTTTTCAGATCTCATACGGATATTTTGTTGTCTGCTCTGGCATGGCGCGGATGAGGGCTGGAATTTTAGACTGTGTTTGGACTTATCCGCGATGCTTGTCTGCACCAACAGCAACAATGGGACGCAAAGGATCCCGCAGCCATTCACTCCAGGAACCCGGATAGAGTTTGGAACCGGGCAAGCCAGCTAGTTCCATGGCAAAAAGATTATGGCAGGCAGTGACTCCAGAACCACAGCTATGAACTATTTGCCCGGGCCTGATGCGGTCGCCCAGTAACGCTGAAAACTCGTCTCGCAATTGATCAGGGGACTTGAAAAGTCCTTGCTCCGTCAGGTTTTCCGTCATCGGCCGGTTGTTGGCAAAGGGGATATGTCCGGCGACCGGATCGATCGGCTCTTTGATGCCAGCGAAGCGTTCAGCACTTCTGGCATCCAGTACACTGTATGCGCCAGTCTCCAGGTTTTTCTCAATCTGATCGACCGAAAGCCAGCTGTGTTGATCGGCCGCACACTGCACCGGCTGAGTATGTTGCGGTATGGCATCTCCCGTTTCAACCCGACCCACATATTCCATCCAGGCCGACCAGCCCCCATCGAGCAATTGCACCTGCTCAAAACCCAGCCAATGTCGCAGCATCCACCACAACCGCACCGCAATCGCACCACCAGCACTGTCATAACAGACTACACGGCTTCCTGAAGCCACCCCCCAAGACGACAGCAGGCCCAGGAAATCGCTCAAATCAGGCAGTGGGTGGCGGCCGCTTACGGTGGTTACCGGGCCAGCAAGATCCTGGTCGAGATCGGCATAGAGGGCACCGGGAATATGGCTGCGCAGGTACGCCCCGTGCCCCCAATCCGGGGCGGTGAGACGAAACCGGCAATCGATAATTCGCCGGTCCGGTTCCGACAAACTCTGGTTCAGTTGCTCGGCTGAAATCAGTCCATTGTAAGTTGTGGGCATCATGTTCTCCATCGGATCGCTGACTGTGAAGTGTATCATTCAAGCCTGTGTGGCTGACACGGCAATATCCACTCATCAGCAGTTCCCGCTGTACCGGTCTGCGGGCAAGACAGGTTTTAGTATTGCAAATTAATCAGGCTCTTGGGTGATGTTGTGCATGCAGTTTCTGCAAGCGATGTTTCGCCACATGGGTATAGATTTGTGTGGTTGAAAGACTGGCGTGGCCCAGCATCATCTGTACTGAACGCAGGTCGGCACCATGATTGAGCAGGTGGGTTGCGAAGGCGTGTCTAAGGGTATGCGGTGAAACGGGAGTCGAGATCCCCGCCCGTTGTGCCAACCGTTTGATCAAATACCAAAAAGCCTGACGACTGAGTGGCTGATGACGCGCGGACAAAAACACATAATCGGCACTGCGGCGACCTTCCCAATCCGGTCGCAGCTGCTGTAGATAGTTTTTGAGGACATCAATCGCTTCCTCGCCCAAAGGCACAACACGTTGACGACCCCCTTTGCCGGTAACCCGCAACCACCCGGCCTCGAGATCAAGGTCGCCGAGTCGCAGTCCGATTAATTCCGAAACCCTCAGCCCCGTCGCATACAGGGTTTCGAGCATGGCCCGATCCCGCAAAGCAGTGGGCAATCCATGGTCTGCTGCCGCCAGCAAGGCCTCGACCTGTGATTCCGACAGCACCCCGGGCAAGGGTTGCCCCAGTCGTGGAAAAACGATATCGGTGCAAGGATCGACCGTGACTACCGCCTCACGTAATAAATAACGATAAAACCGTCGCAAGCTGGAGAGCGTACGGGCGCTCGTACGGGTACTGATGCCTTGGTGACTGCGTTCGACGAGAAAGGCCTGCACATCGGCACGCTCCGCTTCACAAAGCGCTTTTTGCTGCTTGGTCAGCCAGGATTTGAACCGGCACAAATCACGAAAATAGGCCTCACGGGTCAGGTCACTGAGCCCATCTTCCAGCCAAAGCGTGTCGATAAAAATTTCTAGGTAGTTTTCCTCAGCCATAATTCCTGCAGCCGGCGTTGTAACTGTAACCGGCGTTTGGCATCAGCAGTCGCTTGCAACAGGCTTTTGTACAAACGTCGGGCATCTTCGACCAGGCCGGCCTTGGCCAATGCCTCGGCCGCTTTGTAGCGGGCTGACTGCCCCCAAAGATCAAAACTGTTCTCTCCGGTCAATGCTGATCCGAGGTAAAGCTCTGCCGCCCGGGTCAATTCTTGCAATGCGGCACGCGAATCACCCATCCAGAAGAGCATTTCTCGCTGCAATTGTGCCGAGTCGATACGTTGCCGCAGGGCACGAAATAATTGCAGCACCTGACGATGCATGCCGACACTTTGCAAATCAAATAATACCTGCAAAATTCGCTGTGCTGCACCTTCACCAATCTGGCTGAGTGGCTGCAAATAATCACCGATCAAACGGATCGAAGTCGCCGTATCACCGGCATACACCGCCAGGCGTGCACGGCGCAATACCCAATCCAGTGGATCAACCCCGGACGGTGGTCGCACCAGATCTTTAACCAGGTCGGCGGCCTGGCGTATTTTGCCCTGCTGCATATCCGCTTCAGCCAATAGATAACGTGAGGCATCCGAAAGCGTGTCCACAGACGACAGCCAGCGTTGATTGGCATACAACTGCAAGGCAAGATCTTTCCTGTCAGCCTTAAACAGCAATTCAATCAAGGCATCGTGGGCTCTGCGCCGGGTAAATTCTGCCTCTCCTTGTTGGGCCAGAACGGCAAAAAGACTTTGTGCCTGAAGTGGCTGTTTCTGCATATAACTGCGGGCTAACTCCATCCACGGGCCATCTTCACCGAGAATGAGATTGGCCCTGTTGCCCAGTTGTTCGCCTGTTTTCAGCAACACCTTGATGACATCACGCACCGAAGGATTCGTCAGTAGATAATCCGCAGACTTTGGCGGTATGCTCAAGGCCTGTTCCAGGGCTTCCAGCTGACCGATATCATCACTTGACTTGGCGGCTGCTGCAGCAATAACAGACCACAATTCCCTTCTCAGCTGCAAACGATTGGCCGGCAGTTGTTGCATCAATTTGTTGGCATCCGCCTGAATCAGCCCGGGCTTGGAATCCGACATCAACTGTGCCTGAAGACGCAACAACCGGCCTTCATATGTCTGGTTGGCTCGCAACCATTGCAAAGCGAGTCCTGGATCATCCGCCGCCAGCAGCACCCGGGCAAACAAATAGGTCCATGCCGGATCAGTGGGGAAATACTCCTGTTGATAACGCAAGGCGGAAATTTTGGCATCCCCGTACTCGCCCGCAACCAAATAACTGCGAATCAGCTGCCGACGCCAGGCTCTGGACAACGCCGGTGGTAACGGATGCTCCACCCACAGCAGCTGGCGCAATACCTGCCGAGCTTCAGTCCCCTGATGCAGTTTAAGGCGGGCCATCACCTGCCAATCATTCAACATCTGCAGAAACTTCGGGGCCAATCCAGCTTGCGGATGCGTCGAACGCGCAACAATCGCCTGCCAGTCTTGTAGCTGGTTTAATATCTGCAGACGGTCCTGTTCCAGCAACCACCAATCTGCCACCGCTGTACTTGCCTGCTGAAAACGCTCTAAGGTGGTGATTGCCAGGCGCAAAGCGCCCCCGCTGACCAGCGCTCGAACCCGCAACAGGCGAACATCTTTCGTCCCCAAACTGGCGTGTTGAGGTTGAGTCCGGGTTGTGCTTGTCTCGCTAATTACCGGAGTGGCAGGTATGGCTTGCTGGCCGGTTTGGCTGTTATCTACCGCGGCAGCAGATCCGCTGTTGGTGCTCATCCCGGACAAATTCTTCGGGGCCACAACCGGGACCCGAGCGGTCTGCGGACCCGGCTTGCCGGTGGCAGGCGGGGGCTGAAAACGCTTGACGATATCCGCCACTGCGGCAGCTTGTGATGTGGTGGTCACGACAACCCGGTTTTGCGGCACCGGGCCCGTGCCAGTAGTCTGGGTCGTGCCAGTAGTCTGGGCCAGCACGGGTGCTATCACA
>CAYQAP010000046.1:0-10932 GCA_964415515.1 uncultured Gammaproteobacteria bacterium | reverse complement strand
CTTCGATCCTGATAGTACCCGACCAGGCAATGTGGGCTCTTGCAACTGTTGATTCAGGAAAGTTTTTCCTTGATTCGGGCTGCCTTGCCTCGCAGGTTTCGCAAATAGTAGAGCTTGGCTCTGCGTACATCACCACGACGCTTGACCTTAATGGAAGCCAATAGCGGGCTATGGGTCTGAAAGGCTCGTTCGACCCCTTCCCCATAGGAAATTTTTCGCACGGTAAAAGCCGAATTCAGGCCGCGGTTGCGCTTGGCGATAACGACCCCTTCAAAAGCCTGCAAGCGTTCCCGATTGCCTTCCTTTACCCTGACCTGCACGACCACAGTGTCGCCCGGCGAAAATACCGGGACATCGGTTTTCATTTGTTGCTGATCCAGTTGTTGGATAATCGTACTCATTTCATACTCTCCATCTGCTCTTCAAGGTATTCGTTCAACATCATCTTTTCTTCATCTGACAAGCCACGTGCAGTGATCAAATCCTGACGTCGCTCCTGGGTTCGTCCCAAGGCCAAAACTGTACGCCAATGAGCCACCTGTTGATGGTGCCCCGTCAGCAGCACCGGCGGTACTTGCCGGTCTTCAAAAACTTCCGGTCGTGTATAGTGTGGATAATCGAGCAAGCCGTGCATGTAAGAATCCTGATCGGCAGACTCTGCATTGCCCAAGGCCCCTGGGAGCAGCCTGGCCAAGGCATCGATTACCACCATCGCAGGCAATTCCCCGCCACTTAGCACATAATCCCCGATTGAGATCTCGGTGTCCACCCTGCTTTGTACTAATCTTTCGTCCACCCCCTCATATCGCCCTGCCAGCAGCACCAACCCGGTACCCCGACTCCATTCCATTACCTGTTCCTGGCGCAGAGGTTTGCCCTGAGGACTCAGGTAAATCACTGCAGGCTGATCGTTACGGTCCGCCAGTACGGCATCGATCGCTTTTGCCAAAGGTTCCGGTTTCATGACCATGCCGGGGCCCCCACCATAAGGGCGATCATCTACGGTTCGGTGGATATCGCAGGTATATTCCCTGGGATTCCACGTCTGTACGGCTAACAACCCTCGATCACACGCTCTACCGGTAATCCCACACTGGCAAACTGCCTGCACCAGTTCCGGGAAAAGTGCTATTACATCAATCCGCATCCACGTACTCTTTCCCTGTCCACCCATATGTGGGGTTGACTGACTAATATTCCGGGTCCCAATCAACCTGAATCAGCCTCTTCTCCAGATCAACATCGAGCACCACTGCAGGAATATAAGGTAGCAGTCGCTGACGCTCTCCTGAGACCACCAGGACATCGTTGGCCCCCGTTTCCAGCAATTCATCGACTGTGCCAAGGTTGACCTGATCCTGATTTTGTACGCTGAGGCCGATCAGTTGATGCCAGTAATAGTGTCCCTCCTCCAACTTCGGAAATTCTGCCTTGTCGATATGGATCTGTCGGTTAAGCAATGCTGCAGCCGCATCCCGATCATGACAACCTTGCAGCTGCACAACCAGACCCTTGCCGTGGCAGCGCCCTGAGACCAGCGAGTAGCCGCTTCGATCATGCTCCTTGTGAGCACTTTCCGGCTCAAGCCACCAATGCCTGAAATCCAATATCTGCTGTGGTGGACGCATCCATGAATAAACCTTAACCCAGCCCTGAACACCAAACAAACCATTGATTCTTCCTACCTGAATGGTTTCATCAGGCCAGCGGGTCAACTGTTCCCGGCGGGTCGACTGTTCCATGGCCCAATCCTCACAGACCCACCAGAAAAAACTGCGCTAGCTGGCGTTGCGGTGCTGACGAATCAGATTCCCGACTCTCGCAGAAGTTTTGGCACCCTGCCCCAGCCAATGATCTACCCGATCCAGATTCACCCGCAAGCTCTCTTCCTGGCCGCGTGCCACAGGATTGTAGAATCCGACTCGCTCGATAAAACGCCCCTGAACGGCCCGCCGAGAATCTGCCACCACAATGTTATAGAAAGGCCGCTTCTTTGCTCCGCCACGTGCCAGTCGTATGGTTACCATAATATCGCCTCAAAAACACAGTCAACAACAAATCACTCCAGCCGGAATCCGTCAGGCCAGTGTGACAACAATCAAAGCGGGCGATTTTATCGGTTTTTAATCAAAAAATAAACCTGTTATGGGCAAAGATTTCATGAAATCGGCTATCTACACAGCCTGTTGTCTGACTCGGGATCGTAACACGGCGGTGCAGGAAGCGGCGTGAGCCGATCGGGCTTATGCTGTCGGCAAATGCGCTTGTATGGCATCAAGAAAGCCAAACATATCGACCACAGTTTCCCGGTCTGGATGCTTTGTTTTGCCTTGCAAGTCACCCGTGACAATGCCGTCATCAACCGTATCGATCAGGGCCTGCTTGAGTTGGCGGGAATAGGTCGTCAGTGCTCCATTGTTCTCACGCTGAGCCAGGGCTTCCAGGGCATTGGCCACGGCAAACAACAAGGCCGATGAATTGAAATGTGCGACCTTGCCAGCCGTCGCCTGATACTGCAGGTACAAGTCGTGTGCGGTTCCGTGTGGCGCTTCAAACAACAGGGTCCCGTCTTCACTTTCAATAATGGAACTGGCCGTCGCCAGGCTGCCACCGAGTGCTGCGGAAATATCCGAAAAAATATCCCCATCGAGATTGAGTGCAGGGTACAGCGCATTTCTTGGCGGATCGACAATCATTTTCTTGAGTTGACTCGAGGGTCGCATGATCATGAATGAGGGGGGCGCGGTATTGTTTTTGACCAGTTCGACCCGAACCTCGGTGATCACTGTACTGAATACCTCGTCATAAGGCATATATTCCCGCTTGAGGCCAAAATACACTTCTTTATCCTTTCTGGAGGCATCACGAAACACCTGACTGACCCAATCTTTGATTGCTGCCCGATCATTGGTCATAAACAGAACAGGATCATTGCGCTTGACGTCTCGGGCATGTTTCTCATCCCCATCGACGATCACCTTGATGATGCCATCTTCGGGGGCAGGCAGATTAAAACTGCCGTATTGATCGCCACCACCGGCCGCCATCCGGGAGATGGAAACGTGATGTTTTCGATTCGGAATGCCGTATCTTTTCAGCGCAGTCACCAGCTTTTGCAACTTGCGACCGCTGGTATTGTCCGGTACTCCCCACAAAGCCTGTTGGGGCGGGTTGGAAATCATTCGCGCTGCCTGAGCATCGATCAGTTCATAGTGATATTGCAGACCTTTGTGCTGAAATTTATCGGCGAACTCCTGATCAAAAATCTCGTCAATTACGCGACGCATTACCCCATCGTAACCGGGGATTACGGTGTCTTTCAGACCCACATAGGCATCCCGGTTTTCATCGATCGCCCGGCTAAAAAAAGTTCTTGCCCAGCGTGATACGCGCGAAATATCGTTGCTAGCCAGCAACCAGGGGTCACCCTTGTGGATCTTGCGCCGATGCAGCTCAACCGGATCCCCGCTACGTCCAACAAACACCAATTTAATAATACCGGTAGCCCTGGACAGTTCATTGTAACTGTCGATATTCCCACCTTGATCCATGGTGTCGACATCGATATCACGGCCAATCCACTGTGGCGGGGTCATGCTCAGGTTGCGAAACTGGATATCTTCCCGGGTAATATTGCCACTGATACCCTTGCGGATCGCTCCGTTAGGTGACTTGGTCGCCAGCGGATCGAGCCGAGATTCATCGATTTCAGGGTGCCGTGATAAAAATTCGTCCAGCTGCTCGCGGTTTACGGTCATGCCGGCATTTTTAATCCCCACCCGGTATTTTTTCAGTGCGGCAATGGCATCGATCACCACCTGGCCGTTCGACAACAGGCGATTTTCTGCCGAAAGGTCGATTTCTACCAAACCCACATCCAGCCTGGCGGTCACAAACTGTTGCAGAATGCGTGCAAAAGCCACCTGTGCCATTTCATCCCCATGCAGGATCACCAGCGGCTTGGTAACCTTGATTTTATTGCTCATAGAACTCCAACGTTGTTTCCGCTTTCTCGTAGACAACCGCCTGGTTTCTGAAGTTCCACAGTGGATCCAGACGCCGGGTCAGAAATCGTATATTTCTCATTGCAGTTTCAGCATAGCATACCTTTACTCGAGGTAGGTCATCAGTCCCATGGCCAGTGGATGTGCCAGATCGGGGTGGCTGGGATAAACCCGTACCTGACAACCGAAGTCACCACTGTCATCTGGTTTTAGCTCGGCTGTAAAGATCCCGTCTGCCTCATGCACCATAGAGATCAGCTGGTAGCGCTTGTAGGCACCCGATCGTTTGGGTCGAAACAACAGGATTTCAGCGGTCAAATCCTGGGCGGAAATACCTTCACTATACACCTTGATCCGCATGGCCAAACAATCACCAAAGTTGTGTGAAATCCGCAATGCCATATCGTCAAGATTCTCGAGGCGCACCTGCGGCCAGTGTTTGCGAATCTGTTGTTTCCAAGCTGCCAGGGCTTTTGCCCGGGCAAACCCCTCCGCGGCCAATGCCTGGCCACGGCGCGAAGCCGGAACATAAAAGCGTGACGTGTATTCAGAAACCATGCGATCTGTATTGAAGTGCGGGATGCTCGAAATCATTGCCTGCTTGGCCATCTGGATCCATGCTTCGGAAAAGCCGCTTTCATTGCGCGTGTAATACCGAGGTATGACCTCTCGATCCAGCAGGTCATACAAAGAAGCCGCATCATCGGCGTCACGACCAGCAGGATCTTCAACCTGATACTCGCCTCCGATGACCCAGCCATTGCCTTCGGTAAATCCTTCCGGCCACCAACCGTCAAGAATACTGAGATTGGGAACCCCATTCATGGCCGCTTTCATGCCCGAGGTACCGGATGCCTCCATGGGCCGAATCGGGTTGTTCATCCACAGATCGACCCCTGATGTCAGGTAACGAGCCAATGAAATATCGTAACCTTCGAGCATCAAAACCCGTCCGGCAAATGCCGGTTTGCGGGAAAATTCATGAATTCTGCGCAACAAATCCTGCCCGGGCTGATCGGCAGGGTGAGCTTTACCGGCAAAAAGAAAAATGACCGGACCGGGTGCTCGTTGCAAAATATCAAGCAACCTGTGTTCATCATGAAACAGCAAGGTGGCCCTTTTGTAGGTGGCAAAACGCCGGGCAAAACCAATCACCAGATTGCGCACATCAAAAAACGCGGTCATTTCCCTGACCCGTTGCTGACTTTCCCCGTTACGCACAGCCTGTTGCCCGAGTAAGCTGCGTACATGTTGCAGCAAACGTTGCTTATTGGTCTGATGGATACTCCAGAACAAATAATCCGGAATGTTGTTAATCTGCTCCCAGTACTCCGGGTGCAGCAAGCGGCTTTGCCATTGCCCTCCCAGGTGATCGTTGAATGCACTCAACCACTCCTGGGCCAGCCAGGTATGCAGATGTACCCCGTTGGTCAGCGAAGTCACTGGATTTTCGGCAGGTTTGAGGCATGGCCACATCGACTGGCAGATCGCCGAAGACACCTCACCGTGTAGCTTGGCCACGCCATTGACATACGAAGAACCCCTGATGGCCAGGGCCGTCTGATTAAAGCCCTGGTCGCCATGACCAAAATCACCCTGGCCGAGTTGACACAGCCGACTCAGTTCGATCCCGAGTTTGTCGGCGAAATGTCCCATATAGCGCTGAAACAGATCCAGCGGAAAAATATCATGCCCAGCAGGCACCGGGGTATGGGTAGTGAATACCGTCGAGGCAGCAGTCACCTCCAGCGCTTGCTGAAAGTTCAGGTCATCATGCATGACCCGTTCGCGGATTCGCTCAATAATAATAAAGGCCGCATGCCCCTCATTGGCATGCCAGACGGTCGGTGTAATGCCGACTGCGCGCAGTGCACGAACTCCGCCGATTCCCAGCACGATTTCCTGACGAATCCGGGTTTCCAGACCACCACCATAGAGCTGATCGGTACTCTTGCGGTATTCCTCCGGGTTGGTCGGAACATCCGCATCCAGCAGCAGCATCCGGATATTGCCGGCATAGAGTTGCCAGACATTGATATCAAGCGAGCAGTCGGGCATTTCCACCTGAACCTGTAGTGGTGTTCCGTCATCAGTCATGACCGGCGACACACACAAATCCATGAAGTCATTGTCGTGATAGGTCGCGACCTGTGCTCCGCGTACATTCACAGTCTGGATAAAATACCCCTGTCGATAGAGCAGACCTACCGCAGTAAATGGCAGGCCCAAATCACTGGCAGACTTGCAATGATCCCCAGCCAGTATGCCTAACCCCCCGGAATAGATCGGCAGCGATTCATGCAGACCGAATTCAGCAGAGAAATAGGCGACAACGTGTTGATTCGCATCATCAATAACAGTTGAAAACCATTTGTGGTCTTCCTTGAGGTAGGAATCAAAATCTGCCACTACGCTGTTGTATTGGGCCAGAAATGCGCGATCCTGGGCAATTTCATCGAGTCGCTGCTGACTCACCCGCAGCAGGAAGACCTTGGGGTTTTTCCCGCACAAATACCATAATGAAGAATCAATCTGGTAGAACAGGGTGCGGGCACGACTGTTCCAGGAAAACCACAAGTTTTCCGCCACATCCTGAAGACGACACAATGCTTGCGGTATGGCCGGTCGAATTCGCAGGTAATAGGTTTTGCTTTGTTCTTTCACATCAACTCCATAAGATAACCATAAAATCAATTCACTACAGAAACAATCAGGCAAAACACAATCCGTCTGCGAATACGATGATTGTGCAATAGCCTGTCAGTGAAAAGGGAAAATAAAGGGTGTAGCCTTGCTTTGTTTTGCCTCTTTCAGCACTCGGCTCATTTGAAACTCGCCCAATATCGGGTTTATACTGCATTATAGCCCGGCAATAAAACGGATGACGGAACAATTGCAGAAACCGGCTGCATTGCAGCGAGAATTGCCCGGCCCAGCAACCCTACCAGCCTTGTACTGCCGTGTCGTTCAAGGCAATCCTTGTAGATGAAGTATGCATAGCGCGAACCACGCGGCTATGATGCCAGCGTATTGCGGCTTCGAGTCGCACACCAGTCACGAAGCATAAAACAGCAGTGAGTCCAATGAATAACGATGAAACCGTTCGGGCGCCCCTTTCCCTATCACTGGGCATTCCCGGCTTTAAATATGCGGATCTGTACGATCCGCTCCGGCTTGCAGATCTGTCCCTGGCATTCGATGATGATGTACGCCAATGTGATCCCGCCCTGTTCGACGAGTTCGTCGCCTATCGTGAATGCCAGGGTACCGGCATGGCGCCTGAAGCGGTCTCGGATATCCTGGTACGTACCGCGCCTTATGTGGGAGATTTTATTACCCGGCTGTTCAAGCTTGAGTCCGAACGCGCTGCCCAGCGCGAGGCAATCAGGGATGAATTCGATACCCTATTTGTTTTTCGCAAGGAGCTTGTGGCGAAACTCAAACGGGTCTTCAAGGGTGTCGACTGCAGCCAATGGGATCAAAAATCACTCGTAGAAAGTGTCGAGCTGCTACAGAACATCGCCTTCCCTGAAACCGCCGAGGATGATCCCGAGCGGGCACTCGCACGCGTTGCAGTCACTCTTTTTCACCTGACGAATCGTCTGCAATCAGAGGCCGATAAAGAAGATTACTCTGCTGCTGAACAACAGCTTGCGCGCTTGACCCACTGCCTTCGCGAACATGAACGAGCACAAGAGCTGTTCGCCGACTGTCTGGCAGAAGCTTCGAGTGCCAGGATCGCCGCAGGACTGCTCGAGGTCGTGCAGCGTTGGAGCTACCTGGTACTGACCGATACCCTGTTTTGCATCCAGGCCAAAGACTGGTATTCCTTTACCTTCCCTGAAAAAACCGATCAGGACAACCTGGTCGAACACGAAATCAAACAACGGGATGGGTTTACGACCTGGACCGGTCCGCGGCACCGCAGACGCCGGCGGGATGGTTTCTCATTGACCGACCCGCGCATGAGCGAAAGAGCGGTACTCCACGAAGTCGATCACTGCATCTACTGCCACAACCGCGATACTGATTCCTGTGCCAAGGGCATGCGCCGGAAAAAGGACGGCGGATTTGTCGTCAATCGTCAGGGCATAACCGCTATCGGTTGCCCGCTGGGTGAAAAAATCTCGGAAATGCAGTCTCTGAAACGTCAGGGTGACAACATCGCAGCACTCGCCATGATCATCATCGACAATCCGATGTGCCCGGGCACCGGACACCGGATATGCAACGACTGTATGAAAACCTGTATTTACCAGAAAACCAAGCCGGTCGACATCCCGCAAATTGAGACCAATGTACTCACAGATATTCTGTTCATGCCCTGGGGCTTTGAAATCTATAACCTGCTCACCCGCTGGAACCCACTCAATGCCAAACGTCCGCATGCCCTGCCCTACAACGGCAAGAAGGTCCTGGTGGTGGGCATGGGGCCGGCCGGCTACACACTGGCGCACTACCTCCTCAATGAAGGCTTTGCGGTGGTGGGGATAGATGCGCTCAAGATCGAGCAGGCACCCAAGCGGCTGAGTGGTGATCTGCAGACGCTGCCCGTACCCATTCGGTCCTTCAGAAAATATTACGAAGATCTTGATAATCGCCTGCTGGCCGGTTTTGGAGGCGTGGCGGAATACGGCATCACGGTACGCTGGGACAAGAATTTCCTGCGTGTAATCCACCTTACACTGGCCCGGCGCAATACCTTCCGCGTCTACGGTGGTGTACGTTTCGGCGGCACGTTGACGATTGATCAGGCATGGAAGCAAGGTTTCGACCACATTGCACTGGCTACCGGTGCCGGCAAACCGACGGTAATCCCGCTAAAAAACAACTTGATACGTGGTATTCGTAAGGCATCGGATTTCCTGATGAGCCTGCAATTGACCGGTGCCGAGAAAGAATCCTCGCTAGCGAACCTGCAGGTGCGCCTGCCGGCCGGTGTGATCGGCGGTGGTCTTACCGCCATCGATACCGCAACAGAGCTACTTGCCTATTATCCGCGGCAGGTCGAGAAAATCCTGCATCGCTACAAGAAACTGATCGCGCTGCATGGCAATAACAAAGTGCTCGAGGCCTTTAACGACCAGGAAAAAGCAATGTTGGAAGAATTCCTGGCACATGGACACGCCATCCAGGCCGAGCGCGAGCGTGCCAGGATGGCGGGCGAAAAACCGAACTTTGCCCCGCTGGTTGACGCCTGGGGCGGCGTGACCCTGTTCTATCGCAAAGGCATCAAGGACTCACCCGCGTACCGGCAGAACCACGAGGAAATCGCCGAGGCACTGGATGAGAGCATCCAACTGGCCGAGGGCATGGCCCCGCTGGAGGCGATCCCGGACGAATACGGCGAACTTCGTGCAGTGAACTTCGATCACCTGGTCAAAGAGGATGGAAAGTGGATTTCCCATGGTGATACGCTTGAAATAAACTTACGCAGCCTGTTTATTGCCGCCGGAACCTCACCCAACACGATCTACCAGCAGGATCATCCCGGTACTTTTGAAATGGATGGAAAATTCTTCCGGCGTTTCGAGCCTGACCGTGCACCTGGCTGCAAGGAAAGAACTCCAATGGATGATGCATGGATACCGAAGATTGGTAAACCGGCACCGTTCACCTCCTATCAAAAAGACGGGAAGTCGATCTCATTCTACGGCGACAACCACCCTGTTTACGCTGGCAACGTGGTCAAAGCCATGGCCAGTGCAAAAGATGGCTATCCCTATATCGTGGAATTATTTGCAAAAGAACTCAGGGCCGTAGACCCCGGGCAACAACAAAGACGGCAGCAGCAGCTGACCGGTTTTTTCAAGACCCTGGATGAACAGCTGATCGCACGGGTGATCAAGGTTAGCCGGCTGACCCCCACGATCATCGAGGTAATCGTCCACGCGCCGATGGCCGCACGCAACTTTGCACCGGGCCAGTTCTACCGGGTCCAGAGTTTCGAACGGTTAGCGAAAAACATTGAGGGCACGCTGCTGACCTCTGAGGGCATTGCGTTGACCGGCGCCTGGGTTGACAAGGAACAGGGGCTGATTTCACTGATCACCCTGGAGATGGGCAGTTCATCCAATCTCTGTGCCACCTGGAAACCGGGAGATCGCTTGATTGTGATGGGTGTCACCGGTACCGCAACCAAAATCTACCAGGGTCGTACGGTATTGCTGGTCAGTGGAGGACTCGGCAACGCGGTGCAGTTTTCTATCGGCAAAGCACTGCGGGCTGCGGGCAGTCGGGTGCTCTATTTTGCCGGCTTCAAAAGCTCGGCCGACCTGTTTAAGGTGCAGGAAATTGAGGAGGCATCCGATGTCATCGTATGGTCGGTAGACGCCTCACCCGGCGTCCAACCGATCCCGACCACAAGACCGCAGGACAAGAGCTTTATCGGCAATATTATCGAAGCAATGATCGCCTACGGCAGTGGTGATCTCGGCGAAACTACGCTGCCTCTGGATCAAGTGGAGCACATGATCGTGATCGGTTCTGATCGCATGATGGCCGCCGTCAAGGAGGCTCGCCACGGCGTATTGCAAGCATATCTTGCACCGGATAGTACCGCGATCGCCTCCATCAACTCGCCGATGCAGTGCATGATGAAAGGAGTTTGCGCCCAATGTATGTGCCGCCATGTCGACCCGGACAGTGGTGAAGAATACTTTGTCTACTCCTGCAGCAACCAGGACCAGGACCTGGATGCAGTCGATTTCGAGCACCTCAATGCACGTTTGCGGCAAAATTCGGTGCAGGAAAAACTCTCCAGACTGTGGCTGGATTATCTGCTCAGTCGTCCCGCGCTGAACCCGGCTAGCTCCCAGGAACCAAGTGGATAGCCGGCTACAAGCGGCAAAAGCCATGCAGTAGAACCTGCGCAAAGTCTGAACTGGTTCAACCGTCGCACCCACGCCATCTAGCCCTCCCTTTGTTC
>CAYQAP010000045.1:16786-20630 GCA_964415515.1 uncultured Gammaproteobacteria bacterium | reverse complement strand
GAACTTGCGGCCTGGCTCTGCTCTTTTTCTTTTTCCACCAGAAGTGGCGACTTTTCAGTCACCGCCGCATCACGGCGCATCACCAAGGAGCGAATGACGGCATCGTTGAAACGAAACAGCCGTTTCATTTCATCCACAGTGGGCTGATCACATTCCACATTCATCAGCACATAATGAGCTTTATGGATCTTGTTAATCGGATAGGCCAGCTGCCGTCGCCCCCAGTCTTCGAGGCGATGCAGTGAACCGGAACTTTTTTCAATCAGGGCCCGGTAACGATCCACCATCGCTCCGACCTGCTCGCTCTGATCCGGATGGACCAGGATAACGATTTCATAGTGTCGCATTGTCTTTTGTCCCTTTTGGATTGGCAGTTTCCCGGCCATGCCAGTCTAAAGGCCGGTGAAACAAGGAAGCTCCATCTGCAGTTGCCATGGAGAGGCGCGATTCTACGCCAGCCAGGCTGGGAGTACAACTCCTGAAATGCCATCGTCGTATCAGCGAACAGTCTGCTGCTATCCAGGAAATCCCTCTGGTGAACGTACCGTGGGATTGCCTTGGCCTGGCAGGGTCGGACAAACCCGATTATTTGAATGTAGGTGGGATCTATGCTTTACTACAATTGTTTTAGATCAAGTACCCGCTACGCTCCTGATGTTAGCGTGCGTTTGGAACAAGTCCTGCTGCTATCCCACCCGAGGTTTCCAAAATATTGCAAGCCCATCTACTCAAGTCCCTGGTCAACAGCAGTATTGACGCCATTGCCTGCGGCAATTCAGCGGGCCGTATCACACTCTTTAATCCTGCGGCAGAACGTCTTTTTGGTTATACCCAAAAAGAAGCTCTTGGACAGCCCTTCACCCTACTGGTGCGAGAACAGGACCGCGCTGCCCGGCTCATACTGTTCCGACGATTCCTGCGCACCGGCAAAAGTCGATCACTGGGCACGCGCAATGAAGCGATGGCCCAACACAAAGACGGCAGACAGTTCCCGGTGTTAATGGCCCTGACTGCGGATACGGTCGATGGTGCGTCTGTCTTCACCACCATCATGCACGATATCAGCGACCGCAAACACGCGGAAGCGAAACTTCGTCAATACCACAAAATCGTGGCCAGCACTTCGGACCTCATGGCCCTGTTGAACCGAGAGTTTGTCTACCAGGCTGTCAACCCGGCCTATCTGAAATTCGTCAACAAAACAGCCGATGAAGTGGAAGGCCGCACCCCTGCACAAATCCTCGGCCAGGATGTTTTCGAAAAAACTATCAAACCCCATGCCGAGTGCTGTCTGGCCGGGGAATTTGTTGGTTTCCAACACAAGTTCAACTTCCGGGGTACAGAGCAACGACTGATGCAAGTTCATTATTCTCCCTATCGCAATTGTGATGGTGTCGTTGACGGCTTTGTCATGAATTCGCGAGACATCACGGATCGCCATAATACCGAGGAGGCCCTCACCCACAAGCAGGCACAGTTACACGCCCTACTGAAGGCCGGCCATCAGCTCAACCAAACACTGGACCAGACCCGCATCCGCAAAACCCTGGTCACCGCTGCCTGTACATTGCTGGGCTGCGATTCCGGCGCCGCCGGCATGGTCCAAGGGGATTGCATGGTCTTTCATGAATACCTCAAAGCATCTGAATGGACCCCCCAGGACTACCGCTTCAAACCTGGCTTCGGGGTTCCCGGTCATGTGCTGCAGACGGGAAAACCCTATATAAGCGATGACGCCGAACACGATGCCCATGTGGTTCCGGCCATCCAGCAGGCCCTGGGCTTCCACCGTCTTGTCGATGTCCCCATTCTCAGTCACTCGGGGAAAATTCTCGGATGTTTTGAAATCCACGATCGCCACGATGGTCGGCCTTTCCAGGAAAGCGATATCGAGCTACTCCAAGGGCTGGCAGCCAGTGCCGCCGTGGCTCTGGAAAATACCCGCTTGCTGGAGGATCAAAAGCAACTCGTCAGCAGCCTGCAGGAAAAAGAAAGCCAAGTGCACAGCCTGCTTGAATGTGCCAACGATGCCATCCTGCTTGTCGATCTGACGCGGCAACGGATCGTCGACGCCAACCTGCAAGCCTGCAAACTGCTGGAATATCCCATCAATGAACTCCTGGCCTTACCACTCGCAGCCTGCCAGCCACCCAATATGCGCCAACTTGAGCAATTCATCGATCGTTTGGTGGCAGACGGCTCAGGCTGGACCGATCAAGTTGACTGCCACACCAAAACCAACCGCATCGTACCCACAGAGATTTCCGCTTCTATTGTGCACTATAACGGAATCACCTGCATGCTGGCCATTGTGCATGATATCAGTGAGCGCAAAGCTCATGAGCAGCAGCTGCGACTGAGTCTAGAAGGGACCATACAGGCCATGTCGCACGCGGTCGAGGCCCGTGACCCCTATACCGTCGGCCACGAACGTCGAGTGGCTGACCTGGCGCTGGCGATCAGTCATAAATTGTGCCTGGATCAGGAGCAACGGGAAGGAATTCGCCTTGGTGCCCTGATCCACGATATCGGTAAAATTCAGCTGCCGGCAGAAATCCTCAGCAAGCCGACCCGGCTCACTACGCTTGAATACAGTCTGATTCAATGTCATCCGGAAGTGGGCTACCAGATATTGAAGGACATTGCATTCCCTTGGCCAGTCGCCGATATCGCCCATCAACATCATGAGCGCCTGGATGGCTCCGGCTATCCCCAGGGCCTGCAAGGCAGTGCCATTTGTCTTCAGGCCCGGGTGGTGGCGGTTGCCGATGTAATCGAAGCCATGGCCTCCCACCGCCCATACCGCCCGGCGCTGGGGATTGACAAAGCACTGGCAGAGATTCGTCGCGGCCAAGGCCTGCAGTTTGACAGCGCTGTGGTCGATGCTTGTCTGGCAGTGTTTGCCGACGATCAATTTCAGTTCACCGCGCAGGAATAAAGATGCATTGCGATGGTGTGGACTGATCCATGATATTGGCAATCTGGCGGCACCGCAGGAATACTTTGCCCAACCCGAGCCACAATAATTTCCCGGGTCACAATAATTTCCCGGGCCACAACAATTTCTGTTTGACAATCGTCCGTTTACCGCCCGAATAGCTGCTGTCCCGGGAGGCTGTCCAAGAACAGGCTCCTAGATATACAAATCCAGCAAGCCCTGCGGTGCCCTGATCGGAACCGCTGCCAGGGGCTGCAGCAAGTCGCCATCAGTTGCTTCTGAAACAGCCGAATCCGGTGCTGCTGCAAAGTAACTTTGATCACGCTGACGGGGCTGCTGATCGGTGACCTGGGCCTGAACAGTAACAAACCCCATGTTGTCGAACTGCTGGCGCAGCTGCATCATTGTCGATTCTAGCGCATGCCGTACCGTCTGATGCGGACTGGCAATCAAGATTGATGCCTGATCGTTCTGCAAACTTATTCTGATATCAAGCTGACCAAGTTCCGGCGGGCTGAGGCGGATGTTGGCAGCCTGCACATTGCCCTGCACCAACCAGGCCACCCGGTCGGCAAAGGCCTGGGCCCAACGTGGGTCACCCGGCTGCACCCCTACCGGCATGGTGAGCACCGTCGAAGTGGTTGGTGGCGTCAGTGGCGACAGTGCCGCCGGCTGGCCGTTGCTCAAAATGACGGGCACAGCTGGAGCCCCATCAACCACCGCAGTCCCTGTAGGATCAGCGCGGGTTGCAAGGGCGTTCGGTATCGATACAAACCGCTGATCCGCTGCCTGCAAGCCTGCGGCCAGTTGTTGGAGTGCATTTTTCGCATCACTGTTGGGGCCCACAGCTGTTTTCAATATGCCAGCCTTGCTAGTGCCTGCCTGCCCCGGTATAGCCTGCCCCGG
>CAYQAP010000045.1:12048-16686 GCA_964415515.1 uncultured Gammaproteobacteria bacterium | reverse complement strand
CCGGTATAGCCTGCCCCGGAGAACCCGTTGTCTGGGATGTTGTTACCAGGTTTGGAGTGCTCTGCCCTTGAGCAGGTTGCGAAAGTACCTGCTGTTGCAGTGACAAACCTGATCCAGCAGCAGTTTGCTGCCCTGCAGCTGTGGACTTCACAATAGCCTGCTGTACTTCTGTGCTCTTTGCAAGTGAAGCGGCGTCTTTACCACCCGCAGCCACGACCGCAGAGGCAGCCGCAGCAGCTGTGATCGGAGCTGTAGAGACCGTGGTCGCAACCGTATTGTTGGTAGCGGCCGCAGTGGCAGCAACCGTTTTGTTGGTAGCGGCCGCTGTGACAGTGGCTATTCCGGTGGTCGGTGCTACAGTTGGTGAACCACCGCTGGCCTGCTCTGTATTGCTTGATTGCACTCCAGTTAGTGCACTAAATGTTGTTGCGGCGTTGGCGCTGGCTGGATCTGTAGCGATTGTATGACCAGGAGCGGAGCCTGCTGCTGTGACAGCCAGTACCGAGGCCGGAGAGATTGTGGTTGTCGCCGCGTTTTCAGCAACCGCAGCTGCAACGCTCGATACTACAGCCACACCCATAGCATCTGCCGCCACGCCAATACCATCAGTGGTATCAAGCGCCGGTTCGGTGCCATCGTCTTCGGCATCAGTGGAGTCGACTGTGGCCGCAACAACCGGCAAGGTGTTGCCGGAACTGCTCTGCTCGGTTGCCGGTTGGTCCGTAGCAACCGCCTTTGTTTTCCCGGCAAGCGGCTGCTCATCACTTTGTGCAGGCGTTTTCCGAGGTGCGGCTTCTGTGTTCTGTGGTGACATACGGTCGTGCAGGATGCGACCAAACGAGCCCGTTGGCTTGGCTTGACCCTCCCCGGAATGAGCCGGCGCTGTGGCGTTCATGGGCACCGAGTCTATAGGGGGGGCTGACTGGATGGCGACCGTATTCGCCTGCAGGGCCATAGGCTGACTCATTGCTTCACCGTATCCGATTGTAGTTTCACCTGACGTATCTCGGTGAATGGATAAGCAACTTGTATGCCAAACCTATGATGGCATCATGACCGGCGTCCGGCACGGTCATCGATCAATGCCTGCTCCTGCAACAATTCTCTGCTGCGGGCCGCACCACGCTGGTTTTCCCGTAATTTCTGATAACGCTTTTTCTCATTACAGGACAGCAACCAGGCCCGACGTTTTTGGATTCTGTGTGCTTCCAGCTGAACGATTCGTTCTCGCTGTTGGCCGATTACCTGATCAAGCTGCTCAATAAATCGTCGATACCGTTGCAATACCAGCATCCGGGTACTTTGCTGACCTTTTTGCAACATTTGAGCCTGGTATTCGGTACGAAACTGTTCCAGATCCAATAGCTGCTGCTGCCCCTGCGCCAGCGCAGTCTGGCTGTCCCCAAATGCCTTCAAGGCATTCTGTTCCTTACGCCTGGCATATTCCTCAACCGCCAACAGGCCTTTTCCCGGTCTGGCCATGACAGACTACTCAAGCTACCCCGATTTGTGCAGTTGAGTTTGCGGCTGTCGCAGGCACAAGCTCCTGCAATTGCCGGTATCCCTGTTGCAAAGTTACCGCCTGATTCATCGGCTGCCTGATAAAAGCCAATAGCTTTGGCCGCATCGTTATGGCCTCATCAATTTCTGGATCAGAACCTGCAGCATAGGCCCCTACATTAATCAAATCCCGATTATTTTCAAATGTTGTGTACATTTGCTTGAAGCGGTTAATGGCCTGAAACTGTTCGGTACTGACAATCTCATTGATCGCCCTACTGATCGAGGCTTCGACATCAATCGCGGGATAAAGTCCCGATTCAGCCAGTTGTCGGGATAATACAATATGTCCATCGAGGATAGCACGTGCCGTATCAGCCACAGGGTCGTTATCCATATCGCCTTCGGTCAAGATGGTATAAAAAGCAGTAATCGAGCCCTGATGCTGGCTGTTGCCGGCCCGTTCAACCAATACCGGAATCTTGGCGAAAACCGAAGGTGGAAACCCCCGGGTTGCCGGTGGCTCACCGATGGCCAGGCCAATTTCCCGTTGCGCCTGGGCAAACCGCGTCAATGAATCCATCAACAGCAGCACCTGCTTGCCCTGATCGCGAAAATATTCGGCAATCGTGGTGGCCAGCATGGCACCGCGAATCCGCAACAACGGGGGGTTATCGGCCGGTGTGGCGACCACAACGGCCCGCCGCAAACCTTCCTCACCGAGGATGTTATCGATGAATTCCTTGACTTCACGGCCTCGCTCACCAATCAGCCCGACCACAATGATATCCGCCTGGGTAAAGCGAGTCATCATCCCCAGCAGAATACTCTTGCCAACCCCGCTGCCGGAGAACAAACCCAGTCGCTGCCCTCGGCCGATCGTAAACAAAGTATTGATGACCCTAACGCCAACATCCAGTGGCTGGGAAATGGGCCGACGTAATAATGGATTGATGGTCTGCCCATGCAGCGGCATGGTGCATTCTGTACGGATGTGGCCGCGCCCATCCAGAGGGTTCCCGGCACCATCGACGACACGCCCCAACATGGCTTTGCCCACTGCGATACTGGTGGTTGCCGCACTCGGTATCACTCGGGCATTCGGCCCCAGTCCTTCGGTATCTCCGGCCGGCATCAACAGCAGGCTTTCCCCTTTAAAGCCAACAACTTCAGCCTCAATCTCACGCCCGTCATGGCGAACCACCGTGCACCGTCCACCTACCGCAGACTGGCAGCCTTCGGCTTCCAGAGTCAGCCCCACAATCCGGGTCAGCTTGCCCTCAACCACCAGCGAAGGAATCGAACAGACGGTATTGCGCATACTGCGCAAGCTGGCCTCGATCTGCTCACTGTGCCGGTGCTTGCTCATCGCCATTCTCATCCGATTCTAGAGTCGCATTTTTCGAGTCCTGGTCGATATGATCATCCTGACGCACCCCGCCCAACATTCCGGTAATCAAGGTATTCAGTCGAGTTTCCAGCCGTCCATCCACCTGGGACGCATCCCCTACCAGCCGTACGTCCCCACGACTTAATACCAGGTCTTCTACCAACTCCCAGATTGGGGCTGTACCATCGAGTGCCAGCACGTCCCTGACAATGACAGCATCCTCCGGGTGCAGCCGAATCTGAATTTGCTGATTGGAAAAAGGCAAGGCATTCACCGCTTCGCGGATGACTGCGATCAACTGCCCGGGGTCCTGATGAATTTCCCGGCGTACCAGCTGCCGGGTCACCACCCGGATTACCATAACCAGCTCATCTATGACCTGGTCAGTGAGCAATCGTACCGGCTTGCCCAGGGTATCGAGTATCCCGGACAACGCTTCGATCACTTCCTGCCCGGCACTGACGCCACTGTGGTACCCTTTGCTCGAACCATCCTGATAACCCTGATCAAATCCTTCCTGCCAGGCTTGTTTTTGAATGGCCTGTACTTCAGCCGCAGTCGGAGGCTGCAAAGAACCTTCCGGAACAAGCCCCCCCTCCGTAACCGTGTTTTTCATTTTTGGTAACTGCCAGCGATTCACTTTCGCCGCTGTTCCCTTACCAAATGGCCGTTGCTGTTTCATCTCCAATAGCCTGGCACTGGGACCCGTATCACAGACCGGACTTTACAAAAATTCATCACCACCAGTACCACCGAGCATAATGGTTCCTGCTTCTGCCAGTTTTCGTGTGGTTGCAACGATTTCCTTCTGCGCGGCTTCCACATCTTTCAATTTTACCGGACCCATGGTTTCAAGATCATCACGCAATAGCTCCGATGCCCGTGAGGACATGTTGCCGAAGATCTTCTCCTTCAATTCTTCCGAAGCTCCCTTAATGGCCAGGGCCAAACGATCAGCAGGTAATTCACGCAGCAGAGTCTGGATCCCCCGATCATCCACATCCAGTAAATTCTCGAACACAAACATCAGTTCTTCGATCTTCTCTGCCAGCTCCTCATCCTGCTCTCTGACCTGATCACGAATCACCGATTCTGCACTACCATCCATTTGATTGAGGATATTGGCCGCCACCTTCAACCCGCCAATCCCGGCAGAACCAATCCTGCCACTTTCAACCCCCGATAATTGTTGCTCGAGCATGGCATTGAGTTCTTCGAGTGCCGCTGGTTGCACACCTTCGAGGTTGGCAACTCGCATCATCAAATCAGATCGGGTGTTTTCGGGCAAACGCAGCAACACTTCTGCCGACTGTACGCTGTCCAGCAAACTCAGGATAATGGCAATAATCTGTGGGTGTTCATTGCGTACGATATTGGCAATCGCTCGTGGTTCGATCCACTTTAACTCCTCAATCCCCTTGGCTTCCCCACCCAGCATGATAGCACTGACCAGTGACTGGGCCTTGTCCGTACCCAGAGCTTTGCCAAGCACGGAGCGAATATAGCTCTCGATACCCAAACCGCCCAGTGCTGTTTGCGAACCCACATGACTCTGAAAACGTTCAAATACCTCATGCACCTGATCTGTCGATATGGCCCCCAGATTGGTCATTTCATAGCTGACCTTCCGGGTTTCCCGGTAGTCCAGGTGTTTGATCACATTCGAGGCATCGTCAGTACCGAGCGCCATCAATAGAATCGCTGCCTGTGCGGTACCCGACAATCCCGGGTCATCTGCAGTTGCTGTT
>CAYQAP010000045.1:0-11948 GCA_964415515.1 uncultured Gammaproteobacteria bacterium | reverse complement strand
TAGAATCGCTGCCTGTGCGGTACCCGACAATCCCGGGTCATCTGCAGTTGCTGTTTCTGTTTCAGCCATCTTGGTTAATCCATCCTCTTACCACTTGTGCCACCCGCTTCGGGTCATCCTTAACCATCTGCTGAGCCATTACAAGTTGTTGTTCATAGCCGGTTCCAGGAGCTTCAAGCTGCACTATTTCGCCCTGTCCCAGAGGCGCTCCCAGTGCGGGTTGGGTTTCTCCAGTTGCAGACAACTCCCGCTGTTGTGCCTCCAGCCCCAACGCCTCGCTGCCACGTTCAGCGTCACGTTCGGCCAGTTCACGGCCGGTGAGTGACTTAAAAGCAGGCCGGATTACCAAAAACACCAGAAGCAATAAAAAGATCCCGGCTGCAGCCTGCTTGGCGATATCCCACACCCAGGGTTGTTTCCATATCGGCAGCTCCGGGAACGGTTTCGGAGACTCGGGAATCGAGAACGGGGCATTGACCAGGGTAATGGTATCACCTCGCACTGTACTGAAGCCTACGGCTTGCTTGGCCAGTGACAAAAAGCGGTTCTCCTCTTCCGGAGTGAGCATATGAGTCACCGGCTTGCCATTTGCATCTACGCCAGTTACTTGATCGATCACCACTGCGATGGACAATCGGGTTACCTTGCCGGTCGCCAACTGAATATGGCGAATGGTTTTGTCTACCTCAAAATTATGGATCGCTTTCGAGGAACTGGAGGAAGGTTCTTTCGAGGAACTGGATGAAGATTGCGCAGGCGGATTATTGGTCGTTGCGCCCGCATTGGCTGAAACGGCATTGTCTGTTGCCGAACTGGCGGTTGCAGCTGTGGTTTCAGGAGCCGAGGCCGCTGCCGGAGGCTGATTGCTAAGAGCACCAGGAATACCCCCGGTGATGGCCGTACCGGTTCGGCTTTGTGAGCTTAACTGTTCACTGCGCATCACCTTGCTATTGGGATCAAATTGTTCCTGGGTCTGCTCAGTAACCGTATAGTCCACAACGGCGCTAACCCGGGCCTTGACCTTTCCCATACCTACGATCGGGGTCAAAATCTCTTCAATTCTGCGTCCATATTCACGCTCCAGACTCGCCGTCTGCTTGCGCTGACGGGAGGTCTGCCCCAAGGCAGTGGAACTGCCACCAGCGGTCAATAACTGGCCTTTCTGATCAATAATGGTGACCTGATCCGGAGCCAGTTCATTCACACTCGACGACACCAGATAAACAATTCCGGAAATTTCCTCATCGGACAGATTGGCCCCGAGAAAGCGATTGATGACTACTGAAGCGGTGGCTTGGCGACGGTTGCGCACAAAAGCCGATTGTTTGGGAATTGCCAGATGAACCCGGGCACTGCGAATATTGCTCAAGGATGTGATCGAACGCGCGAGTTCACCCTCCAGAGCGTGCTGATAGCGGGCATTTTCCATAAACTGACTCACGCCAAAGCCCTGGCTTTTGTTCAAGGATTCAAAGCCGACTCCTGAACTCCTTGGCAGACCTTCGGTTGCCAATTTGATTCGGGCCTGTTGAATATCCGCAGACGGTACCAGAATCCCACCGTTGGCACTGTCGAGCTGATACTGAATACCAGCGCGCTTGAGACTGTTGATTACCTCACCACTTTCCACAGCCGAGAGATGGCTGAACAACGGCTCATAGGTCGGGGTCCGCGACCACAGCACAACCACGACCCCAATCGCCACACTGGCCGCAATACCGATCAGAAAACCGATTTGTTTGAAAGCCGGCATGCGAGAAAAGCCAGCAGCCGGAAGGGACAATTCCCGCCCCCCTACTTCTGCATCTACGACAGCCATAATCGTTTCCTATCCTGTTTTTCAGACTTGGTTAGCAACACAAACTCTCCCATAAATTCTTGGCCAGGGCATTCAAACCTGCATATTTAAAATCTCCTGGTAGGCCGATACCAGGCGATTGCGCACTTCAGTAACGGCACTGAAAGATAAATTTGCCTTTTCCATCGCAATCATCACTTCCGCCAGTTGGATATCCTGGTTGCCCGTCTGATAGGATTCTGCGAGTTGGCCCGCCCGCATCTGGCTGTTGTTGGTCTGTTCGATGGCGTAACGCAGCAGGGCGGAGAATCCGGAAGCGGTCGGGGATTGCTCGGTCGTCGACTGCCCCGCAGCTTGCTTTGACAAAGCCTGCATCTGCAGCAAAAGCGTAGTAGAGTCAATGTTATTCATATTCAAGTCCTGTGGCTGTTGGCATTATCTTAAGGAAGAAAATCTGTCATGTTTGCTGTCGTAGACTGCCAGTATCCGGAATCGTGAAGCCGGCATCCCGTAAGCGCTTGAGTTTGTAACGCAAGGTCCGTTGACTGATGCCCAATAATGTGGCCGCCTCTCCCCGACGTCCGTTCACCTCTCGCAAACAGTCAATAATCACTCGCGCTTCACGCTGTCGCAAGTCATCGCCCAGGGAAGGGTTATCAACCTCCTGCGGTGCTTCACGCTCCAGCTGTGTTGCCGTTGTCTGCTTTGACGGCAATACTCCGACAGTGAATTCAGAGCTGGAAGTGATGGTTTCAAACTGCAAATCAGTGGTCTCTATTATTGTCCCGGATTGTAAAATCAGGGCCCGCTGGATCAGGTTATCCAATTCGCGTACATTCCCCGGCCAGGAACAGCTCAGCAGCGACGACTCTGCCGCGGTACTGAATTGCACTTCGGCACGACCGGTACTGCGGATATGTTGGCGTAGAAAATACCTGGCCAGCGGCAAAATATCCCCGGGCCGACTCTGCAGAGTCGGCATGTGCAGGGGAAATACGTTAAGCCGGTAGTACAGATCTTCACGGAAACGCTTGTTAACAACTTCCTGTTTGATATCGCGGTTGGAAGTGGCCAGTACCCGCACATCAAGTTTGATCAGTTTTTTTCCGCCCAGCCGTTCCACCTCACGCTCCTGCAGCACACGTAACAGTTTGGCCTGCAGACCCAGATCCATTTCCGAGACCTCGTCTAGCAACAACGTACCGCCTTGTGCCTGCTCAAATTTTCCTGGTGAAGCCTGATAGGCTCCGGTAAAGGCCCCTTTCTCATAACCAAACAAGGTCGCCTCAAGCATATTGTCTGGAATTGCCGCACAATTAACCGCCACGTAAGGGCTGGATCTGCGTTCCGATTGCCGATGAATATAACGGGCGATCACTTCCTTGCCGGTACCTGACCTGCCCGTCAGCATCACGGTCGAGTCTGTCTCGGCAACCCGTTTGGCCAGCTGCAATAACTCCAGTGTCACCGGATCTTCCGCGATGACTTCACCGTCCAGTTCGTCTGCGGGCAAATATCGCTCCACAGTATTGACCAATACCTGCGCTTCAAATGGCTTGACCAGATAATCCACTGCACCGTCACGCATGGCCTCAACCGCTTGCTGAATACTCCCATAGGCAGTCATCAGCAGTACAATAGTTTGAGGATACTTGTCACGAATTTTTCGCAGCAACACATGGCCTGACATCCCTGGCATCCGTACATCACTGATCACCAGATCAATTTTCTCCATCGCCAGGATTTGCAACGCACGGGCACTGCCATCGGCTGACAATACCCGATACTGGGCCAGACGCAAGGTTTCAGCCAGGGCATCACACAAGGCAGCATCGTCTTCCACAACCAGAATCTGTGGCGTTTTCACCTGCCCTTTACCTCAGATGCGGCTGCAGTATTGACTGCCGAGTTCGCTGTACATAACGGCAGGCGCAATTCAAAGCAAGCTCCGTCTTTGACCGGCAATGCCTGTACCGATCCCTGGTGGGCACGTGCCACCAGCTGCACCACGGCCAGACCGAGTCCGGTGCCTTGGGATCGGGTGGTATAAAAAGGCTCAAAAATACAGGCCCGCTCCGCTTCATCAACCCCCGGACCATTGTCCCGGACCGTGATACAGACCTCATGTTGCTGTGGCTCCGCTTTAACCTCAACCACCGCGAGCTCGGTTTTCGCCTCCGAAAGCACTTGCAAAGCATTCTCCAACAGATTGTTCATGGCACCCACCAAGGCGTCACGGTTGGCTCTGATATAAAGATCCTGGCGCACCGCTACCAGCATCAATCGGACACCTTGTTGCCGGTAGAGGCTGAGCTGGTTGTCTATCGTCCAGTCCAGCATATCAGCCACACGCAACTTTTCCGTCACCTGACTACCGCCTCGGGCAAACACCAACATATCCTCGATCAACGATTCAAGATGACACAAGCGTTCTCTGATTTTTTCTGCGATCTGTCGGCCATGCCCGGATTCAGTGTCCAGATGTGACAAATACAAGATTGCAGTAGCCAGTGGGGTTCGGATCTGATGGGCAAGTCGGGCCGCCGTCTCACCCATGGCCTGGAGACGCCTGGCTCGACTCCGGTACTGCTGCTGTAATCGCGACTGGGTGACATCCTGAAACAGCAGTATCTGCCCGGCTTCCCCCGCCATGGGACAGGTGGTTACCGCCAACTGCTGACCGTTTTTCATGCTAACCTCCCCGGAACCATCGGCTGTCGGCTCGAACAAGCGGGCCACCACAGCATACCAGGGCTGGGCAGTCAATTCTCCAAACCATTCCCGCCCCCTGGCATTGATGTCGCTGACCAGTCCGTCACCATCAAGCACCACAATCCCGCCTGGCAGGGCGTCCAGCAAGCCGCGCAAACGCTGATTTCCCGCTTCGAAGGCTGAATTTTTAACTGCCGTATTTGGTATACGACTACATTCTTGCACGCAGTCGACTCCTTTTGTTACTTGCTGATTTCTGCATTGACCCGTATCGGACCTATCTAGAGAAAACGCATAATAGATAGCTGGTTGACTGCCATATCATGAGAAAATCCCGTAAAACTCAGGCCACAACTCCTGCCAACAGCAGATATAGCAATTATTATGCCCAATACGTTTCGAGCAAAGAGACAATGACCTTCACATCACGAAAGAATTCAATTGCCCTGCTGCATTGCATACCGTAAGGCAGATTCCCAGGCATTTGTGGATCAGCTTTATTCGCTACATCGGATAAATACAAAGCATAGCGACCCGCTTGCGCCAGAAAATCAACGGATGGTCATGCGTTAATGGCCTGGTTACTGTCAGATTCCTGACGATTTACAGAACGGTGATGGCCATATTTGCGCATTTTCTCCACCAGTGTGGTTCGTCGCATATTCAGTAGCCGGGCTGCATGTGCCACCACACCGTCGGTCTGCTGCAGTGCCTGATCAATCAATTGCTGTTCCTGCTCAGCCAGATGGGACTTCAGGTCCAGACCGGCCTCCGGTAACCGGGGCCCCGATATATTACTAACCAGCATGGTCGATTCCGGCATTGAACAAGACGGCAACTGCGGCAGTTGCGTAACCGGTATATCCGGTCTGAACCGCTCCGGCAAATCAGCCACATCACATACCCGGAAGGGATAGAGAATTACCAATCGCTCGATCAGATTGGCCAGTTCACGGACATTCCCAGCCCAGGAATACCTACACAACACTTTGATACACTGCGGGGTCAGAGCTACGGTGCCGCGACCAGACTGTTCCAGCCGTGTGATCAACTCCTGAATCAGCAGAGGAATATCCTCCTGTCGTTGTCGCAAAGGAGGGACTTCAATAGGAAATACGTTGAGGCGGTAATAGAGGTCTTCACGAAACTGCCCTGCCGCAATTCGCTGCTCCAGATCTCGATGGGTAGCGGCAATCACCCGCAAATTGGCTGCAATGGTTTTGTTGCTGCCCAATCTTTCAAAGCTGCGCTCTTGCAGAACACGCAACAATTTGACCTGCATGGGCAAACTCATATCACCGATTTCATCTAGAAACAGGGTACCTCCCTCAGCCAGTTCAAAACGCCCCTTGCGTGCCGAGATGGCACCGGTAAACGCTCCTTTTTCATGACCAAATAACTCACTCTCCAGCAAGTCGGGGGGAATGGCTCCACAATTAACCGGGACAAAGAGTTGGCTTCGGCGAGATGAGAAATTATGCAGATTGCGCGCCACAACTTCTTTTCCGGTGCCGGTTTCACCGAGAATAAGCACTGTGGCCTCCGAATTTGCCACCTGCTCAACAGCACGTCTGATCTGCTGAATCTGCTGACTTTTGCCAACAAGATTATGCTCCAGTTCCAGAAACCGGCTACGATTAGCCTGCAGCTGGGTCATTGAAATGGCTGTCCGCTGCAAAATTATCAACAGCTGTGATATCTGCAGGGGCAAAAAAACCTGGCCGAAAATATAGGGCTCAAAAGCAGGATTCAGCAGTCGGCTCACAGCATCCGGGTAGACCAGAAAAACCGGTGTCTGTCGGCGTGTCTTGTTCAGTTCCATCAATGTGTCAAGAACCGGTTCTGTAGCTGAGACCCCCATCAGCACCAGATCAATAGCCTGGTCGTCACTGCACAACTCCTGCCAGCGGGAAAATTCACAATCACCAAGCTGTTGACAGCCAGTGAATTCAAGCACATCCCGCAAATAGCGACGCAGCCCGGCATCATTGGAAATAATTCGAATTTGCAGTGCGGCAAATGTTCCGCAACGCTCCTCCAACGTGTCAGAATTGTGTCGATCCATCCCCATCCACCTCGTTTAAGGCATTGTAAACCCTTTGCCGTAGACGTTACCGTCAATTTGACGTTGTAAAAAAACTCGGGTAATGCTATGAGGTATAGCATGTCCATACTCAACTGTCAAAATTTTGAATGATTATTTGTCTGACGTAGCGAGAGATAAAACACTGGTTAATCGGTAACATTTATATGTTTGTTAAGAAATTCGGTAATATTAAAGGCTACCGGTTGTGGGTCATCCAGATGCAGATGATGATGCCCTGGAAGATCAATGAGGCTAGCCTTTACCAAACAACGACAACGAGCCGACACTAGATCAGTATTTGTCAATAAACCATCATTCGCACGAACAATCAGGGTCGGGGCATACACTTCTCCCAGGATGTCCTGGATCTGGGCTTCACTCATATAAATCGGTGTCAACCAGCGTAGCTTTATATCGTTACGCCAAATATAGCCATCGGTGGTTTTCCGGTAATTGCGCGAGACCAGAATCCGGGCTGCAGCAAGGGAAAGATCACCCGCCTTGGCCCTGCGCACCGCCATCGCCTCCAGGCTCTGAAAACAGTGCTGCCTGGGCCAGTGGCGTTGCCTACGCAAACTGTGTCGCAGCTGGCTGACGACCTTACCTGGCCTGCCAGTCAATGGTCCGACGGAATCGATCATGACCAAGGCCGCAACCTCGGCAGGTTGCACTGCCGCCAGACAGGCACACAAGGCGGCACCCAATGAATGCCCGATCAGAATATAGCGCTGCCAACCCAGTTTTCCGAGCAATGCCGTGAGCCCGGTCAAATAATCGGCCAAACCGTATGCTGTGGCATCTTGTTTATGCGCCGAAAAACCGTGGCCCGGTAAATCCACGGCAACCACCCGCCTTTGACCACCGAGACTACGCATCAACAGTGGAATCAAACGGTCATGACTGGCGGCGTTATCCTGCCAGCCATGGATGGCCAGAATCGGGATACCGCTGCCGTATTGCCCCCAGATCCGAGCTGCCAAAAGGCCCAAAGGCGTGTCAAAACACTGTTCCTCAACCGTAGGCAGTGTGTTCATGTCGACCCAGTTCTAATGGCACGTTGTAGAAAAACAAAGCGCCACCCCAATCCCACAGCCACGACAATCGCCCCCAACCCCATGAATACCAGCAACTGCCCCAACCCACCTTGCAGACGTACGGCATACCACCAACCTCCGGTGACCATAATACCCCAGAATCCTAACAGCTGGACCACTACAGCAGGCCAAACGTCGGTCAGTCCACGCAGCGACCCAAGCAACACAGCCTGGGCACTGTCAGGGACCAGAACCAAACCCAAAACAAACAACACCGGCAATGACAAGGCAATCACTGCCGGATCTGAGGTATACAGTGCCAGCACCTCACGACCGAAAACAACCAGCAGGAACCCTAACATAACACTCAGCAGAACCACCATCAGCGCGGGCATCAGTCCGGCCCGCAACTGAGCCTGGTGATCGAACCGACCCCTGGCTGCTGCCACCCTGACTCCGGCAGCCGTAGAGAACCCGAGTGAAAACATGTACATCAAGGCAACCAAGTTGATTAGAATGCTATAGCTCGCAATCGATAATGTACCCAGACGACCGGCCAGCAGTGCCATCATCGCGAAAGCGCTGGATTCTGTCACTTGCGACAGCCCCATGGGAAAACCGAGTCTGCGCAACTCTTTGCCGCGCTTTCGACAAACCGATGTACTCATCCACTGCAAACCGTAGTCGTTCACATCTACCTTTTGTCGCACATAAAGAAGCAACATCAACAACAGCAACCAGCGAACCATGGTGGTGGCCCAGGCTGCACCGGCCGCACCCTGTGCAGCCAGACCAAAACCCCCATAGATCATCCAGAAATTAAGCAGTACATTAACCAAATTGCCAATCAGCATGGCCAACATACCGGGCAATGGTCGCTGGATACTTTCCAGCCACATCCCCGTTGCCGCATACAGCAGCATGCCGGGGATGCCCCAGCCGATCGCTTTCAATACCTCGCCGCCGGCCTTGGCAAGAGCAGGTTGCTGACCTGTGAACAACAGAAAACCGGCTCCAAATTGGCAGAGCATACCGATCAACAGACCAACACCAAGGGCATGCCACAAGGTGACTCGCAGCACAGTACCGGTTCCCTTGCTAGCACCAGCCCCGTATAAAGCAGCCGTGATAATCTGCCCACCCGTCACCAAACCTATCCCGAACAACAGCATCGGCACCTGGATGCTCTGGCCGATTCCATAAGCAGCCAATGCATCCGCACTAACACGTCCCACCATGGCCGTATCGACGGCTATCATAATCAGCAAACCGGAACGAGCCGCAGCTACCGGTGCCGCCAAGCTCAGAATCTGTCGCATTTCGCGAAGCAGCCTGTGCCTCAGCATGCTTCGCTCCCTCGATCAGCCATCCGTGCGTGCTGTCGAAGGCAACCATCAGCATACGCAATAGAGATGATTGGGAAGAAACTTTCCAGCCACAAAGCGGTGCACCGCCAAGAATATTTTTTGCAGGTGCAACGAGTAATATCTACAAACGCAGCAACAAAATATGCTAGTTTTGCGTCCATGCTGACAAAAATCCTACTCACCGCAGCCATCATCTTTGCAGCCATGCTGTATATCCGCACCCAGAACGGCAAACCGGCACGACCCAAGCCCCCTGCACCACCCCCACCGATGTGGCTGGGAGTAACCGTGACCGCCGAAAGGCTGGCTTACGGCCTGTTGGGATTGTTTCTGCTGATCTCGGCACTGGTCTATTTTTTTTATTGGCGTGATCAGCAGCAAATCATCAATATTCGTGTCTTTGCCGACAGTTCAAATCACAGCACACTGTATCTGGCACGCAGATCTGCCATTGATGGCCGACACTTCATCACCGTGGACGGCAGGGAAGTCAAACTGGGCGCAGGGGATCGCATGGAAATCAGTGCTGAGTAAGGCCGCAGATACCGCTTATTCGCGGTGGTCCGTTTGCCAATACTGGCTCATAAAACTTCGCATATTTTCAGGGATCGCTACGGGCTGACCACTCATGCGATCGACGAAAACATGCACAAAATACCCATAGGAAGCCGGTGTTGTGTGGTTCGGGTCAAAAATCGCCAGTTGGTAACACAAGCTGGTACGACCCAATTTTGCCACACGCAGCGCTGAGAGCACACTGTCTTCAGGACCAATCTGCCGGCAGTAACAACAGGCATTTTCGACCACAAAAGGAATCACCGGGTCAGCCAGCCAATCCAACCCGGCGGCAGCCAGAAAGTGAGTGATCACTATTTCATGCAAACGATGGTAGGTGACATTGTTCAGATGCTGGAGCTGATCATAATCATTCCAGCGCAAGGCCGTCTCATAGACAAAGCTAAAGTCCTGTCTGGTGGTCTGGCTTAAATCAATATTCACAGCACCCTCCCCAAATCCCGATCAGGAGACTGTCCGAGAATAGAGAAACCACTACGGAAAAGCCTCCAAGGCTGACACAAAATCAGGCCGGCAATGATACTCTGAAATTACATCCTGGCGTGGCCGAAATTTCTCACAATCACGCTGTCTGCTCTTGGACAGGTCCTCAACAACCTCATTTTGCATACGGGGAAATCCTTTGTGGGGGCAAAGTGAAGATTACATCAACAGGATTTCACCCGCTTCAACACCCATATGTCGGGTCATTCGAGGCCGTAAATTGGCACATCCGGATTAAACGCCAGCCAGGCAAACGCAAAATGCATACCACCACGCAACAGGGGCAATTGCTTACCCTGCAGGGGGCCTTTGATTGCAGCACCCAAAACAGACCAGGTGCTGCCGGTTTGTTCATCCACCAACCGGTTTTTCTGCCAGCGAAAATTCAACTTCTGCTCACCGGCTCTGGGTTCAAAAGCAATCATGGAGGGGATTTTCCTTGACGCAATGATCTGTGAACGGTCGAGGGCGGAAAACATCGTCCCAGCTGCAATCACCAGGATGTCCTGGCCATTGAGCTGCTCCTGAACGAGTGGCTTTGCACGTAGTTTTGACAGAGGGTAGAGCTTCATTTTGTTGCCCACGGTGACACTCAGCACCCGCTCCATCGGCTTGAGGCGCTGATCGACCTTGCCATCAAATAACCATGGGCGAGCTGTGATACTGTCATAGCCGGCATAGGGATTTCGGCCATAGGGCCGACGATAACCGGTGTCTCGGGACAATACCTTGCCGTTCGGGTAGGCTCGGGAGAATTCTGCCATTGATACAATCGTGGCCGGCAGGTCGATTAATTTCTGTCCGACCATCTTCCCAACAATAGCTTCACCACTGAATTGTTGCCACCAGCTTTCTGTCTGTCGATCATACATGACCAAATCACTTTTGCGCAGACGCCCAGTGGTGCCAAAATCCAGTACCTGGCCTTGCAAACGGCGGTCAAAAACCAATGCAGCATGACACAAAGGACAAAATGTCACTGCCACCGGCACACCGGAGATGACATCATTGACAATTTCATGATACAGCAATATTTGCAAGGGATAAGCGCTGGCCTGCTTGCCAACGTGCAGGGCAATTACAGGTTCATCAGGCTTAAGCCAACTGGCGGCGGCAGAACTGTCAACAAATACCGGATTATCGATTGCCGGAATCCCGTCCTTGGGTGGGCCTCCGGAAATAATTTCAGACAAATCAACATTGGTTTGACTGAAATCCGTGCGTGGCCAGGCAGATGCCCCTGGAACGGTACTCGCCGCCAATACCGATAGATTCATTCCCAATAGCAGTACACTACAGAAAATCCTTGAATGCAAAATTTTCATGATCACCCTCCAGAAAGCTTATCAACTCCCGTCACTACATGCTTGGACCACAATAAAGGCGATATATTCCCCTGCTAGCAGAAAGAAACAAACCTGGACATGCCGCGACCATTTATCTTTAAGGATCAGCATTGCCTAAAGCTTGTCATCATAGGCAGATCATTTTATTACGTGGTCACCATTACAGATTGGTGGAGGAAATACTGTCATCATCTCAAGCCGCAGGATGGCATTTCAGACTTTGTCATTATCAGCTTGCAGATAGCAAGTCAGAAGCACTTCTAGCTGTACCGGGTGGGTGTTTTGGAGCGGATACCCATATCCAAGACAGGAAATCGGCAACAATTAAGGTGTGGTAATCATGACCTGATCTGACAGCTAACGGTTTTTTCGGATGCAACTGTCAGCTTGCATTCAACTCACATACTTTTCCTGCCAGATTAGCTTGCCGTCGACTAGGGTATCCCACGTGTTCACGCGCAACACATTTTCCTTGATATGTTCGTTCACAATAAGTAGTACGCCAGCCAATCATCCAGATCGGTCTGGAGTAATTCCAGGCCCTTG
>CAYQAP010000044.1:0-22269 GCA_964415515.1 uncultured Gammaproteobacteria bacterium | reverse complement strand
GGATTCTAGACGCAGTGGCAATAGATGTGCAATAGAGAATTGTCGAATTACCATCAAAGGCAGTTGCTATAGTGCTCGATTTTGTGGCATTATTGCGCCTCACAATCGGGCGGATCGCTGAACAGATGAACAATAAAATTAACAAGGCTGAACACAGGCGACAGTCGCACCCCTGTGTGCAAACTCCGGATTCCACCGCAGCCTATCCCGGCACTTGTACGAAGTCATCCAAACCGCAGTTACTTACAGAGATCGGTGGCCCCATTGGACCTGAGCCCACACGTTATGGTGATTGGGAGAAGAACGGTCGCTGCTCTGATTTTTAGGACGCCAGAATACTTGCAGTAATTATTAATGTGACCTTGCATTTATTATGGCTTAGGACTTTAATTGACCCGCTGTAACATATCTGAACTTACCTGGAGGTAGAAGCTGTGGCGACTATTCACCGTCCCTTATCCCCGCACTTGCAGGTGTATCGCCCGCAATTGACGGCGGTTCTTTCGATTACCCATCGAGTGACTGGGTTATTTCTGGTGCTGGGTAGCCTGCTACTGGTTTATTGGCTCCACGCGCTGGCGGGTGGGGCGGTACGTTATGCAGGGGCCCAAGAATTTTTTATCTCCTTCTGGGGCCGTTTACTGCTGTTGCTTTGGAGTTATGCACTCTTCTACCACTTGTGCAACGGTATTCGCCACCTGTTTTGGGATTTTGGCCACGGTTTCGAGCTGACATCGTTATACAAAAGTGGTTGGGTCGTTGTCGGCTCCGCTGTTGTGCTTACTGCCATCAGTTGGTTTCTGGTCATGGGAGTCTGAAAAAAATGAAATACCGTTCTGCTTTACACCGTACTCGTGGTCTTGGATCCTCGCAAGAGGGGCATAGCCACTGGTGGTTACAAAGAGTTAGCGCCCTGGCGCTGGTTCCACTGTCATTGTGGTTTGTATACAGTGTGTTGGTGTTAACCGGAATCGAATACGGACAGGCTGTTGCCTGGCTGGGTCGGCCGTTGCATGCCAGTTTCATGCTGTTATTTGTGGTGACGGCCATCTACCACGGTGAGCTGGGTGTGCAGGTGGTGCTCGAGGATTATGTACCAAATCTGGGCCTGCGACGGGCACTGGTGCTTGCAGTTAAATTCGTGGCAGCACTGTTGGCAGTTCTGTCTGTTGTTTATGTAGTGAAAGTTGCCATGGGGAATGTGTAATGGGTTCAGCCTATAAAATTATCGATCATACCTACGATATCGTTGTTGTAGGTGCCGGTGGAGCGGGCTTGCGCGCCACCATGGGTATGGCAGAAGCGGGCCTGTCGACGGCCTGTATTAGCAAAGTTTATCCCACACGTAGCCATACCGTATCGGCGCAAGGCGGTATTGCCGCCAGTCTCGGCAATATTACCAACGATAACTGGAAATGGCATATGTATGATACCGTCAAGGGTTCCGACTGGCTTGGTGACCAAGATGCGATCGAATACATGTGTCGTGAAGCCGTGCCTGCGGTCTTGGAGCTGGAGCGCTATGGCGTTCCATTTTCACGTATTGAAAGCGGCAAGATTTATCAGCGCTCATTCGGCGGTCACATGCAGGATTTCGGAAAAACCCCGGCCCGTCGCGCCTGCGCCGCAGCGGACCGTACCGGTCATGCCATTTTACACACCCTCTATCAACAATGCCTGAAACACCGCGCCGAGTTCTTTGCTGAGTTTTTTGCTCTTGATCTGATTATGGAAGAAGGGGTCTGTCGAGGTGTCATTGCACTGAAGCTCGATGATGGCAGTATTCATCGCTTTCGCTCCCAGTCTACTGTGATCGCGACCGGTGGCTTTGGCCGCACCTATTTCTCTTGCACTTCTGCACACACCTGTACCGGTGATGGTAGTGGCATGGTGTTACGTGCTGGCCTGCCCTTGCAGGACATGGAGTTTGTGCAATTTCATCCCACGGGTATCTATGGTGCTGGTTGTCTGATCACCGAGGGGGTTCGTGGAGAAGGGGGGTACCTGGTCAATTCTGAAGGTGAACGTTTTATGCCGCGGTATGCACCGAATGCCAAGGACCTGGCGTCTCGCGATGTAGTCAGCCGGGCGATGTCCCTGGAAATTCGTGAAGGTCGAGGTGTTGGTCCGGAAAAGGATCATATCTTCCTCAAGCTGGATCATCTTGATGCCGATGACATCTACGAGCGCTTGCCCGGTATTGCCGAGACTTCAAAGATCTTCTCCGGGGTGGATGTCACCAAGGAGCCAATTCCGGTCTTGCCGACCGCACACTACGCCATGGGTGGCATTCCGACCAATGTCAAGACTGAAGTCATCTGCCCCCGGGATGGCAATCCAGATGCCACGGTCCCCGGCTTGATGGCTATCGGAGAGGCAGCTTGCGTATCTGTACATGGTGGCAATCGCCTGGGTTGCAACTCGCTGCTTGATATTGTGGTCTTTGGCCGTGCTGCAGCTCGGCATACTGCCGCAACGCTGAAGGCCGGAGCGACCCAGAAACCCTTGCCTGCCGATGCCGGTGAAGCTTCACTGGAACGACTGGATCGGGTACGCCATGCCAAAGGGGCTTTGCCCACTGCCAGTGTGCGACTGAGTATGCAAAAAACCATGCAAAGTCATGTCGGTGTATTTCGTACCCAAGACGTATTGGATGAAGGGGTTGCCGAGCTGAATGAGGTCTGGAAATCCGCCGCAGACATCCGCATCGAGGATCATTCATTGGTGTGGAATACCGATTTGCTAGAGTCGCTGGAGCTTGATAATCTGTTACGCCAGGCCCAGGCAATTGCTTCATCAGCGGCTGCCCGGACAGAAAGTCGCGGTGCCCATGCCCGCGAAGATTACCCGGATCGGGATGATGTGAACTGGCTTAAACATTCGCTGTCATGGGTAGATGATGCCGGCAAAGTCAGTCTCGATTCCCGCCCCGTTCATCTGCAGCCCTTGAGTGATGAGATCGAAAGTATTCCTCCAAAAGAGCGAATTTATTAGATTATTAGGTAGTTGGCCAAAGCCAGGTGGTTGGCCAAAGGCGATTCCCGATGATCGGGCTTGAATTCTGATATTGAAAGGCGAGGCATTATGGTTCAGTTCACTTTACCGAAAAATTCCAGGGTTAACACCCAGGGTCGTGTGTTTCCGGCACCGAAAAATGCCAAAAAACCGCGCACATTGCATATTTACCGATGGAATTGTGATGACGGTCAAAACCCCAGGATCGACACCTACACCATTGATGAAGCCGACTGTGGACCGATGGTACTGGATGCTCTGAACAAGATCAAAAATGAGATTGACAGCACCCTGACCTTTCGCCGTTCCTGCCGAGAAGGGGTCTGCGGCTCCTGTTCGATGAATATCGATGGCGTCAATACCTTGGCGTGTATTAAGTCTATGGATGAAATCGAGGGAGATATCCGGATTTTTCCCTTGCCGCATATGCAGGTAGCCAAGGATCTTGTAGTCGACCTCGATGATGCGCTGGCACAATATGCCTCGACAGAGCCCTGGATGAAAGCCGATTCACCAGCTGCGCTGGACCAGGAACATCTGCAAAGCCCTGAAGATCGTGCCAAACTTGACGGCTTGTGGGAGTGTGTGCTGTGTTTTTGTTGCTCCACCAGCTGCCCCAGCTATTGGTGGAACAGTGACCGCTATCTAGGTCCGGCGACCTTGTTACAAGCCTACCGCTGGTTGGTAGATAGCCGGGATGAAGCCTCTGGTGAGCGCCTGGATGCCCTGGATGACGCCTTCAAACTGTATCGCTGTCACACCATCATGAATTGTACCAATACCTGCCCCAAGCATTTAAATCCAGGTAAGGCGATCGGCGGCATCAAACAGCTACTTCTGGATCGCAGTTAGGATTGAGGGTGATCACCAGGACAGATCAGGATAATCGGGAGCTTTCACAGCTGCGCTGGCTTTGTCGACGTGGTGTAAAAGAGTTGGATCTGGCTCTGGAATCTTTCCTGAAACACCATTATGCATCCCTTGATGACGCAGAAGTGCAGTGCTTTAAAGCCATGTTGAATGAGTCGGATATAGCCTTGTTGTCCTGGCTTTTTGGCCGTACCGAACCCGCAGATCAGATGACTAGAACATTGCTCGAAAGGATTCGACACAGTGCTGTGGTGGACGATTCAACCTAGTCGAATCCTGTGGTGGACTACCCTCACGGGTCAGCTTTTGACCAGTGTGCTGATTTTGCTGTTGAGCCCCGATGCGGGTAGTACCGTATTGTTGCTGCTCTTTGTCTATCGCTACTGTGATGGCTATTTCGTATCCGAGTCTGCTGTGCGCACCCTTCACTACCACCGGGAGACTGGCTGGACGCTGCAGTCTGGCTCAGCGCTGCCTGTACCCGCTGTGCTGGCGAGGGTCTATCGACTTGGTTATCGTTGCTTGCTGGTTCGTTTTCAGGAGCAGGTCAGTCGACAAGCCATCACCCTGGTTGTGGCCCCGGACAGCCTGGCTGAGCGTGCGTATGGCCGATTGTATCGGCAGCTTACGTGGGCAGATACATTTCCTATAGGGTGTGCACATCTGCCGAAAAAAGCCTGAGTCTATTCCGAATCAGGAGTGAGTACGGTATCCTGCAGCCAATCCTCGGAGCTTTCAGGATAGTCCAGGGTGTAATGCAGTCCCCGACTTTCCTGGCGCTGACTGGCGCTGTGAACAATCAATTCTGCGACTTCCAGTAGGTTTCTCAGTTCCAGCAAATCACTGCTAACGCGAAAGTTTCCGTAATATTCACGCACTTCCTCTTTTAGCAAACTGATGCGATGTTGTGCTCGTTGCAATCGTTTATTGGTACGCACAATGCCCACATAATCCCACATCGCCCGCCGTAACTCATCCCAATTATGAGCCACCACTATTTGCTCATCCGGATCACTGACCCGGCTTTCATCCCAGTCAGGCAGGGTTATCTGAGAGTGCTTATCAGGTAGGTGTGAGAGGATATGTGCGCTGGTTGTTTTGCCATAAACTAGGCATTCCAGCAGCGAATTACTGGCCAGTCGGTTGGCGCCGTGCAATCCGGTAAAGGTGCACTCACCGATTGCGTATAAGCCGGAAATATCCGTACAGCCACATGCATCAATGACAATACCACCACAGGTATAGTGGGCAGCCGGTACCACCGGTATGGCTTGTTTGGTGAGATCAAAGCCGTAGTCCAGACAGCGCTGATAGATGGTAGGAAAATGCTCACGGATAAAATTAGCAGGTTTGTAGCTGATATCCAGCAAAACATGGTCCAGGCCATGCTTTTTCATTTCATAATCGATAGCACGGGCGACAATGTCACGTGGTGCCAATTCCGCGCGTTCGTCATGCTCCGGCATAAAGCGATTGCCATCCGGTAATTTGAGTAGAGCCCCCTCACCACGCAGGGCTTCGGAAATCAAAAATGATTTGGCTTGAGGATGATACAAACAGGTCGGGTGGAACTGAATAAATTCCAGATTTGCGACCCGACAGCCAGCACGCCAGGCCAGAGCAATGCCATCGCCGGTGCTGGTGTCCGGATTGCTGGTATACAGGTAGACCTTGGCTGCCCCTCCCGTCGCCAGTACCAGGCGGTCGGCTTTGATGCTGATCACTTTTCCCGTTTGCTGATTCAGGGCGTATAGGCCCAGGCAGTGCTTGGGGCCGGGCAGGCCAAGCTTGTCACTGGTGATGATGTCGAAGGCCAGGTGATTTTCCAGAATCTGGATATTCACATGTTTCCTGGCTTGCTCGACCAGACTGGTCTCAATTTCACGGCCTGTGGCATCGGCAGCATGAATAATGCGGCGGTGACTATGACCACCTTCACGGGTAAGATGATAGCGCCCTTGATCCTTGGTATCCCGACTGAAGCCTACGCCATGGTTTATCAGCCACTGGATGCAGTCGGGGCCATTGCTGACGACCAGCTCGACAGCATCTTTGTGGCAGAGTTCAGCGCCAGCAATCAGGGTGTCACGAATATGGGATTGAAACGAGTCGTCGGCATTGCTAACAGCAGCAATGCCACCCTGAGCATAGTAACTTGATCCCTCACACAATTGGCCTTTGGCCAGGACCACGACCTTTACGCCAGACTCGGCAAGTCGAAGAGAAAGGCTTAAACCGGCGGCACCACCACCCATCACAACAATATTTGACATCAGTTTTTTAGTCACTCCTGAGCATGGCTCTGTCCTGTGAAACCCCTGTCGGATAACCTGAAGGGTTGCCTCCTGGCAGCATTGTACTCTTTCCCCCTGACGTAAGATAACCGAGACAAACTGCCGGGAACTTGAGCCACAGTTTTGTTTTCGAAAGAATCCACCTGGACCGGCTCATGCAGAATATCATTTTCTGGCATTATTGTGTCAGTGGGCAACAGAGCCAGTTCCAGGGAACAATACTCATGAACATTCATCTGGGTTGTATCAGCTGCGTTCCAGGATAGTTGGTTTTTTCTTGTGATCCCCCAAATAGGGTGTGCAGCTTGAATCCGGACAGATCACGAACCAATTATCAGGACGGATAATGTACTCGTAACACAGTCAGCCATTTGGCCTTGCGAAGCATAGCGTAATCTTGTATCTTCCCACACCCCCGTGGCTATGTAGCTCAGCTGGTTAGAGCACATCACTCATAATGATGGGGTCGGTGGTTCGAATCCACCCATAGCCACCATTTTCCTCTATATCCAAATTCGATGGCAACCTGGCGGAAGGAATTCTCTACGGTAGGTTCGCTTATCTTGCGGGCGGGTTCTTAGCCTTATAAGTGCTTTACGATGCGGCAGTAGCTATTTTTGTGGCAGAATGCATGCCGGGTAACGGACACAGGTGGTTTCATGAAGAAAGCATTATCCATCCGCGGTCTGCGCAAGACCTATGCCAACGGATTTGCAGCACTCAAAGGCATTGATCTGGATGTTGAGGCCGGGGATTTTTTTGCCCTGTTGGGTCCAAATGGAGCCGGGAAATCTACCACCATAGGCGTCGTGGTGTCGTTAGTCAACAAGACCGCCGGTACAGTCAAGGTATTCGATGTCGATATCGACGAGGATTTTACCCGGGTTAAATCGATGATTGCCGTGGTCCCACAGGAATTTAATTTCAATATGTTCGAAAAGGTCGAGCAGATCGTCCTCAATCAGGCCGGTTACTACGGTATTCCCAGAGCCCTGGCAAGATCACGCTGTGAGCATTTTCTGCGCCAGTTGGGACTCTGGGAAAAACGCCATGATACAGCCCGTGAGCTGTCTGGAGGTATGAAACGACGCTTGATGATTGCCCGGGCCCTAGTGCATCAGCCCAAACTGTTAATTCTTGATGAGCCTACTGCTGGGGTGGATATTGAGTTGCGCACTTCGATGTGGACATTTCTGCGCCAGATCAATGATGAGGGGGTCACGATTATTTTGACCACCCATTATCTTGAGGAGGCAGAAAGTTTATGTCGCAATATAGCCATTATCAATCATGGTCAACTGGTTGAACAGGACAACATGCAGCAGTTGCTGCACCGTCTGCAGCAGCAAACCGTAATTCTAGACCTGGCTGTAGCGCAGACTGAATTGCCGGTGGCACGTGAGTGGCAGTGGATTCTGACTGACCCGGAAACCTTGGAGGTGAAGGTCGATCGCCAGATTGGCCTGAGTCCGGTATTTTCATTGTTGGCAGCAAATAATATCGAAATTTTGAGCATGCGCAACAAAAGCAATCGCCTGGAAACCTTGTTTCTGGGTCTGGTTGGCAGCAACAAATACCGGCAGACTCGACCATGACCATGGCCCAGTACTGGATTGCGTTACTAACCTTGACCCGCAAGGAAATGAATCGGGTGTTACGAATTTGGCCTCAGACACTGGTCCCGCCGGTCATCACCACTTCGCTATATTTTGTGATTTTCGGTAGTTTGATCGGTTCTCGGATCGGCACGATGGGTGGTCGAAATTACATGGATTTTATTGTCCCCGGGTTGGTCATGATGGCCGTCATTACCAATTCCTATGCCAATGTGTCTTCATCTTTTTTTAGCGCCAAGTTTCAGCGCAATGTCGAAGAAATGCTGGTCTCACCCATGCCGGCAGTTATCCTGTTGCTTGGTTACTTGCTGGGGGGGGTGTTGCGTGGTTTGACCGTCGGGGTGGTGGTGGCAAGTGTGGCCTTGTTGTTCAGCAATGTCACGGTGGTGAACTGGCCACTGTCCATTATGATGATGTTAGCGACCTCGGTGCTGTTCTCGCTGGCTGGCTTTTTCAATGCGCTGTTTGCCCGCTCTTTCGATGATATCTCGATCATCCCGACCTTCGTGTTGACCCCCTTGACCTATCTGGGCGGGGTATTTTTTTCCATCGCACTGTTGCCGGATTTTTGGCAGAACATAGCACGTATCAATCCAATTTTGTACATGATCGATGGCTTTCGGCTGGGGGTGCTGGGGGATTCGGAAATTGATATCCGCCTGTCAATTGTAGTAGTGACCGCCTTTATCGTGGTGATGTTCACTGCAGATTTGGTATTGCTCAGGCGTGGTTATCGGTTGTGCTCATAAAGAGTTGTCATTTGATTAACTGTGCCTGACGGACCCCCTGTTCGGTATCTACCCGCCACAGCAGCAGCATCCCGGCCAACAACAGGATCACAATTGATAGCATGGTCAGACGCGGATTGTCAGTCAGGCTGGCGGTGATGGCAATCAGCAGTGGGCCGAATATGGCTGCAAACTTGCCGAGCATATTATAGAACCCGAAATACTCTGCCGGGTGGTTTGCCGGGACCAGGCGGGCAAACAGTGAGCGTGATAAAGACTGAACACCGCCTTGCACCAGGCCAATAACAGCTGCCAGGACGTAGAATTCCCAGCTGTATTGAATAAACGCGGCCCAGAATGAGGCCGCCAGATAGACAGACAGGCCGATTAGAATGCCTGCTTTAGGGCCGATTCGGGTGCCAAGTACACCAAAGGCCAGTGCGGCCGGAAAACTGACAAACTGAGTGAGCAACAGCGCCAGAATCAAGCCATTACTCTGCAGGCCGATGGATAGCCCGTAGTCGATGGCCATTCGTACTATGGTATCGACAGCATCAATATACAGCCAGTAGGCGATCAGAAATGTCATTACAGCCTTGAGTCTGCGCAGTTCGGAAAAAGTCCCACTCAGGCGCTGCCAAGCCTGTTTTCCGGCATTCGACAGGCCGATGGCCTGGTTGCTTCCAACTTCGCGGACCTGCAATAGCAGCGGCAGTGAAAAGACCAGCCACCAGAGCGCAACACTGAGGAAAGCCAGCCGTAACGCAGTTGCTGTATTGGCGATGCCGAACCAGTGTGGCTTGAGTAGCAACAGGACATCAAAGGCGAACAGCAGGCCACCTCCCAGATAGCCAAGCGAAAATCCCAACGCCGAAACACTATCAAACTGCCCGGTTTTGGCGATGGTCGGTAACAGCGAATCATAGAAAATATTCGCTCCGGAAAAACCTACCAGCCCCACTATCAGGCCGGTTAAGGCCCACAACCATTGGCTCTGGGCGATAAAGTATAGACTGGCGGTGGCCACAACGCCGAGCAGGGCAAACAGTCCCAGCAGGCGTTTGCGGTAGCCACCGGCATCGGCCAGAGCACCGAGCAGAGGCGCCAGTACCAGAATCAGGGCACTGGCAGCCGCACTGGCCACACCCAGTCGAGAGGTGCTAACGGTCGGATCGACACCGCTGCTCCAATATTGCTTGAAAAATAATGGGAAGAAGCCGGCCATAACCGTGGTAGCAAAGGCAGAATTAGCAAAATCATACAAAGCCCAGGCGCGAATCTGGGGGTTGCCCAGGAGGCGTGTAGTCAGACGCACGGCTTTGTGGTTCGGTACGTCATTTGTAGTATCACCGCACAGCGGCTTGGTGTCGAATCAGCCGACTGAGAAAGCGTTCGCCCTGATCGATTTGTGAGCATGCAATGTATTCATCTGCCTGGTGAGCCTGATCAATCGAACCAGGACCACAAACAATGGTGGAGTAGCCCGCTTCCTGAAACTGTCCAGCTTCTGTGGCATAAGAGACCACCACGGAGTCGTGGGTCCCAAGCAGTTTGTGGCACAGAGCTTCTGCGCGGCCATTTTGCTCAGGTTGCATGGCCGGTGCTGCAGCCAAAGGATGGGTGGTGACGGTGCAGCCGGGTGCGCACAGGTGCATGTCAGGAATGATAGTTTGCTCACAGTAGGTGTTGAACGCTTGCAACACGGCCTGTGGATCATCGTCAGGAGTGTTGCGCAGGTCCCAGTAGAATTCGCAGTCCTTTGCGATGATGTTAATGGCGGTTCCTCCTTTGATCAAGCCGACATGCAGGGTCGTGGCCGGTGGTGAAAACTGGCTGCCAGGCAAGGCTGCAGCAGCATTTTGCAGCCCTTTATTTCGTATCCATTCCACCAATCGAGCCGCTGTCATTACCGCACTGACACCACGATCCATCTGGCTGGAGTGGGCTTCATGGCCGTGAACACAGGTATGAAATACATGAATACCTTTATGAGCGTTAACCACCCGCATCGATGTCGGCTCACCGACAATTACCGCATCGATAGCCGGGAGTTGGTGTTGTATGGCTGCAATCATTGAGGGGGCACCCAGACAGCCAATTTCCTCATCGTAGCTGAAGCCAAAGTGGATGGGGCGGTACAGCCGGGCTGCCAGCATATCCGGTACTCGGGCCAGAGTCAGGGCAATAAAGCCTTTCATATCGGCTGTGCCACGCCCGTACCAGCGTTGGTCGCAGTTGACGACTTTGAAGGGATCGGAATTCCAGATCTGGCCATCGACGGGCACCACATCCAGATGCCCGGACAGCAAAACACCATGCTCACTGGGGGGGCCTACGGTGGCGAATAAATTGGCTTTTGTGCCTTCATTGTTGTAGATCAGATGGCTTTTTATGCCGAAGTCTTTCAGGTATTCAGAAATGAAATCAACCAGATCAAGGTTGGAATGGCGAGAAATGGTATCGTACTCGACCAGCTTGGCAAGCATTTCCAGGCTATTGCCGGGCTTTGTGGACATCAATTCTGGTTCCTCGGAGTAAAAATTATCTAAACAGTCTCGTATGTACCTGTTTCAGCACGTAACGTCAACTCATTTGGCATTTTCCCGCTGCTCTGCCGCCGGCAAATAGGGAGAAATTCGTAATGGCCCCAACGGAAATAGCCCCAAAGAGAGCGCTCCCTCATTATGGCCGCCAGGGATGGAGGAAGTGCCGGTTGTTCCGGAATAACCAACCGGTAGATTGCTACTGTCGTACAGGTTCCTGGTGGGCTTTGTGGGAATTACTCGCGCTCAGTGTCTGCTCGAGACGGGCAAAATCTGCTGGTGAAAGTTGTTCAGGTCGCAATACTGGGTTAATGCCTGCAGTCACGAACATCGGTTCGGTAATCAGGGTTTTCAGGCAGTTGCGCAGGGTTTTTCGTCGTTGGCTAAACGCGGTCCGAACCAGCAGGCGATAGTTGTGTGGGTTGCAGACAGCAAACCGCGGTGCTATCAAGGGGTGAATACGAATGACTGCTGAATGAACCCGTGGTGGTGGTAAAAAAGCATCCGGTGGGACCGTGAACAGTGGCTCTACATCCGCAAGCCATTGCACCATAATGGATAATCGACCGTACTGGCGGCATCCGGGTGGGCTGGTGATGCGGTCAGCCACTTCTTTTTGGACCATGAATACCATGTCACTGATGTCAGGGCCATGGTTGAGCAGACGAACGATTAGGGGAGAAGCGATGTTGTAGGGCAGGTTGCCGACAAGGTACAGAGATTTGGACTCAGCCAGTAGCCTGGAAAAGTCAAATTGCATTACGTCAGCATGATGGGCCACCAGCCCAGGATTCCGTAAGGCTTGCTGTTGCCAGCGAGCTGCCAGTTCATTGTCGAGTTCAATAATCTGCAGGCGCTGGAAGTGCTCGAGCAGGGGGTGGGTCAGGGCGCCCCGTCCAGGGCCAATCTCGAGCAGTGTATCATCGATCTGTGGTCGAATGTGGTCGAGGATCCGATCAATCCATAACGGGTCGACGAGAAAATGCTGACCCAGGGACTTGCGGGGTTTTTGCCAGCTCATGATGGGTGCTGACGGACCATATCGATGGCCTGATGCAGGGCAGCCTGGAGGCTTTTGGGACTGGCCTGGCCACTGCCGACCAGATCCAGAGCGGTACCATGATCGACCGAGGTACGGATTATTGGCAGGCCCAGGGTGATATTAATGGAACGGCCGAATCCATGGTATTTCAAGACCGTTAGCCCCTGGTCGTGGTACATGGTCAGAAAGGCATCTGTCCTTTCTATCACCGGTGGTGTAAATGCGGTATCTGCGGGTACGGGGCCACACAAGAGCATTCCTGTGCTCCGCAAGTCTTCCAGCACCGGGCGGATGATCTGCTGCTCCTCGAGGCCAAGATAACCTGCTTCACCGGCATGTGGGTTGAGGCCGGTGACAGTAATACGCGGTCGCGGCAGCCGGTAGTAGCGCTGCAGGCCTGCAGCAAGGATTTGTAACACTTGCCGCAGCCGGGCTTGCGTGATCTGAGCAGGAACTTCATGCAAGGGTAAATGGGTCGTCACCAGAGCAATGCGCAGGGTATCAGCGGTCAGCATCATCACCGGCAGTGGTGCCTGGCAGGCACACGCGAGATACTCAGTATGGCCACTGAAGGGAATACCGGCATCGTTAATTACCCCCTTGTGTATCGGGCCTGTGACCAGTGCCTGATAGCGCCCTGTCAGGGTGCCGGAGATACCTTCATCCAGCAGCTTGAGGACGTACGGCACATTTTCTGGATTGAGTTGACCAGCGACTACCGGGGTCATGATGGGTTGGTCGACCACGGTCAAACAACCCGGTTCATGTGGCTGTCCGGTGTAAGGTTTGAGCTGGACTTTGCTGCCGATTTTTGCGGCACGTGCAGTCAGTACCCCGATGTTGCCCAGTACCGCCAGCTTGCAGTCAAACGGCTGATCAGCGATGGCCAGAGCAATATCGGGACCGATACCGGCCGGTTCTCCGGTACTTAAGGCCAGGGTGATTGCCGTCATGGTCGGGATTGGCGCTGATTAAAGCCGTATTTTCAAGGTTGGCCGTGACTCATGCTGCTGCCACTGAGTTTACCGAGCAGCTCGAAAATATTCAGCGGCAGGTCATTGAGTTGCAGCTTGGAATGCAGCAACTGCAAATGACTGCTGAAGCGACCATCCGCCAGCTGGACGAAGGTTTTCGCGCTGAGCAGTGCGTTGATGCGCCCGGGCAGGGCCTGATCCAGAATCTGCTGTTGCTGCAGCGTGCTTAGATCGCTGATTTTGCCTTGCTGTTGCAATTGCAGAATTTCTGCGCGTAGTTTCTCGGCCATCATGGCCTCCAGCAGTGAACGAGGCAGGGTCAAGGAAGCATCGGCTTTGAGGGCGGCGAACAGGGCCAGCGGACCGGGGCCGGTAATATTTTCAGGGTCAAGTTGCAGGTCCAACTGACCTTCCAGTGTGCCATCGTCACCCGTCATTTGCAGCTGGGCCTGGATGCGAGGTGGGCGTGCCTTGAAAGCCTCCAGCAAGGCTGGCAATACCGGCATGCTGGTTGGGTTGGCAAACAGTGGTTCCAGGGCCTTGGCGGAAAATGAGAATTGGCCGGGGCCAAACTGTTGCTGCTTCCAGGTTGCGGCAGTAAACCCCGCCTGAAGGTTCAGTCTTGGGTTTTCGGGGTTTACAGGATGCTGCAATTCGATAAAAAACTTCTGAAAATTGGTGGAGGCGCTCTGGGTGGATTGAATGCTGACCACATCAGCAGTCATTTTAATATCCTGGGGGCTGCGTAAATCTTCCAGATTGAGTCGAAACAGACCACGAACCGTATCCATAATAACGGTTTTCCCGGGGCCGGAAAACGTCAGCATTGGACTGTCAAGCCGACCATCAAGGTATTGTTGCTGCTGAAGATAACTCAGGTTCGCGGAAGCCTGTTGCCAGCGAATCGTGCCACCTTTGGCGGATTGAATCGTACCTTGATCAAATTGCAGTGTCGTATTGGCATCGGCATTGAGCTTGACCCGAGTTACCGCACTACCAGAGACGGTGTAGCTAGGTGCTGATTTGGTATTCAGTAACAGGCGGCTATAAACAACCGCTTGTACAGGACGAATAGTCAAGGGGTCGGTACGCAAGCTCTCGAATGTCGAACGCATCGGCAACGGACCATGTTGTAATAAGCTGTCGATCTTGAGTATGGTTTTGGTATTCGGGTCAGAGAGAACGGCAGAGCTGGTGGCGTTGAACCAGCTGCGCTGATAGCGGTGGCTGGTGAGGGTCAGTTGTTGGCGGGAGGCAAACCGCTGCAGGCCGTTAGTGTAGATTTTTTCCGCCTGCAGCCCAAACCAGTAGCTGGCACCGGCGATTGTGACAACGGCCAGCAGAAAAATAACCAACAAGGAAAGGACGAGCTTTTTCACCTGGTTGAACTATTCCAATTCGTTGTGCGTGCCGTCGCAGAATGGGGGGTTGGCAGACTGCTTACAGCCGCATAAGGCTACGGTTCCGGCTTCGGTGGTTGCAAACTGCAGCGGCAGTATATCGGTATCGACATGACTACCATCACAAAATGGCTGGTTTCTGGAACGACCACAGCGACACCACCAGTAACTGCCGGCAGCCAGGTCCATAACACAGGGTGATTTTTGGGCGATCGTGGTCTTGGTCAATTTCTGGCCCCCTGGATGGTTGTTGTCCTGCGCACATGATACCGATATTTATTGATTGTCGGTAGTCGTTTGTTGTGAGTCGTTTGCAGGGAAAGTTGTTAAAATGACATGAAATAGCCGCCATTGACCGGAATGTTAGCACCGGTGATATAGTTGGCCCCATCGCTGCACAAAAAACTGATAGTGCTGGCAATATCCTGTGGCTTGCCCATGCGGGCAACCGGAATTGCAGCAATGATTTGGTTGCGAATAGCCTCAGGTATCGCCTGGGTCATGGCCGTGTCAATGTAGCCGGGAGAAATGGAATTAACGGTTACCCCTTTGCCAGCCAATTCCTGGGCCAGGGCCATGGTGAAACCGTGAATTCCCGCCTTGGCAGCTGAGTAATTGGTCTGGCCAAACATGCCACACTGACCATTGACCGAAGAGATGTTGATAATGCGTCCCCAGCCACGACTGGCCATGGCTGCGACGAACTGACGAGTGACATGGTAAACACTGCCAAGATTGGTGTTGATTACGGCATCCCACAGTTCAGGTGATAGATTCTTTAGGGTTTTGTCACGGGTAATGCCGGCACAGTTGACCAGTATATCGGGGGTAACACCTTGTTCATGAAGGTGGGCAGCCATCCTCGTGCAAGAGCTGTCTGATGCTACATCGGTGGCCACTATGTCCACGTCGCTACCTTGTTGCTGCATGCAGGCACGCCATTGTTCAGCCTGGGTTGTTTCTGCAGGTAAATGTACGGCATAGACCCGCATCCCGTCTGTCGCCAATTGTTGGCAGGTTGCCGAGCCGATACCACCGATTCCCCCGGTTACCAGAGCAGTCTTTTTTGTCATGAAGTTCCCCTTGGTACTGAAATTGATAACAAAGGTGGGTCTATGTGAAGCTTTTGTAGCCACAAAGCCCACCAGCGTATTTTGTGCGATGCACAAAATACGCTGGTGGAAAAGAGAAGTCAAGCCGTATTCGCAGGGCTAGATCGGACCCGAGTTTGACTCAGGGTTACCGCCGCAATGGGCAGTGTCCGGTTCAGGGGCTGGTGGAGCTGGAAAGGTGATGGATTTACGCGTGCTGGCTGGGCTGAGCCTGAAACCAGGACAGTTGGTGGTGCAGTTTTACCACATCACCGACGATGACCAGGGTCGGTGCTTTGACCGTATGATTTTGCACCAGATTTGGCAGGGTACCGAGGTTTGCGGTAAAAACCCGCTGATTGGATGTCGTGCCCTGCTGGACCAGTGCGGCCGGGGTCTCCTGGGACAAGCCATGTTCGATGAGTTGCATGCACAGCTGTGGCAGTCCGGATAGTCCCATGTAAATGACTACGGTCTGGTGTGGTTGGGTCAAGGTCTTCCAGTTGAGATTGATGGAGCCATCACGGAGGTGGCCGGTGACAAAGACACAGGATTGGGCATGGTCACGATGGGTCAGTGGGATCCCCGCATAGGCAGCACAACCGGCCGCTGCGGTAATCCCTGGTACCACTTGAAACGAGATGCCGCTGGCCGCGAGTTGGTCTATTTCTTCACCACCACGTCCAAAAATAAACGGGTCACCCCCCTTCAGGCGCAGTACCCGCTTGCCGGATTTGGCCAGGCGCACCAGCATGTTATTGATCTGCTCCTGAGGCACTGCATGCTGGGCACGCTCTTTGCCGACATAGATACGATCGGCGTCGCGGCGGGTCAACTCGAGAATGGGTGGTGCGACCAGCCGGTCGTAAAGCACGACATCCGCCTGTTGCATGAGCCGCAGCGCGCGAAAGGTCAGCAAATCGGGATCACCGGGTCCGGCACCCACCAGATAGACTTCCCCAGTGGCCCCGGTTTGGGTTGCTGCATGCTGAATAGATTTCTGAAGGGCTTTTTCAGCAGCCTGAAATTGCCCGGAAAATATCAACTCAGCAACCCTGCCTTGGAGTTCCTGCTCCCAGAAGCGGCGACGTTCAGTTACGGTGCCGAGTAGTTGTGAGACTTTGCCCCGGTATCGGGCCACCAATTCGGCCAACTGTCCATAGTTTGCCGGCAGTATGGATTCAAGACGAGTACGCAACAGCCGGGCCAGTACCGGTGAGGTGCCGGCAGTGGATACTGCAATCTGGACCGGCGACCGGTCGATTATGGATGGCAGGATAAAGGTACCAAGTTTCGGTTGGTCGACCACGTTGACGGGGATATTCCGCAGCTGTGCAGCCTGTGCCACCTCGCTATTGACAGTGGCTTGATCGGTAGCAGCGATCACCAGGGCAATGCCGTCCAGGGCAGATTCGCTGAAGGATTGCTGCAGCAGCGTAATGGCTGCATCTTCCTCGGCAATTTTGCGTAAAGCGTCACAATACTCAGGTGCGAGCACGGTAACCAGGGCCCCGGCCTGGCACAGCAGTCGAAGCTTGCGCAAAGCGACTTTCCCGCCACCAACGATAAGGCAAGCACGGTGTTGCAGATGGAAAAAAACAGGCAAGTATTGCATGGCGATCGAGGGTATCTTCTGGTCCAACAGATTGTGGCACCTTACCATAAATTCCCGTTGGGGAATGGAGATCCACAAGGAGGCAGGCGGATGTTTTTCAGGTCCAAAAGGCAGTCGGCAGTACCGGCCGCCACGGCCACACTGGTATACTCACAGCTTGGAATCAGTACTGAATCTGGAGCGTGTTATGGCATGGCAGGGCAAGTTGTTACGGGTGAATTTGAGCGCCGGGAGTTGGCACAGTGAAGCACTGAATCTCGATTGGGCCAAACAATACCTCGGCCAGCGTGGACTTGCTACCCGCTATCTGTTGGCCGATAGTGACCCGGTGGCAGACCCTTTGTCTGCAGGCAATCATCTTATTTTTGCCACCGGTCCATTGACGGGGACTGCAGCTTCGACAGCTGGGCGATATTCGGTAGTCACCAAGGGCGCGCTGACCGGAGCCATCGCTTGTTCCAACTCCGGTGGTCATTTCGGTGCAGAGCTGAAAAATGCCGGCTGGGATATGATTATTTTTGAGGGGATTTCACCTGATCCGGTGTATCTGTATATTCGTGATGATACAGTAGCCCTGCTCGATGCCAGGGCCTACTGGGGTAAGACGGTATGGGAGACCGAACCGGCGCTGCAGGCCAGCCATCAGGACCCGCAGATCCGGGTCGCGGCCATTGGCCAGGCCGGTGAATGCGGGGTTCGCTATGCCTGTATCATCAACGACCTCGATCGTGCGGCCGGCCGTTCCGGTGTGGGTGCGGTCATGGGTTCGAAGAATCTCAAGGCGGTAGCGGTACGGGGTACCCGTGGGGTACGGGTCAGAAACCCACAACAATTCATGCAGCTGGTGACGGCTGCCAATCGGCAGGTTAACGACAGCCGTTCCGCGCACAGGCAACGCGAGAAAGGCACCATGGCGATGATGGATGTGACCCAGGCCTACGGTGCTTTGCCGACCCGCAATAACCAGCAGGTCCAGTTTGCAGGGGTTAACAGGATCAATGTCGCGGCCATGAAGCGTAGCCGTTCCAGTGATGGCAAACCCAACTTAAAGGGCAACAAGGCCTGTTTTGCCTGCCATATCGCTTGTGGGCGTATCGCCCAAATCGACCCACAACATTTTAGTGTGGTCGGCCAACCGCAGCGGCCAAACGTTTCCGGAGGTCTGGAGTATGAATCCGGTTTTTCACTCGGAGCCATGCTCGGTGTTGATGATCTGGAAGCGGCGACCTATGCCAACTTTGTTTGCAATGAGCAGGGTATGGATCCCATCTCCTTTGGGGGGACCCTGGCGGCTGCCATGGAACTGTTCGAGGCCGGGGTCATTGATCGCAGTCAGACCGGCGGGATCGAGCTGCGGTTTGGCTCGGCCGAAGCACTGGTCAATATGGTCGAATTGACCGGTCGTGGTGAAGGCTTTGGCCTCGAACTGGGGCTCGGATCAAAGCGTTTGTGTGACAAATACGGCCATCCGGAACTGTCCATGGCGGTCAAGGGTCAGGAAATCCCCGGCTATGATGGTCGTGCCATGCAAGGGATGGCGCTGGCTTATGCCACCAGCAACCGTGGGGCTTGCCATCTTCGCGCAGATCCCTTCGGAGATGATTTCAACCGGGTCACCAGTGATGGCAAGGCGCAGGTCGTAGTTTTATCCCAAAATGACAACAGTGTGATTGATTCCAGCGGTTTGTGCCAGTTCCCGGGTTATAGCCTGGAAACCTTGTCTGCGCTTATGGCTGCGGATGCCGAAGGGGACTATTCAGAGCCGAACCTGCTGACCATGGGGGAGCGGATCTGGAACCTGGAACGGCAGTTCAACCTGGCAGCCGGGTTGACCCGGGCTGACGATACCGTGCCAACACGAATGTTGACGGTGCCTGCTGGCAGTGGTGCAGGTGCGGGCAAGGTTGTGGAAATGGATAAAATGCTGCCGGAGTACTATCGGCTGCGCGGCTGGGATGTAGAAGGCATTCCGACTACCGCGACCCTGAAGCGCCTGGGTCTTGCTGATCTCTAGTTTTTGGACAGTACTCGAGGCATCTTGATAAAGCTTACAATTCGACTCTTGGCCATCGATCCTGGTTCGCAGCTGCCAGAGCAAGACGATGATGATGGGTTTACTTGGTTTGTTGACCCGCAGACCAGCCTGGAGTCGCTGCTAAGGGGGCTGCAGCTGCCTCCGGAAAAGATCTATTTGACGCTCTGTAATGGCCGCTCTGTGCCGGATAGCCAGCGTCCTTATACGATTGTGCAGAATGACGATGTCATTACCATATTCCCATTGATTAAGGGCGGGTAGCAGTGCAACGTTGTCAATCACCGGGATCAAAGTACTAAACATGATGTCCTGGTGGGGGGTATGTCTTTTTGAAGTGTGCTAGAGACCCCTCATTTGGGTGACCACGACCTCAGGCACAGGCTTACACAGATGTCGTGACTGGTTTATACTAAGTCGTCCACTCCGTTTTCTTCGACCAGTTTCCTCAGGATTGCTGCAGCTCTAACCTATATGGCCTTCCCTCCGCTCCCTGAAGCCCACGCCATGGCGGTGATCATCGTGACCCTGGTGGCTTTGTTTCTGTTTACGCGCGAGAAGATTCCGCTGGAAACCTCGAGTCTGGCCGTCATTGCTGTGCTCTCGGCCGGTTTTGCCCTGTTTCCCATGCCGGGGGAAAATCCACCGATCCGGGCCGAGACTTTTTTTCTTGGTTTTGGCCACGAAGCATTGATCGCAGTCAGTGGTTTGATGGTTGCCGGCCAGGGCCTGGTGCGCACCGGCGCTCTGGAGCCGGTGGGTAGGACCTTGGCTCGACTCTGGGGGTTCAGTCCAACCCTGTCGCTGTTATTGACCCTGTTGGTCGCTGCGACCCTCAGCGCCTTTGTCAATAACACGCCCGTTGTAGTCTTGCTGTTGCCTCTTTTGATCAGTGTTTCGATTCGCACCAAAACTGCAGCCAGCGGTATTCTCATGCCCATGGGCTTTGCGACCCTGATTGGCGGTATGGCCACTACCATCGGTACTTCCACGAATTTGCTGGTGGTGGCGATCGCCGCAGATCTGGGCTTGCGGCACTTTGGTATGTTTGACTTTGCCAGGCCCATGCTTATCGCCGGAGGCGCTGGTATTGTCTATCTGTGGTTGATTGCACCACGTTTGCTGCCACAGCGTGAGAGTCTGCTAAATGATGATTCACCTCGGGTATTTGTCGCTCGTCTGACCATTCCGGCAGGTAGTTTCTGTGTTGGAAAAAACCTCGCAGAAATCATTGGAAAGACCTCGGGAAGCCTGCAGGTACGTCGTATACGTCGTGGGAAAGGGGCGCATCTATTGCCTTTGCCGGATGCAATAATCAGTACGGGCGATCAACTGGTAGTACGGGATACGCCGGCCAATCTCAAAGAGTTCGAACAAGTTCTTGGTGCAGTGCTGTATTCCTCCAGGGATACCCCGGTAGATGAAGAACATCCACTGGCAGCGGAAGATCAGCAGCTGGCAGAAATCGCGTTGTTTATGGGCATGTCACAGGTTGGCAAAAGCCTGCACACCACCCACTTCATGGAGCATTACCAAGTGGCTGTGTTGGCCCTGCATCGAGTCGGGCGTGCGTATATTTCTCCTGACCTGGATATGGCAGATATCCCCTTGCGGGTGGGCGATGTGTTATTGGTCCAAGGGGCCAGAGACCAGATCCGCGACTTGAAAAAGCAGCATGAACTGCTGGTGCTGGATGCGACTGCCGATTTGCCGCACAGCAACCGTGCTCCGTTGGCACTGTTGATCATGGCCGGTGTCGTGGTCAGTGCAGCATTCGGGATATTGCCGATATCGGTGAGTGCGGTAAGTGGGGCGCTACTGATGATCATCAGTCGTTGCCTGAGCTGGCGCGATGCTGCCCATGCTCTCAGTACCCAGGTGATCCTGATTGTGGTCGCTTCCCTGGCCCTGGGTAATGCCCTGCAGGCTACCGGTGGTACGAGTTACCTGACTGATCTATTCCTGGCTGCACTGGGTGGGGCCTCACCACAGGTGGTCTTAAGTGGCTTGATGTTGTTGATGGCGATCATGACCAATCTGGTCTCCAATAATGCCGCAGCAGTGATCGGTACCCCCATTGCGATCAATATCGCCAACAAACTGGGATTGCCTCCTGAAGCTTTTGTACTGGCCGTCCTGTTCGGTGCCAACCTCAGTTACGCCACGCCCATGGCTTATAAAACCAACCTCCTGGTGATGAGTGCTGGCAGCTATACCTTCAGTGATTTTCTGCGAGTCGGCATCCCGCTGATACTCCTGATCTGGGGTTCGCTGTCGTGGTTGCTGCCACAGATGTATGGATTTTAATTGTGTAAGTAATTGTATTTTCGCAAAGCATATCTGAATCCACAGGATTTTCTGTAGCAGACAGGAACGGCTGATGAAGTTGTCACAGATCCTTTGGCTATAGGAAACTGCTCACCTTCGGGTGACCAACCAGTTGCGTACTGCTACACTGGAGCCATCCTCATCATTGCCTGGCACAGTTTTAAAGCGCTGGTACAGTGCCACGGGGGCATTCGCAATCACGACCGCACAGACCACAAGAAACGACCGGTGGCTACGACGCATAAAATGTTACTTGAAGCCAGTGATTGCATTGTTTTGTGATTGGTGGGACTTAAGTTCCCTTCGAATTCAGCAGCGTTCCATCCAGATCTGTTGCTACCATAGCTGACGGGTTTAGGTCTTTCATGGTGTTGGCAGTATCCGGGTTGGGAGGATTGAGCATTCTCGATATAGTAACAGGTTCGCTTGCATGTCGTGTTGTTGATAAACCACCGCGGTACTCACGGCAATGGGAGTTCCATTGTTGTGGTTGTTCCAAGCCGCGCAATATGCCTCAAACTCAGAGGCTACCGTAAGAATATAGTTTCTCACACTGGCAGTGATGAGGGGTAGAATACTGGTTGATACTGCGCAAGGCAGGAGTTGATTTCAGGGAACTTCGGTTGCCTTTAGACACCCTGCAGTTTGCCAAGCAGATTGCAAGCTATTCGCCAATTGTTTTGAACCCGGTACTTGATTGCTTGAGATGAAGCCCCCCGTT